>JACVJD010000005.1 GCA_015711825.1 Candidatus Solincola daggyaiensis
ACAGACCGACGGCAGCCATCATCTCATATCGACCCCGGAGGTTCACACTCACGCTATTGTGAGTTATACCCGCGATCCCCGGTTCCCTTCCCGTGGGTCAAGAAAAGCGAAGTGAAGCGCGCAGCGAGGAGGCCAGCGCGGCGGCGGAGGCTGCGGGGTCGCCTGCGCCGTCCCGCACGTCCATGCACGCCTTCACCAGGGCGCTTCCCACCACCACCGCGTCGGCGAGCTCGCCCGCCCTGCGGCATTGTTGCGGGCTTGAAATGCCCAGGCCCAGGGCCACGGGCGCCTCGCAACAGGAGCGAACCCTGCGCATAAAGGCCGGCAGCCCCTCCGCCAGGCGGGCGCGTAATCCAGTCGTGCCTTTTACCGCAAAGCAATAGAGGAAGCCGCGCGTGGCTGCGGCGATGGCGCGCAGGCGCTCGTCCGGAGTGGTCATGGAGGCGAAGAGCACGCCGGCGAGGCCGTGGCGGTCGGCCGCCGAACGCAACTGCACGGACTCCTCGAGGGGAAGATCGGGCACCAGGATGCCGTCGAAGCCGGCAAGCGCGGCGCGCTCCGCGAACGCATCCGCCCCCATACGATGTACGGGGTTGTAATAGGTCATGGCCAGCAACGGTTTTTCCGTGCCTTGGCGCAACTCCCGCGCCAGGTCGAAGACGTCGCCCACACGGAAACCCGCCTCCAGGGCGCGGCGGGATGATTCCTGGATCACCGGCCCGTCCAGCACGGGGTCGGAGAAGGGGATACCCAGCTCAAGGATATCGCAGTGCGGGAGGAGGGAGGCGGCGATCCGCGCCGAGGCCTCCAGGTCCGGGAAGCCCGCGGTGGCGTAGGCGATGAGCAGAGCGCCTTTTCCGCGGGCAGAGCGGAAAGCATGGTCGATGCGGTTCATCCCGCGCACCCCCTGGAACTCATGAGCGTGCCCACGTCCTTGTCGCCGCGGCCGGAAAGGCAGACCACTATGGAGGTCTCCCTGGGCATGGAGGCGGCGAGTCTTGCCGCGTAAGCCACGGCGTGGGCGCTCTCCAGGGCGGGAAGGATTCCCTCGCAGCGGCAAAGCAGCTCCACGGCACGCAGGGCCTCGCGGTCGTACACGTTGACGTATTCCGCCAGTCCTTTCTCCTTTAAAAAGGAATGTTCCGGGCCCACGCCGGGGTAATCCAGGCCCGCCGATATGGAATGTGTTTCCAGCACCTGCCCGTCGCCGTCCTGCAGCAGGTAGGACCGGGCGCCGTGTAGCACCCCGGGGGAGCCGAGGCAGAGGGTGCTGCCGTGCCGTCCCGGCTCCGGCCCCATCCCGCCCGCCTCCACTCCCACCATGCGCACCCCGTCCGCTAGGAAGGGATGGAAGAGCCCCATGGAGTTGCTGCCCCCGCCCACGCAGGCCACCAGGCAGTGGGGGAGGCGGCCGGTACGCTCCAGGTGCTGGGCCCGCGCCTCGCGACCGATCACCGACTGAAAATCGCGCACCATGGTGGGGAAGGGATGCGGCCCCACCACCGAACCCATACAGTAATGAGTGTGATCGGAGGTCGCCACCCAGTCTCGCAGCGCCTCGTTCACCGCGTCCTTGAGGGTGCGCGAGCCCGCACGCACCGGCACCACCCTGGCGCCCAGCAGTTCCATGCGGAAGACGTTGAGCTCCTGGCGCGCCATGTCCGTCTCCCCCATGAAGACCTCGCATTCCAGACCCATAAGTGCGGCGGCGGTGGCGGTGGCGACGCCGTGCTGCCCCGCCCCCGTCTCCGCTATTACGCGGCGCTTGCCCATACGCCGGGCCAGCAGGCACTGCCCCAGGGTGTTGTTGATCTTGTGGGAGCCGGTATGGCAGAGATCCTCGCGCTTGAGAAAAATGGAAGCTCCTCCCAGTTCATCGGAGAGGCGCCGCGCCTCGTAGAGGGGGGTGGGCCTGCCGGCATAGTCTCGCAGGTAGAGCGCAAGCTCGCTCCGGAACGCGGGGTCTTCCACCGCTTCACTATAAGCAGCTTCCAGCTCCGCCAGCGGCGCCGTCAGCGTCTCGGGCACGAACCTTCCCCCGAACTCTCCGAAACGCCCCTGTTCCGGAGAGGCCTCCCGGCGCTCCCGATTGCCCGTCTCCACCGTCCTTTCCCTGCCGTTCATATCTCCATCACCATGCCCTTTTAATCTCGGTCTCTTTTCTCCGCGTGAGATCTCTTCTGCGTTGTCGAATACCGGCGACATCGGCCTTACCGTTTACCTCGACCTCGTTTCTCCTCGTAAGGCTTCTCGCCTCCTTTTTCGCCGTCGGGATTTCTCGAATCTCTCCAAGCTCCCCCAATGGGGAGGCCTCCGCCCGCTCACGCTCGTTGTCCTGCGTAGCTTTTTCGCTCGCCTTCAAGCTTCCGTCATCTTGCCTTCCGTTTGACCTCGGCCGTTAAGACGTCGAAGCCCTTGTCCCCGCCTGCCGGGCGGAAGTCCGCCTCCGGACCGCCATCCGCGATACCTTCCCGCGGCCCCAGCCCTCGTCGTTCGCCGACCTCCTCCATGCGCCGCGAGGTGATGCCGATGAAGGCTTCCCGGGCGGCGCGCGCGAAACGCCTCAGCAGGGCATGGTCTTTTATTCCGGGTGCCGCCTCCACCCCGCTTGAGACGTCCACCCCGAAGGGGCGTACGCGGGCCACGGCTTCCACCACGTTGTCGGGATTCAGCCCGCCGGCCAGGATTATGCGCGTGGAGCGCGCGGCACGCGCGGCGAGATCCCAGTCGCAGGCGGTACCCGTGCCCCCCGCGAGCTCGGGGTGCCAGGCGTCGATGAGCACCGCGAAGACGCTGTGATACCGTTCCAGCTCCTCCAGGTCTTCGGCGAAGCGCGGCCGGAGCGCAACCACCGCCCGGCTTCCCAGCGTTTCCGGCAGTGCGGTGTTGCCGGCTTCGTGCAGTTGCGCCAGGTCGAGTCCGCAGTACTCCATCAGCCCCTTGATCTCGCCGCGCGTCTGTCCCAGGAAGACGCCCACCCTGAGGATGGACGGCGGCAAGCAGGAGCAGATCTTCCTCGCGGCGCGCGGGTCCACGCGGCGCGGGCTGTGCGCGAAAACCATGCCCACGGCGTCGAAACCGGACTCAACCGCCGCCACGGCGTCCTCGATGCGGGTGATTCCGCAGGCCTTTATCAGTCCCGTGGCCATCTTCCATCCCTCCTTTCCTTGCCTCGCGCCGGTCGGGCGGCTCCGGCGCCACCCCCGCTTGCGTGGCTCCCGAACGCGCACAGGGGTTTTGCTCCCTCCACCTCTTCCTGCTGCTGTTTCCTTGCTGACGCTTTACGGATCTATCCGGCGCCACTCCTACTTCCGCAGCTCCCGAACGCGCACAAGGCGTTTGCTTCTTTCCTGCACGGCCATGGGCAGGCGCGGGCCTTTGCCGCTTGCGCGTTCCCGGTCTCCGTTTCCACCACGGGTGGAAAGGGCCGCCATTACCATCAACAACCGGCGTCTGATCGCCTCCCGGCGGGCAGGCGCGGGATCTCGGCCTCGCGTAAGCGGCTCATCCCGCCTCGCCTTTCCTCGCGGAGATGGCGACGGCCGCCGGGAAAACGCGCGCCTGCCTCGTCAGCTCGCGCAGCGTGACCTCGGGGTCCTCGCTGGCCGCGAGGCATTCCCCTACCAGCACAGCGTCCACGCCGAGTTCCGCGAGCCCCACCAGGTCCTCCGCCCGGGAGTAGCCGCTCTCGCCCACCAGCACCAACTCCCCTGGAAGCTTGCGCGCTATCCTGCGCGTGTTGCCGGTGTCCACGCGCAGGGTACGGAGGTCGCGGTTGTTTATCCCTATCATCACGGCGCCGGCGCGCACCGCGCACCGCGCTTCTCGCTCGTCGTGCACCTCAACCAGCGCCTCCAGCCCGATTCCCTCGGCCTCGCGCAGCATATAAGCGAGGCCGGCTTCGCCGTGCAGGGCGGCGATGAGAAGCACCGCGCTCGCTCCCGCGGCGCGTGTTTCCAGGAGCTGGTAAGGATGCACGATGAAGTCCTTGCGCAGAACCGGGAGGCTCGTCGCCTGCACGGCGTCTCTCAGGTCATCCATGCTTCCCGAGAAGAAGACGGGCTCGGTAAGGACGGAGACGGCGCATGCCCCGCCCCTCTCATAAGCCCTTACCTGTTCCTCCACCAGCAGCCCCGGCCTTATGGGCCCCCTGGAGGGCGAGGAGCGCTTCACCTCCGCGACGATGCCCACGGCCTCACCCTCCTTTCTCCTCACCGCGGCGGCGAAGGGAGGAGGATCTGCCGCTTTCCCGCAGGCCTCCCGCAGAAGCCGAGGCGGGGACTCCCTCATCGCGCGCTCCACGCGCTCCCTGGCAAGGGCTGCCGCTTTATCCAGGAACATCAACGCCTCTCCCACTCATCTCCCCCTCCTCTCGGAGCCGAACTCCACCCATGCCTCGAGAACGCGCAAGGCCGCGCCGGAATCGATGGACCTTCGCGCCAGCTCCATGCCCTTGCCCAGGTGCTCGGCTTTGCCGGAGGCCACCAGCGCGGCCGCGGCGTTCAACAGCGTGGCGTCGCGTTTGGGTCCCTCCACGCCGGTCAGTATTTCGTCCCTGATGATGCGGGCGTTTTCCATCGCGCTTCCCCCCGCGAGCTCGGCAAGGGAGGAGCGACGTATTCCCAGCTCCTGGGGATCACAGGTGTATGCGCACACCTCGCCCCCCCGCACTTCCCAGATCTTGGTAGGTGAGGTGGTGGAGAGCTCGTCCATGCCGTCCTCGCCGTGTACCACCAGGGCTCTTTGCGTTCCCATCTCCGCCAGCGCCGCCGCGAGGAGGGGCGCCTTATCCGCTATCCCCACTCCCAGCACCTGCGAACGCACCCCCGCGGGATTGGCCAGGGGGCCAAGGATGTTGAAGGCGGTGGGAATGCCCATCTCGCGCCGGGCGCGCATGACGTGGCGCATGGCGGGATGGAAGCGGGGAGCGAAAAGAAACCCTATTCCCACCTTCTCTATGCATTCCTCCACCTCCACGGGCTCCATGTCTATGTTCACGCCCAGGGCCTCCAGCACGTCCGCGCTTCCGCAGGAGGATGAGACGCCCCGGTTCCCGTGTTTGGCCACGTAGACCCCGGCACCCGCCGCCACCAGGGCCGCGGCGGTGGAGATGTTGAAGGTGCGCAGGCCGTCTCCCCCGGTTCCGCAGGTATCCACCAGGGGGGCGACGGACGGGCTGATGGTGGTGGCGGTATCGCGCATGGCGCGGGCGAAACCCGCGATCTCCTGCGCCGTCTCGCCGCGCATGCGCAGCGCGGTGAGCAGGGACGCTATCTGGGCGTCACTGGCCTCGCCTCTCATCAAGCACGACATGGCCTCGCGCGCTTCCTCGCGGCTCAGGTACTTGCCCCCCACCACCTTGGCAATAGCCTCTGCGATCATCATCCGCTCACCCCCATGGCCATGAAGTTGCCCAGGAGCTTCATGCCTTCCCGGGTGAGGACGGATTCGGGATGGAATTGCACCCCTTCTATACCCAGGCCGCGGTGACGGATCCCCATCACCAGGCCGTCCTCGGAGCGGGCGCTGACCTCCAGGGGAGGGCGCACGTCCTCCAGCATCAGGGAATGGTAGCGCGTGGCCTTAAAGGGATTTTCCAGATCATGGTATATGGTTTTCCCGTCGTGAGTGATGCGCGAAACCTTGCCGTGAACCGGCCTGGGAGCCCTCACCAGTCGCGCCCCGAAGCACTGGCCGATGGCCTGGTGGCCCAGACAGACCCCCAGCACGGGTATCTTCCCCGCGAAGAGGCGCACCGAGTCCAGGGTGATGCCTGAATGCGAGGGCGTTCCCGGGCCGGGGGAGATGACGAGGTGAGTGGGGGACAGAGACGCCAGTTCCCTGGCGGGCAAAGCGTCGTTGCGCACCGTCATCACCTCGGCCCCCAGGACCTCCAGCGCCTGGGCGAGGTTGTAGGTGAAGGAATCGTAGTTGTCCACCAACAGCACCCTGCTCATGCCCGCACCCCCTCTCGTGCTTCCGCGCAGGCGATCTCGTCCACGGTGTCCTCAGCGATCAAACTGCTCATACCCGCACCCCCTCGCGTGCTTCCGCGAGGCGTATGGCGCGGAGAAGGGCCCGGGCCTTGTTGCGGCTCTCCTCGTATTCGCTTGAGGGGACGGAGTCCGCCACCACTCCACCTCCCGCCTGCACGTGCGCGAAGCCGTCCTTGGCAACGATGGTGCGTATGGCGATGCAGGTGTCCATATCGCCGCCGTAGGAGAGGTAACCCACCGCCCCCGCGTAGGGGCCGCGCCGGTCCTTTTCCAGCTCGTCGATGATCTGGCAGGCGCGGATCTTGGGTGCTCCCGACACGGTTCCTGCCGGGAAAGCGGAACGTAACAGCTCGAAGTTGCCGCAGTCGGGCCTTAAGCGTCCGCTGACCTCGCTTACCAGGTGCATGACGTGGGAGAACCTCTCCACCTCCATCATGCGCTCCACCCGCACCGACCCCGGCTCGCATACCCTCCCCAGATCGTTGCGGGCGAGGTCCACGAGCATGATATGCTCCGCCCGCTCCTTCTCGTCACGCAGCAGCTCCTTCTCGAGGCGGCGGTCCTCCTCGGGCGTCGCGCCCCGGGGCCTGGTTCCGGCGATGGGCCGGATCACCGCCCGGTCGCCGCGGCGGCGCACCATGGGCTCGGGCGAGGAGCCGATGAGGTCCAGGTCGCCGAAGCGCAGGTAGAACATGTAGGGAGAAGGGTTCTCCGACCTCAGGCTGCGGTAGACGGAGAAGGGGGAGCAACGCATGGGCAAGGAGAAGCGCTGCGAGGGCACCACCTGGAAGGCCTCGCCGGCGTGGATGTATTCACGCGCCCGTTCTACCGCTTCCTCGTACTCGGCACGGGAGAAATTGCAGCTCACGCCCTGAAAATCCGCTTCCTCGGAGAGGAAGTAAACGTCCGCCGTCCCCCCTCCCGGGCGGCTTTCACGCAGCTCACTCGCCATGCTCTCTATTTCCGAGATGGCACGGCGGTATTCTTCACGCAGCTTTTCCTCCCCGCTTCCTTCCTCCACCTGCACGTTGCACATGAGGATGAGGCGCCCCGCCAGATGATCGAAGGCGGCGCAATTGCGCGTGAGCATGAACATCATATCGGGAACGTCCAGGCCGCCCCGCGCGCGTAGCTCGATATCCTCGAGGTAGGGAAGGAGGTCGTACGCGAGGTAGCCTACCGCGCCGCCCGTGAAGGGCAGGTCTTCTTCGCACCATGCGGGGCTGAGGCCGGCTACGAGCTCGCACAGGTAGGAAACGGGGTTTACGCCCTCCACGCGCGATTCCCTGCCCTGGGGGTGTTCAAGGATACCGTCGCGGAAGCTGAGCACCGCCTGGAAACCGCAGCCTATGAACGAGTAGCGCCCCCAGCGCTCCCCTCCCTCGGCGCTCTCGAGCAGGAAAGCGCGCCCTTCCCGGGCCAGCTTGAGAAAGGCCGTCACCGGCGTCTCGGTGTCCGCGCTCACCGAGCGGGACACCGTCACCACCCTGTGACGGCGCGCCAGGGCGACGAAATCCTCCTCGCCGGGGCGGTATATGCCCCTCACGCCTCCGTTGCCTCGCTGAACACAGCTTGCGCCGAACATGCTTACCTCCTGACCTCCTTGCCCTGAAAACGTAAGGCCGTGCACCTCGGGTACACGGCCTCATGAGGGTGGGAAAGAACAAGGCCGCGACCCTTAGAGAGGATTCACGGCCTTCTTATCTTGCGGGAGAAACGCGCGGCGACCGGAGCCCTCTCTACGAGGGGCTCCACCACCATCGATAAACGCGCGCCTGTCCTTTCATGATGGGTGGCATTTTAAGGCAGGCAAGGCGGCTTGTCAACATGCCGAATTGACTCATAAAGAATGTACTCCAAATAGATTCGTTGCCTCAAAATAAAAATCCACTCGAAAGGGGGTAAAGGAGTACTCCTCGGGGCATGTATAGAGCGAGGAGGTGACGGATTCGAGGTTCGATCTCATGAGTCTCCGGGCGCCATATCTGTGCCGGCATATCGTCGCAAGGTAGCGCCGGCTTTTCCGCCGCGTTGTCGAGGAGGCCGCCATCTTCGATGCCGGAGATAGGAAACAGCCTCATTTACGCCGGGTGGTCGGAGGCCTATACAAACCGACGGGGACGGTCTTTATTTCAAAGCGGGAAGTGTCGATACACTTTGTGACTCGATGACTCGATGACTCGATGACTCGATGGGCGAGCTTCCTGCCGTTCGCATGAGCATATGAATAGAGAAAGCGCTTTTACGCTCATAGAGCTGATGATCGTCATCCTGATCGTCGGCATCCTCGTGGGCATAGCCGTTCCCGTTTACGTGAGCGCGCGCTCATCAAGCGCATCCAAAGCTTGTCTCGCGAACCTGAGGGCTTTGAAAACCGCTTCCATACAATACAGGGTAGAAAACGGCGAGAACCCAGAATCTATGGAGGACCTTAGTCCGAGTTTTATCGAAGAGATACCACGGTGCCCAGCCGATAGTAGCCCTTACACCATGACTTCGGAAGGAGACAATACGGCACCGACTTTTTCTTGTAGCTATCATCATCACGATGTCTGAGCCCTGATTCCCGGGCTACTTGAGTTGTTAACACAGAATCTCCGGTTGATTTGTCCCTCGTATATGCGTAACCGCGTTGAGGCGGCGGAAAATCCATGCCGTGGTCGCAGAAGGCGCTCCCTCGTTGAACGGGGACGGTTTTTTCAAGCGGGTTTTGCGCTCACCGATATCCCTTACGGCCGTTCGACCACCGTGGCGATGCCCACGCCCCCGCCGCCGCACAGGGTCTGAAGCCCGTATCTTATTCCCTGGCGTCTCATGTAATGCACCATCTCCGTGAAGTAGAGCACTCCCGTGCAGCCGATGGGGTGTCCGATGGCGCAGGCGCCCCCGGTGGGGTTGATGCGCGGGTCGTCGAACTCCAGGCCGAACTCGATGCAGAAGGCGAGCACGGGAGAGACGAAGGCCTCGTTGGGCTCGAAGACTCCTACCTCGTCCATGGTGATGCCCGCGCGGTCCAGGGCCTTGCGCATGGCGGGCACCGGCCCCAGGAGCATGATCAGGGGCTCAGATCCGGCCACGGCGGTGGACACGATGCGGGCCAGGGGCTCCAACCCCAGCTCCTCCGCCTTATCGGCGGTCATGAGCATGGCGGCAGCCGCCCCGTCCACGATGGCCGAAGAAGTGGCGGCGGTGACGGTGCCGTCGTCCCGGAAGCGCGGCGGCAGGGAGCGTATCTTCTCCAGGGCCGCCTCGGGGTCGTCCACCGCTTGGGCGCGCGGCGGCTCGTCGAACTCCACCAGGCGTTTCTCGCCCCCCTCGCCCTCCACCTCCACCGGGATGACGCGCTTGCGGTATTCCTCCACCTCGCGCATGGCCAGCACCGCCTTCTGGTGGCTCCAGAGGGCGAAGCGGTCCATGTCCTCCCGGTCAAGGTTGTAGCGATCGGCGAGCATCTGGGCGCTGACGCCCATGGGCGCGAGAGCGGCGCGCTCCATGGCCCTGGGATGTATGGACACCGGCAGCCCCGCCTGCAGCGCCACCTGGAAATCCGACCCCATGCCGTAATGGCTCATGCTCTCCACCCCCGCCGCTATGGCGATGTCGCCGGCGCCGCACATGAGGGCGTGGGCCTGGGAGTTGATAGCCTGCAGGCCGGCGTTGCAGTAGCGGTTGCAGGTCCAACCGGCCACTTCCTCCGGGAGGTCGGCCGCGAGCACGCCGATGCGTCCCACGTTGAGTCCCTGCTCGCCGATCTGGCTCAGACAGCCCACCGCCACGTCCTCGATGGAGGTCTCCTCGAAGGCCGGCGCCTTTTCCTTCACCCGGTCCACCAGCCCGCGCAAGGCCGTCGCCAGCAGGTGCTGGGCCGATACGTTCGAAAAAACTCCGCCCTTGGCCGCCCCAGCCCATCCCGACCTGCCGGTGGGCGTGCGCACCGCCTCGACCACCACTACTTCCTTCAGCTCCATCGACCCTACCCCTTTCTTTCTATATCTTTCCAGTAACGTTTTTCCAGCTCCCGCTTGATTATCTTGCCGTCGATGTGGCGCGGCAGCTCGTCCAGCACCTCCACCTTGGCCGGCAGCAGGTAGCCGCGCAAACCCTGCTGGCGGCAAAAGTCCAGTACCTCCTCCTCTCCCGCCTCCGCTCCCTCATGCAGTTGCACGCATGCCACCGGGACCTCTCCCAGGTCGGGATGGGGCATGCTCACCACCGCGGCGTCGAAGACGGCGGGGTGACGCAGCAGGACCCCCTCTATCTCCAGGGGATATATGTTCACGCCGCCGGTGATGATCATCTCCTTGAGCCTGCCCGTGAGATAGAGGAAACCGTCCTCGTCCAGATATCCCAGCAGGCCGTCGTCGTACCACTCTTTGCCTTCGATGATACGCAGGGACTCGTGCAGGCGGTCCTCGGAGCCGGGATAGCGCAGGGACAGGGTGGAGGCGGTGCGGCCCATGACCTTGCCGATCTCATTGGGGCGCGCCCAACGTCCCTCTTCCTCGATATATATGCCCAGGTCACCGCAGCGGGCCTTGCCCACGCTGTTGATGCGCTGTGGTTTCTCCTCGTAGTCTTCGGGAAGCAGGACGGTGATGATGGCCGTCTCGGAGCTGCCGTAGTACTCGCAGAAGACCGGCCCCGGCGCCCCCTGCGCCTGAAAGAGCGCGTTGATGTCCCGTTTGACCTGCGGGGGGCAGGGCGCGGCGGCGCTAATGAGGGAGCGCATATGGCTGAGGTCGTATTTCCTCTTCACCTCTTCGGGCAGGGCCAGGACCCTCTGCAGGATGGTGGGCGCCACGAAGGCCCAGTTTATGCGCTCCTTCTCTATGAGGCGCAGCCACTCCTCGGCGTCGAAGCGGCGCATGAACACCCCCGTGGCCCCCAGCAGGAAACAGGGCGCCCACCCCGCCGCGGTGCCGGCGTGATAGACGGGGGTGACGATGAGCGTCCTGATGTTCCTGGATATGGGGTCGCAGATGCGGTCGCCCCCGAACCAGTAGAAATAACTGAAGGCGCGGGAGGTGTAGGGGAGGAAGTTCTCGAAGCTCTCGCGCGGCGCCTCCGCCAGGTCGGAGAGGGCGTAGCTCAGGCTGTCGTAGAGGTTGGAGCTCTTGGGTGTGCCGGTGGTGCCGCCGGTGTAGGGGTTGAGGGAAGCCAGGAAGTTGACCTCCGGCCGCGTGGCGGGGCTTTTGGCGATGAGATCCTCGTAGGACAGCATCCCTTGCGGCGGCGGTTCCTCGCCGCCGATGACCGCCAGGTGCTCGACTCCCACCAGGCCGTCGCGGATGTCCTGGATCTCGTGCATGAATTCCTCGTCGAAGATGAACACCCTGGGGCTCCTGAGGTTGATGGTCTTCAGCAGTTCCTCGCCGGTGAGGTGCCAGTTCACGAAGGGCATGGGGGCGCCGATGAGGCTGGTGGCGTTCAGTATCTCCAGGAAGGGGGCGCCGTTGTGGATCATCACCGCCACGCGGTCCTTGGGTCTCACTCCCAGGGACTGCAGGGCGTTGGCCAGCTTGAGCACGCGGTCGCTGAGCTCCCGGTAGGTGTATCTCTTCTCGCCGTCCACCACCGCTTCGCGCTCGCCGAGCACCTCCCACAAGCCGAGGGAGAGGTTGGGCGCTATCTTTCCCACCTTGACCTTTCCCAGGTCGCGCAGGTTTTTAAGCAGCCCCTGTCCGCCTGAAAATATCTTCCAAACGATCGACCAGGTGTTGCGCCCCCCGCCCCACTGCTGTTTGAAGGTGCGGCCCAGCCCCTTGGTCTCCTCCATGCGCAGCAGCGACGGCAGGGCTTTTATCAGGCCGGACAGGCTTTTCTCCGCTTGCATCTCTACCCCCTCCTGCAACCTTCCCCTCCCTGTAGCTTGGACTACTCAAGTCGCTATATACCCAACCCCATAAATGTATAAACAACGCGCCATGGGTACAGCCCCGAACCTTCAGCGAAGGTTGCCAAACCTAGGCTTTTGGGGCCAGCCTCCGGTTTTCCGCAAATGCGCAGATTTTGCCCGGCATCAGCCTTCAAGGCCTGATCTTGTTGAGTTATGGTAGGCTATTGCCGGGCGGCGCTTGCCGCGGCATCTCGGCGGATCGGTTTCGCGGCCATGCATGATCGCTATCCGCGCGGATGTGGGTAAGGGGGAAGTGATGGAGAGTCTCGAGGACAGGATCAAGGATTTCGCGCGCCGCCTGGGCGTGGAGGTGGTGGGCATCGCGGGGCCGGAGCGCCTGCACGGCCCTCCTTCCCTTGACCTTTCCTACACCATGCCCGGCGCCAGGTCTGTCGTCGCCATGGCATTGCCCATGCACGAAGGCGCTCTGTACGAATTCCTCGCCAAAAGGTCGCCGGCGCCGCATAACCTGGACCAGTTCCTCAATTACCAGCGCCTGCAGCGCATCGGCAAGGACCTGGCAGATTACCTCGTTTCGCAGGGACACCGCGCCGTGGGGGTGCCGTTGAGCGCCGACTACCGCCGCGCCGTCTATGTCTTCCGCCCTCGCCCCGCCTTCTCGCTGCGGCTGGGCGCCGTCGCGGCGGGCATCGCGGCGCAGGGATGGTCCGGGAACGCCGTGACACGGGAGTACGGGGCGTCCGTCTACCTGGGCGCGGTGCTCACCGACGCGAATCTGCGCAGCGACCCGCCGCTTCCGCCGCGCTATTTTACCGACGGATTCTGCGCCAAGTGCAAGCGCTGCGTGAAGGCCTGCCCCACCGGGATGTTCGTGGCCGGGGAGAGCGAGTACCTGCTGCTGAACGGGGAACTCCTTCCCCGCGGGCGCCGGCGCTTCCCTTTACGCGCAAGCCCGCGGGCGAAGGCTCGGGACGCGCTGGCCTCCATCGTCAACTGGCACCGCTACTATGGCGGCTTAGAACCCAGGACCCTCTGGCGGTCCCGCGTCTATGCTCTCAAATTGCGCGCCGCGATCAGGGCGGGGGCGCCAGGGAAGTGCGGGGAGCGGCGTCCGGTCAAGAAAGGGAGGGACGAATCCGGGCGATGAAGAGAGCAAGGATACCCGGAGGAGAAGGGAAGCGGAGTCCGGCCACCGAAGGGAGCGGGGCTGAACGGCATCCCGCCGTCATCGAGGCAAGTCTCTCATCGGCGCTCCACGGCCGCGAGCACCTCTTCGGCATAGACCCTGGCGCCGTTTGTCGAATGTCGGGGGTGACCCCATGTGGTTCAGCGGGAGAAGAGGCCCCGGCTGGTCTTGGGCTCGAAGGCGCCGGCGATGACCCCGGGGCTGTATCCCTGCGGCACCACCCCGGTGCGGGCGTAGTTGTAGAGGGCGGCGGCGAAGATGCCGTTCAAGCTGGCGCTCAGGATGCCCAGGGCGAACCAGTACAGCACCACGACGGCGACGACCGGGATGATCACCGCCACGGATTTCGTCAATCCGGCCAGCAGGAGGGGTATGATGCCCGCCAGGCCGAGGACGAACATGATCAGCCCCAGGGAGAACCTCAGGACCACGTTCTCCCCCCAGGTCTTCTTGAACAGGGCCGCCGATCCCTTGATGGATTCGATCACCCCCAGGTTCTCGAAGATCATGATGGGGATGACGAAGAAGGTGAGCAGGTTCCACGCCAGGCCGAAGATGCCGGCGGCGATCCTCCCGATGATGCCGCCGCGCTCGCGGATGGCCTGCAGCACCATGCCCACCGTGGCCGATATCAGGGCCCACCCGGCGATCTTGCCCAGGTTCGCGGCGGCATAGCGCACGCCGTCGCCGAAGCTGGGGTCTCCCCCGTTGAGGCGTATATGCGCGCAGGCGATGAGGCCGGTGTTGAAGAAGATGACCACGAAGTAGCTCACGAGGTAGAAGAGGAATATGACCACGTAGTACAGGGGGTTGTTGTCCCAGTTCCCGTCCTTGATGCCGGTGAAGTACGCCAGGGGCAGGATAAAGGACAAGGTGAGCACGAGGGTGATGATCCCCGAGATGATGGGGAAAAGCACCAGCTCCTTGTCCTTCCTCAGCACCCCCAGGCTCTCCCTGAATATCTGGATGCTCCGGTTCCAGGTTCCTCCCATGTCCGACCGCACCTTCCTCTCGGATGCACCGCATGTCTTGGTTCTTCTGCGGTTATCGGGATTCTTAGTCTCGCGGTTGAGCGTTCTCGCTCCGCGGTGAAGGGTATGGTGTCCAGCGGTAAGCAGACCCCACGGCTACCGGCAGTCCTCCTCCGCGACCCGCATGAGCTCCAGGGCTTCCTCGAAGCTGCCGCCGCAGAAGAGGGGATCGGGGTGGTAGGCGGAGCACACCTCGGGACGCCCCGGCTTTCCCCACAGCGCGCAGAGGTTGTCCGGGGTGAGGTGCTCGCACCTAACCCCGGCGGGCTTGTTCAGGGACGATATCGAGAGCGCTATACAGCACGCCCCGCACTTGCGGCACTCCAACTTCGAGCCTCCCGACCTCCATGTCACCGGCCCCGGCTCTCCTCATCCTGAATAAAGCCGAGGATGAGGCGGTTCACCGCTCGCGAGCGCTCCATGTGCACGAAATGGGTGCCTCCCCTTATCACCTCGAGCCTGGCGCCTGGGACGGCCGCCGCGGTCTCCTTGAAAACCCGCAGGGGATCGGGGTGCAGCGACAGAAACTCGTCCCGGTCGCAGCCTATCACCAGCACGGGAGCTTCGATGCGCCCCAGCTCCTCGACGCTGAAGTCGGGAAGCTCCCGCCACATGGCCGACATCCTTTTTAAAAACTCCTCTCCTTTCCCGGGTTCAGGCGTGAGCATCCTGCGCAAAGCCCTCAAACCCAGCATGGACAGGGAGCGGGGTCGCAGGGTCTTCTCGATCTTCTCCTTCGTCTCGGGACTGTAGTTGTCGGTGTGGAAGGATGTGCCGAGGAGGGCCACGCTTTTGACCTTCTCAGGATGCAGCAGCGCAAGCGCCAGGGCCGTGCAGCCGCCGTCGCTCCAACCAACCACGTGGGCGCTGCTCACCTCCAGCCCCTCCATGAGGGCGACGGCATCCGCCGCCATCTGGCGGTAGGTGAGAGGAAGGGTTCCCAGAGTGGTGCGCCCGTGGCCGCGCGAATCGGGCGCGATGACCCGGTAGTGGCGCGCCAGCGCCGGGATCTGGCCCGCCCAGGTCTCGGCGATCATGAACCCTCCGTGCAGAAGGAGCACGGCTTGCCCGCTCCCGTAAGAGCGGTAATAGACGCGGATGTCGCCTGCCTCCACATACCCGCTGCTTTTCCCCGCGTCCCCTCTCAGCGCATAAGGGAAGTAGGCCAGGAGGTTACGCGCAACAGCGGCACCTATGCGCATGGACTGCATGAGTTCCTCGAGAACATGATCATCCATGCGTTAAGTCTATTGCCGACTGCCCGATTGCTCAACCACCCGGGCCGATGCGGATTCTCGTGGCCGTCCCGCGTGGTTCAAGGATACCGGAGGGCCTGCTCTTAGCGGTATGATACCGGCGCGAAACCGCAAAACCCCGGCGTATTTCCGGCGCGAAAACCATGACCAAGAGGAAGGCCCCTCCGGAAAGGGGCCTTGACCTGGTATTTTGCTGGTGAGCCGTCTGGGAATCGAACCCAGGACACCCGGATTAAAAGTCCGGTGCTCTACCGACTGAGCTAACGGCCCACAGACATTATATAGCCGGAACGGACGGCGATAAAGCCGCAAACGGGGCATGGCAGGGTATCCCGGTGCTATAATTATCCCGCCATGGAACGCATTTTCGAGGCGCGAAGCGTAGTCATCGTCGGAGTATCCGAGCGCCCCGGCAACCTCGGGGGGTACATCCTACAGAACCTCATCGCCTGGGAATATCAAGGCCGTATATATGGCGTCAACCCGAAGGGAGGGGAGGCCTTCGGGTACCGCCTCTACCCCTCCGTTTCGGATCTTCCGGAGCCCGTGGACCTGGGGGTGATCATCGTGCCCGCGCCGGCGGTCCCCGACATCGTGGACGAATGCGGGCGCAAGGGGATCACCCGTCTGGCGATCCCCGCGGGCGGATTCGAGGAGTTCGCCGGGGGAGGAGAGCTGCGCGACGCGCTGGTGGCGGCGGCGCGAAGGCACGGTATCCGCTTCGTGGGCCCTAATTGCCTCACGGTGATAAACGCCCATACCGGGCTGTGCCTGCCCTTCGTGCCCATCCCCCCCGAACTCCCGCGCGGCTGCGTGAGTATCGTGGCCCAGAGCGGGGGCATAGGCCTGGATTTCCTCGCCCGCTTGAAGGACGAGAACACCGGGTTCGCCAAGTTCGTGAGCATCGGGAACAAGACCGACCTCGACGAGGTGGACTACCTGGAGTACCTGGGGAGGGATCCCGCCACCGAGGTCATCTGCATGTACCTGGAGGACGTGGAGAGGGGGAGGGCGCTGCTGGAGACGGCGCGCTCCATCAAAAAGCCTATCCTCCTCTACAAGGCGAACGTGGAGCCCCTGACCCGCGAGAGCGCCCAGTCGCACACCGCGGCCCTGGCCAACGACGACGCGGTGCTGGACGGGGCGCTGCGCCAGGCGGGGATTAAGCGCGTGGGGCGCCTCGCCGAGCTGGCGGGATACGCCAAGGTCTTCTCCCTCCCGCCCCTGCGCGGCAACCGCGTGGCCCTGGTGTCGCCCACCGGGGGCATCCTGGTGCTGGCCTCCGACCAGTGCGCGCGCCGCGGATTCGTCTTTCCGCCTTTACCCGCTGCCCTGGTCGAGGACATCAGGAGCCATCTCCGGGCGGGGGTGGTAAATATAACCAACCCCGTGGACCTGGGCGACGTGCACGACGCCGAGGCCAGGGTGTATATCGTGGACCGCCTCATGGAGCAGGACTTCATCGACGGGGTGATCATGCTCCTCATCTCGCGCATGGCCTCCGGCGAGGTGAGCACGGGAGGCATACACGGGCTGCGCAAGAACATCCTCCCCGATCTCGAGGCCCTGGTGGACAAGCACGGCAAGCCCCTGGTGTTCAGCCTCCTTGCCACCGCCGAGGTGCGCAACAACGCCCGACGCGTCGTGAGCCTGCCCATATTCGACGACGCCGAGGAGGCGGTGGACGCCGCCGCCGTACTGCGCGATTTCAGCCTGCGGTGGGCGAGATAAGAGGGGAAAAGGTGGAAAGAGCCCGCAGAGGCATCTACTACGGCTGGATGGTGGTGGGCGTCGCCTTCCTGGTGATGTTCGTGAACTACGGCGTGCGCGGCACCCAGACCATCTTCGTCAAGGAGGTGGCCGAGGACCTGGGCATCGGGCGCGGCGCCGTCTCCCTTCCCTTCCTGGTGTGCATCATGATCTACGCTTTCCTGGCCCCCTTGACGGGCAGGTTGGTGGACCGCTACGGCCCGCGCTGGGTGATGGCCGGGGGAGCCCTGGTCTCGGGGGTGGGGCTGTGGATGTGCTCCCGCGCCGGCAGCCTTGCCGCCCTGGTGTTCTGGTTCGGGGTGGTTTTCGGCGTGGGGGGAAACGGCATCGGCCTCGTCCCCTCCAACACCTCCGTGGCCATGTGGTTCAAGCGCAGGCTGGGCACGGCTCTGGGAGTGGCCACGGTGGGCATCGGGGTGGGCACCATGGTGCTTCCGCGCCTCACGGGCCTGGTGCAGGCGCACTGGGGGTGGAGGGGCGCTTTCCAGTTCCTGGGATACGTGGCCTTAGCCCTTTTCTTACCGGCGGTTTTCCTCCTGCGCGGCGGGACGCCGGGGGAATGCGAGGGGGAGGAACCGGGCGCGCAAGATGCGAGGCCTGCGCGGAGAGGGGAAAAGCCGGGCCCGGAGCTTGGCGAGGCGCCCGCAGTGAGCGCGCCGGTTGCTTCGCCCGGCCCCGGCGGCGCGGGTTCGGCCTCGCGCGGCCTTCCCCCGACTGCGGCCGTTGACCAAAACGCGCGCCCGGAGCCTGGCGGGAGGGCGGAGGGAGGGGCGCCCGCGGTTTTCGCCCGCCCCGGAGACGAAAGGCGGGCCTCGGCGGAAGGCGCCCCGGTGGGCGCGGTTGCCGAGGGGGCGGGGGAGAGAGAGGAGGCCTGCGCGTCCGCGAATGGGACGGGAGGCTTTACCCTCAAGGATGCGCTTCGCACCTCCTCTTTCTGGCTGCTCTTTGCGGGTTTCGTGCTCATCGTCATAGCCCTCTACGGCGTGCAGTTCCACCAGGTGCCCTATGCCACCGACCGCGGCATAACCAGGGAATGGGCGCTGTGGTCGGTAACCGTTTTCGGCGCCACCTCCATCCTGGGTAGGTTCTTCTTCGGATGGCTATCCGACCGCACGCGGGAGAAAAAAGCGGCCCTCTACCCCTCCGTCGCTTTCCTCTTCCTCGGTCTGGTCATCTTGATGCTGGTGAGAAACGTGTGGTCGCTGATGGTCTTCGCCGCCGTCTTCGGGTTCGGGTTCGCCGCCTACGGCCCGGTGATCCCCGCCGTCTGCGCCGAGGTGTTCGGCAAGGCGAACATGGGGGCCATTTTCGGGGCGGTGACCACGGGGGGGGCGCTGGGCGGGGCCGCCGGGCCTTACCTCACGGGCTTCATCTTCGACCACACCGGGAGTTACGCAGGGGCCTGGATACTTGCAATGAGCTGCGTGGCCCTTTCCGGTCTCCTTTTCTCCCGCGTGCGCATCCGCTGGCGCGAGCCCTGAGCAAGGCAGCCCCGCCCTGGCCGTCGTGGGCCGTTTGTAGATACCATATAATACCAGCAATACGCGGGGCGCAAGTCGGCGGGCGTTCCATGGCATCAAGACGCCGGGCCTGCCGGATCGCCGTACTTGATTGCCGGTAAGTCATGCATGGAACGACGCTTGGATCTTCGCGCCATACCGCGTGGGCATCGAGAGGAAGCGGCACGTGTTGTATGCCTACGTGAACGTGAAGGGCCTTCTCCGCGGCTGGATTATTGCTTGATGGGCTGATAAGCCCGCTTCCGGCTTCGTGCGCTAGACCTCGCCAAATCCAAGCGTGTCGACCGCCGCGGCGGATGGCCTGACCCGTCTATAAGGCCGGCATAGCGCCTCAGAGATAATCCTGGGGGTCGATGCCTGCGTCCTCGGGGTGGATGGACTCCAGTATGGCCCGGCCTCCCTCTCCCACCTTCTCCACCAGGCGCGCCAGGTCCATGACCCGGGGCTCGACTTCCCCTCCCTCCGCGTCCCGGATCACCTTCACCCGCGGCCAAGCGGCGTCCTCGCCCGCCGCCTCGTAAACCACCGCCGTCTCGCCGGTGACCAGGCGCACCAGGGTTCCCACGGGGAACATCCCCATCATGTCCATGAACACCTTGACCAGCAGGGGGTCGAAGGAGGATCCCATCTCCTTGACCAGCACGCGCATGGCCTGGTCGGGAGTGCGCGCCCTCTGGTAAGGCCGGGTGGTGGTCATGGCGTCATAGACGTCGCAGACCTGCACGATGCGTGAAAAGAGGCCCTGGAGTCTCTTGCCGTTTATCCTCGGGTATCCTCTGAGGTCGTAGCGCGCGTGGTGCTCGTAGGCGACCATCACCGATAGGGGGTGCACGCCGGGCTGGGCGAGCAGGATGTCGGCGCCCCTGGCGGGGTGATCCCGCATCATCTCCCACTCCTGCGCGGTAAGGGGGCCGCTCTTGGTCAGCACCCCCTGGGGAATGGTTATCTTTCCCAGGTCGTGAAGAAGCGCCCCCGTGCCCAGGATTATCAGCGCCCCGCGGTCGAGGGGGAGCATGGACCCCAGGGCCAGGGAGAGGATGAGCACGTTCACGGAATGGAAGGATGTGTACTCGTCGTAGCTCTTGATGGTGGCGAGGCCCAGGACGGCGGAGCGGTTCTCTCCCACGCGGCTCAGCATCGCCCCTACCACGCGGTTGGCCTTGCCGGTGGAAAGGCGCCGGTCGCTCACCACCTGGTCCGCCAGCTCGCGGATGACGTTGACGGCGTCATAGTATTCCTCCCGGGCCGTGGAACGTTCCCTGGACTCCGGCGGCTTCTCGCGCCAGGTGCCGGGGTCGTCTATGGCGATGTTGGAGATGCCCTTGGCGTCCAGCAACGCTTTGAGGCCGCCCTGGGCGCGCAGTTCCTCGCTGCCTCGGTTCAAGAGGTAGAGGAAGCCCACGAACTCGCCCGCCCCAAGGCCCGCCCCGATGCTCAGTCCCCCGATTCCCTTTTCCTGGAACTCCTTGATGAGGGGATAGTACAGGACGCTTTCCCTGGCCAAGAGCCTTCCCTCGAAAAAGAACTCCTCCCCCACCACTTGCAGGGAGAAGGCCTCGCGCCGCGTCAGGAACTCCCGGAACCCGCGCATGAACTCGGCGAAGGCGCCGAGGCATATCTCGTGGTTGGGCGGGTAGATGGAAGCGGCCTTCTTGGCGGCCTGGAATAGCCGAAGCACCTCCCGCGCCCTTTCCACGCTGCCACGATAATGGAAGTACTCGAGCGCGCCTTCCTTGAAGGATCTCCCGTCCTGAGCCGCTTCCCCGTTCGCGCCGTTCGCATGCCGTCCCGGCTCCGCCCGCCCCGTATTGGGCCCTTTTCCCTCGGGTGCCGTCTTCTCGCTCATGCCATCCTCCCCAGGTGCGGGAATTTAGCCTTGAGGCGTTCCATGGCCTCGGCGGCCGCCTGGTTCACCTCCAGCCACTCCGCGCGGTTGAGCAGTTTTTGTTTGGAGCGGTATTTACTCAAGACCTCGAATGCCTCGGGCGCCTCGATCTCTCCCAGGCTGATAACGATCTCCTTCTTTACCGCCGGGTTCTCGGCGCCCGGGTCGCGGTCCTCCAGCATCCTTACCAGCGGCCCCACCGCCCGTGATTCCTGCAGTCTCCCCAGCCAGCGTATGCAAAGCACGCGCGCCTTTTCGTCCGCGTCACCAAGGCCCCGCATGAGCAGGTCGGAGGCCTCCCGGCCGCCGGTCAGCCCCAGGGCGCGGATGCTCTCGTGTTTGACCTTGGGGTTGGGATGTTCCAAGGTCACGCGCAGGAAGGGGAGGGTCTCCGGAGTGTGAAGTCGGGCCATGATGGTGACCAGGTTGCGCACCAGGAACCATCGCGGGTCGTTGATGTGCGCGCCCAGGAGGGCTACGCGGTCCCGGCACAGCGTGGTCAAGGTGTCGATGATGAACTTGCGCACCGACATGTCATCCTCCGCCCCCAGGGCCTCCACCATGGCCGATACCCCCTTTTCCCCCAGCACCGCCATGTAGTCCTTCAGGCCTTCCAGGGAGCGGGGGTCACTTCGGTTTTCGCAGGCGAGCTGGATGACGCGTTGCATGACCTTCTCCGCGGCCGCCTCCTCGGTCATGCGGCGGAGATCGGAGCGGTAGGGGTCCAGCGCCGGGTCGGCGTGGCTGAGGATCTCGCTGGTGCCTTGGAGCGCCATGGCCGCGAGGCCGAGGCGGCCGGTCATGGCCAGGGACCAGAAAGCCTGCTGTAGAAGCTCCACCGCCTTTCCCGGGTTGAGGAGGCTGCCGGCGCGGCGCAGGAGGTCCACGAGCATGGGGGCCGTCTCCGCCGGCATCTCCGCCGCGGGGTCGAAAAGGGAGATGGCTTCGATCTCCCTCAGCTCCTCCTCGCTGTATTCGCCCAGGATGGAGTGCATTTCCTCCAGTTCCGGGAGCCGTTCTAGCGCCGCTTCCGCCCCGCTTCCCCCTTCACCCGGCAGGGTCGGGAGCAGCTCGGGCGGCACCTGCCCGAGGTCCACCAGGCGGTCGCGAAGAAGCCGCAGCGCCAGGTCCACTTCTCCTTTGTTGAATCCCACCGCCCTGAGGATGGCGTCGGCCTTGGGGGTGAGTTCCGGGACTGCGGGGAAGAAATGGCTGAGCATATCGGCCATCTCCTGGGGGCTGAACTGCGCCAGCACCGCCGAGCTCATGCTCCCCGCGCCCAACCTGGGCAGCATGTTCCTGACCAGCAGCAGGTTGCGCACCTCGGTGCGCAGGAAGAGTATGGATTCCGCCACGCTGCGTCGGCAGGTGGCCTCGAGCTGGGGGAAGTCCTTTCCCACCATGGCCAAGGCGCTCTCCAGGAAGGAGTATATGGCGTCGGAAAGGCCGGCGCCGGAAAGCGGCGCGCCGTCCTCGCCGCTCATCCCCATGAGCTTGCGCCCCAGCTCCTCGGGGTAGAGCAGCAGCTCCAGAAGGTCTTCCACCTCCTCCGAAATGGATTGCGGCTCCTCCTCTCGCTCCTCCGTCTCCAGGGCGGCCATAGGGCCTTGCGGGTCAGCCGCCGTCTCCTCGGCCCTCGCGGAAGCGCTTTCCGCCACCGCGATGTTGGCGGCTCCCATGGCCATAAGGAAGGTCTCGGGACCGCCCGCCGTCTCCACCTCCTCGGGCTCGCTCGCCAGCAGCTCCACCAGGGCCGCCGCTTCCTCCAGGGATGCGCCGGCCGCCAGGGAGATCTCCTGGATGTTGAGGAAGCGGATGCGGGAGGCGAGGCGGCGCAGGCTCTCCGAGCCGCTTCCCACCACCTGCCCCTCGAAGACCAGGCTGTCCTTGACCACCTGAACGTCGATATGCGGGATCTCCGCCAGCGAGTCCTCCATCACCGCGTGCAGAAGGGTCACCGCGTCCCTGGCCGCCGGGTGGTCGGCGGAGTAGAGGGAACGGGATTTACAGGCCACGGACAGGCGCGAGAAGATGTCCAACACCGGCCTGAGGCGTGACGCATCCGCGCTTTCGCTTCCCTGTGTCTCGATGTCGTGGCTCTCGGGTTTTTCCACGCTTGTGCTCCCGGTGCTGCTCCACTGCCTTTCGGTCGTGCATGCCATACCGGACGGAGGGCTTTTCAGCCGCCGACGCCGCAAGGCGGCGTCGGTTTCCCTATTCCCGTTATCGGTGTCCAGGGGAGCGAGATTGAACGGGGCTATTGATAACGCGGGGGTGAAGTGCTTAAATCTTTATGGCCCGCATCAGGGCCGCTTCGCGCCTTGATGGTATGATTATGGAAGGCGCCGAAGGCGCGAAAAGCCTGGCGGGTTGAGAACGTGCCCCCATCGTCTAGAGGCCTAGGATATCGCCCTTTCAAGGCGGTGACGCGGATTCGAATTCCGCTGGGGGCACCAGGAAGCGACACCCTCGGGAGAAGGGTTGCCTATAGCCCCTGTGGTTAAGGGCGGGAATGAGCGGCGCGATTGTTCGCGCGGGAGAGTTACTATAATATATATGCGCGGGGATTCGAGGCCCCGATAACCATTACGCGGAGCCGTGGTGTAGCCAGGTTAACACGCCGGCCTGTCAAGCCGGAGATCGCGGGTTCAAATCCCGTCGGTTCCGCCAGCAAGGGACTCCCCAGGGAGTTTACATACACGGCGAGATAGCTCAGTTGGTAGAGCGCAGGACTGAAAATCCTGGCGTCGGGGGTTCAAATCCCTCTCTCGCCACCAGCAAAAGACCAGGTCAAGGCCCCTTTTCCGAGGGGCCTTCCTCTTGGTCGCGATTTTCGCGCCGTAAATACGCCGTAAATGGAACGCCCAGTATATCTTTCTGCGTTCTGGGATCGTTCATGATGTGTCCATAGAGATCGAGGGTGATTCCGATATAGCAGGATAGCGCCTAACGCGCTCAAGATACCGTTTGCAAGTATGCCTGGGATGGAATAGCACGTCTCCCATAAGGCCGGATGCCGAGGAAGCGGTCGATCCTGGACGAGACGCCCACATATCCTTAGAGCAGCGACGCGTGGGAGGATGGCGGCGGATCTCCGTCCCGCGAGAGCGCGAGCCGGGGCTGCGCGTGCGGAGTGCGGACCCGGAACCACGGAGCCATGTTATCATAGTGGAAAACCAAGGGCAGGTGGGCGCGATGGTGAAGAACATTCTTTGCCTGGTGGCGGTCCTGGGCTCCTACCTCCTCGGTTCCCTCAATTTTTCCTATATCCTTGGGCGGTGCGGGAAGGGCTTGGACCTGCGTCGGGTGGGCAGCGGCAACCTGGGCACCGCCAATGTTTACCATGAGGTCGGCAGGAGCTGGGGCGCGGTCGCCTTCTTCGCGGATTGCGCTCAGGAGGCCGCAGTCGTCTTGATCATGCGCTCTTCCCACCTCGGCCTGGGATGGCAGGCGGCGGGGGGGCTGGCGGTGATCGCAGGCCATAACTGGTCGGCGTTCCTTTCATTCCAGGGTGGGCGAGGCATGGCCATGACGTTGACCGGAACCCTCATCCTACTGCCTTGGGAAGGGCTTCTTATGGTCGCTTTACTGGCCCTGGGCGTGGTCGCCCGACGCACGGCGGAATTAAACCTGCTGGCTCTATGCCTTGTCCCGGTCCTTGCATGGCGCCTGGGCAGGCCGGTCGAGCTGGTCGCTTTCGCCCTGATGGTGTTGTTGCTTACCCTGCTGCGCAGGCTGCAGGGTAGCCCCTGGCTGGGGAAGACGACCTTGCGAGAGGACCCGCGCAGGGTGATCTGGAACCGCATCATCTACGATCGCGAGACGGAGAGAGCAGATGGGTGAAAGGGAAGGCCGGCCTGCCTCCAGCGGGAGGAAACTGGCGGGGGACGTCATGGCGGACCTCAAGGACCTGTGGGGCAAGGTCGATTTCCGCCGCCTTTGGTTGGGCCAGACGGTATCCGCACTGGGGGACTGGTTGGCGACCTTCGCCCTCCTCGCCCTGGTCTGGAACCGCAGCCGCTCGGCGGTAGCCGTCGCCGGCCTCCTGATCTTGCGTGTTATCCCCACCGCCTTCTCCGGCGTGCTGGCGAGTTGGATAAGCGATCGCTGGGATCGTAGGAAGATAATGATCGCCTGCGACGCCGCGCGTGGGGTAATGATCTTCTGGGTGGCGGTGGTGGATTCCCTGCTCTACCTGTACGTGCTCATATTTTGCATGGAGCTCTTGGCCATCTTGTACATGGCGGCGCGGGACGCAAGCCTACCCAACCTGGTGAAGGGCGAGGGCCAACTTACCATGGTCAATTCCATGGTCATGGGCAGCGCTTACGGAGGTATCCCGCTAGCCGCGGCTTTCTTTGCCCTGCTGGTGGTGGGCCAGTCCCCTTTTCTGCGCGGCTTAGAGGGTAGCGGTTTCTTTTCCGCTCAACCCTATGCCCTCTCCTTCGCTGCCGATGCACTCACCTTTTTCTTCAGCGCCCTGATGGTGGCGGGGATAAAGAGTTCGCTCGGCCCGGAAGCGGGACCTGTCGCCGTCACAAGGCAGAAGGGGGGAAGGCGGGAGCGAATCCCTTCCTCCTTATCCTTCGCCTTCCGAAACCGCTTTATGCGCTCGCTTACAGCCGCCATAGCCACCGGTTCCCTGGGCGGTGGCGCCCTCTTCGCGGTGGGGGTGGTTTACGTGCACGAGGTGCTACGGGGCAACGATACCCAGTTCGGGTTCCTCATGGCCCTTTTCGGGCTGGGCATGCTGGTGGGCATCATCGGCTTGCAGTTCATCACCCGCGTTAGAGCCAAGGGCTTCATCTTCAAATTGGGGCTGCTGGTGGCAGGAGGCACCCTGATATGGATGTCCTTGATCACGGAGATGTTCATGGCCTACGTGGCCGCCCCGGTCTTCGGCGCTGCCTTCGCTCAGGTTTTTCTCACCGGCATCACCATGGTGCAGGAGAGGGTGGAGGATCGCAACCGTGGCAAAGCCTTTGCGGCTTTCCACGCCGTCAGCCGCCTAGCGCTTCTCCTGGGGGCGGGGATGGCGGCCGCTCTGGCGGGAGCCGTGGACGAGTTCGTCATCAACCTGGGTTTTTATCACCTGAGGGTATGGGGCGTTACTATAGCCATGTGCGGGGCGGGAGCCCTTATCGCTGGTGTGGCATTCATACCCGTCGGTGGTGGCGCCGGGGAAGAGTTCGCGGTGATCCGGGAGTTGCAGGCTTTGCAAAAACCCTCTGCCGATGAATAGCGAGCTCCGCTCGTTCCTCGGAGAGAGGAATGGAAATTTTATGTCGTGGAGGGACACCCTGATTCAACGCCTCTACACGGGCCGCAGCTGGCAGGATATAGAAAAGAAAAGGAGGGTTCGCGGGGGAAAGCTGACCCGTTCGATGAGCCGCGCGCCTTCCCTGAGCCTGATGTCGCGAAGGCTAGGGGTTAGAGAAAGGCGGCGCCCACCACGCCCGGGCCGGTGTGGCAGCCCATCACGGGGGTGAACTCGGCGGCGATCACCGCGTCAACGATCTCCACTCGCCGCGTTATCGTCTGCGCGAGCTCCTCGGCCTCTTCCGGGGCCGCGGCGTGGAATACGGATACGCGCAGGGGACCTCGTTCACGATAGTAGCGCGCCGCCTGGTCGGCTATGTACTCCCGACCCTTCGCGGTGGAGCGCTTCATAGCCGCCAGCACCGCCTCTCCATGCTTGAAGCGGAAGACCGGTTTTATGGAAAGCGCCTCGGCTGCGAATGCTTTGGGGGCGGTCACCCGGCCGCTCCGTCTTAGGAAATCGAAGGTGCTTATATAGGCGAAGAGCTCGACTTTCGCGGCTGCCCTGGCCGCGGTATCTCGGCATTCCTCCAGAGAAGCACCCCTCCTGGCCGCCCTGGCGGCCTCCAGGACCACCAGCCCCTGGGCCATGGCGGCGGTTCCCGAATCCAGTATGGCCACGGGAATATCCCGCAAGGACTGAGCGGCGATGCCGGCGTTGTTGTACGCGGCGCTCATGGAGGCCGCGATGGTTATGACCAGGATGCCGTCTGCCCTGGTGGAGAGGGCTTCGAAGGCGGACAGGAATTGCCCTGGCGTGACGGCCGAAGTCCGCGCCGGCTCCTTCAGAGCTGAAAGGAGGTCGTAGAACTCGCGGGGCTTTATGTCCGCGCCATCTCGGTAGACGCGGCCGTCCATGGCAATGGTGTAGGGCAGGACCACTATACCGAGCTCCTCCGCCATTTCCCGCGGTATGCAGGTCTGGCTCTCGGTGACTACGGCTACGGTCATGATCACTCCGGGCAGTAGAAGCGGGAATCGCCCAGGCCGTCCGGGTCAAGAGCTTCCTTTATCCTCCTCTGCCACTCCGGGTAATCCCAGGTCGCGGGGCCGAAAACCCGGTCCCGCTCCTCGGCGTCGAGCATGAACGCCCCCAGCCCCACCCCGAAGTTCATATCCCGCATCATCTCACAGGACCGCAGCGCATACTCCATGGCTCCGCGGCGGTGTGTCGGGTTGCGGTGGTCGAAGAGGAAGAGCTCCTCCTGGTGGCCGTATAGCCCTGTGGCCTCGTAGATCCCTCCCCAGGCGTTGTCCGCGAGGTCGTCGAAGAGCATGCCGCCCTCTATGAACTCGCGTTTCAGTTCCGCCCCGACGCGCGACTGGTTGACGCAGTTGTCGAAGGCGGCGCAGGTCCCGAAGGAGGTGCCCATCATCCCCCCCAGGCGGAAGGAGAGAGGGGGGAGGGCGCCGCGCACCAGGCCCCACCATACCGCCCCGCCCAGGCCGGAGGCGAGGCCGAGGTCGATAAGCATGCCGCCGCACCTTTCCGCCAGCTCGTGGGCCACCCTCTCCTGGTACTCCAGCTCGCCCGGGGAGTGGGCGGCGATCATGAACTGGAACATGTGCTCGGCGGCGTTCAGGGCGCCTTTGAGGTTGGGCGCGGCGGACGCCTTCTTGAGCAGGCGGGGCATGAAGATGGAGAGGATGAGGCCGATGGCGTTTTTGCACAGCAGGAAACCTATCTCCGCGTCGGCCACCCCGTAGGCGAAGTCGGCGTAGGCCTCGAAGGTGGGGAAGATGCACATGTAAACCCTGAAGTTGTCCGGTATGCGCGCCTCCAGATCGAGCAAGGTACCGCTTACCTCGGGGCGGGGAGAGCCGGGCCAGGGGTATAGCTTAATGGCGCATTTGGTAAAAACACCCAGGGCGCTGCGGGCGCCGAAGAGCCCGCGCATGACGCCGCGCAGGGAAGGCCCGGGGCCGTCGCCGCAGAACCACCCGCATCCGCTGCCCGCGCTGCCCAGCCGCAACACCTCGGCGTTCGGGAGCACCCACTCCACCCCCAGGACGTTGCGGCAGTTATATCCGGTGCTTAGCCCCGTCCAACCCGTTCCGTCCATGGAGGTGCAGCTCGCCAAAGGGGAGGTGCCGCAGCCGGCTCCGATGATGTGCAGGTTGAGTCCCCGCTGCATGGCCTCCGCCTGAACCTGGGCGCAGATGACGTAGGGCTCCACCACCGCCAGCATGTTTTTCTCGTCGATGTCGATGATGCGGTCCATGCGTCGCAGGTCGATCTGCACCACACCGTCGCCTCCGGGGCCTCCGTGGGCCCCCCACCCCGTGGAGAAGGCCTTGAACTTGAGGCCGAGATCGCGGCAGGCGCGCAGCACCGCCTGCACCTCCTCGGTGGAGGCGGGAAGCGCCACCGCGACGGGGCGGGCTATCCACGGGCAGGTTTCGTCCAGGTTACCGAAGCTCTGGAAAGCGTAGCCGTCGAGCACCGCGGGGTCCATGGACACGTGCTCGGGCCCCACCGCGTCCTCCAGGCGCTTGAGTATCACCCCATCCTTCATGTTTAGAGCACCCCCTTATGGCGCGAAACCCTCGCCGGGCGAAAGCGGTTTTCCCCGCGCCCGTTCCCGGCAATATCGCTGCCGCTTCATATACACGCTTTATAATCTTATCAGATTCCTCTTGCGAAGATGTGGACACAAGAGACACAAGAGAAAGTGTCGTATTTCGATAAGCGCCGGTTTCCGGGAGGTCGCCATACCGCCCTGTAGGCCGAAAGACAACCCCTGTCCACCGCGCAACCGAGCAAGGCGATGCTTGCCGGCGTGTTTCGCGACCGCGCTTGTCGCGCTCCTCGTGGCGGCGGGAGCGTGGGGCTGCGGCGAAGGGAAAGGAGGCCGGGACATGCAGCCGGTGTTGGGGGTCTCGCCCCAGCAGGTATTGGTGGGCGATGCGGTGAGCGTCAAGGCGTCGGGGCTTTCCCGTGGAGAGACCGTTCTGTTAACCACCCCGGGAAAGCTCGAGGCTTTTTGATCCGGAGGCCGCGAGTCCGCCCCCGGCGACCATCAACCCACGCATACACACGCATATATATGCTCATATCTCGCGTTGAAAAACGATTCCACGACTCAGGGCAAGCGCGACCCCGCAAGGAGGCATCGCCGGAGCGACCCCGGCCCGGTAAGGATCGAAAATACTATCTCCGCCGTTTTTCTGCTATTATATAAACGGCTAGGTTGGTGATTTCTGCAGCATGGTTCAGGACACGCGTGCCGGGTGCAGGGGTGTTCGCCTGTGCAAGAGACAAGGAGGGAGAAATGGGTGACGTCTACGCCGAAAAGCCGTGGTTGAAAAGCTACGACGCAAACGTGCCGCCGACGCTGGAGTACGAGGAAAAGACCTTCGCGGAGAAGTTCCGGGAAACGGCTCAAAAGTACCCCGAAAAAACGGCCATCATCTACATGGAGAACGAGATCACCTACCGGCAGCTGGACGAGCTCTCCAACCAGCTGGCCGCCTACCTTATCAAGATCGGGGTAAAGCCGGACGACGTGGTGGGCCTTTGCATGCCCAACATACCGGCGCATTACATCAGCATCGTGGCCGTGCAGAAGGCGGGGGCGGTCTCCACCGGCTTGAGCCCCCTCCTCACCCCCCACGAGATGGAGCACCAGATCAACGACGCCAAGGTCAAGGTGGTAATCACCGTTGACTTGCTTTACGGAAGCGTGGCGGCGGTGGCGGACAAGACCGGCCTTACTACCGTAATCTACTCGGAGATAGCGGATTTTCTGCCCGGGATAAAGGAAAAGCTGGCCAAGGCCTATATCAGGCAGACCGCCCTGGGCAAGCTGCTGAAAAAGGTAAAGAAGCTGGACGAAAAACTCAGCGCCATTCCCAGCGTAGAGGTGAAACCGGTGCCGGGGTTGACGGTGACCCGTTTCATGGACGCCCTCAAGGGCATGCCCACGGATCGGGTGGAGGTCAAGCGGAGCATGGACGACCTCATCTTCCTCATGTACACGGGGGGGACCACCGGGCCGTCCAAGGGGGCCATGCTCACCCAGCGCAGCTACATGTGCAACCGGCAGCAGACCCTCACCTACCTGGACCTGACGCCCGAGACCAGGGCCCTCTCCGCCTTCCCCCTCTTCCACATCGCGGGCCTGGCCCTGGGCGGGTTCTCCATGACCAACGGCGCCACCCAGATCTGCGTTCCCAATCCCAGGGATACCCATTTCCTCATCGAGTGCATCAAGAAGTACAAGCCCAACATCATCGTCAACGTCCCCACCGTCTTCTTCGAGCTCATGAAGCAGGAGGAGTTCAAGGCCCTGGATTTCAGCGACATATGGTTCTGCCTCAGCGCGGCGGCGCCCTTCCCGCCCGAGAGCATGAAGGAGCTGGAGAGCGTCATCGGCGAGAACAAGTTCATCGAGCTCTACGGCATGACCGAGACCTCCCCCGTCACCTGCTGCAACCCGCGTTACGGCAAGAAGAAGGCGGCTTCCATCGGCGTCCCCCTACCGGACACCGAGTTCAAGCTCGTCGATCCCGAGACGGGGCAGCTGGTTGAGCAGGGGCAGCCGGGCGAGATCGCCGTGCGGGGGCCGCAGCTCATGAAGGGTTATTACAACAAGCCGGAGGAGACGGCCAACGCCATCAGGGACGGCTGGATGTTCACCGGCGACGTGGCGTACATGGATGAGGACGGCTACTTCTACATCGTGGATCGCGTGAAGGACATGGTCATCGTCTCCGGTTTCAAGGTCTTCACGCGGGAGTTGGACGACGTGCTGGTCAAGCATCCCGACGTGGAGATGGCCGCCTCGGTGGGGTACCCGGATCCCGAGCGTCCGGGGTCGGAGCGTGTCGCGGCCGCCATCGTGCTCAAGCCCGGGGTGGAGAAGAGCGAGGCTGAGAAGGAGAAGATCCTGCAATACCTGCGGGAGACGGTGGCCCCCTACAAGGTCCCTAAGAGGATAGAGTTCATGGACCAACTGCCGACCAGCGGGGTGGGCAAGATCCTCAAGCGCGAGCTCAAGGACATATTGAAGGGCGAGGGATAAGACGCAGGCGCCGTGCGGCCCGGCCGTATAGAGACACGGGATGTGGAGAACGGCGAAGGCGCTAGACGATGTCGCGCAGGCGTTCCAGAGCCTGGAATACGGCGGGGCACACCAGGTAGTTGGCGCCGATGTTGTCCAGGTTGTCGGCCGCCTGTGAGGCCAGCGATTGCGGGTATTCGCGGCAGCAGTCGGGGCGGTCCTCGTAAAGGGTGCAGAGGTTCTTCTTGAGGAAAGGGCAGGGGCGGCGGTTTAGGCAGTCGTCGCCGTCCTCGTTCCTGGTCACGTACCTGGCGCGGAAATCCGCGCGGCTCAAACCCAGGCGGTCGGCAAGGCGCCCGATGTCCCCATCCTGCAGGACCACGTAGGCCTCCTTGCAGCAGCGGGCGCAGCGCGTGCAGTCCAGCTCGCCCATGGCCTTGTTCAGGGCCCGCTTCAGGCGGCGGTCCAGCCTCCCCGCGGAGAGGTCCCTCTTCTTCAGCCACGCGATGAAGGCGTCGACCTCCTCCTCGTTGGCCGCCGCCAGCCTCTTCATCCTCCGGATCTCCGCTTCCATATCGTCCTCCCCGAGGGGCCGGGTCTTTGCCCCTACAATCATACCATTTATTGCCATTTAACGGCCGATAACCATAAACGAGCCCCTAAAGGATATTTCCCCGCGCCTCCCCGGGTCAACCGCGTTATGGCTACGTCCCCGCAACGGGGAACCAAACCCCTTGAGGCGATAGGTGATAGTATATTCGAGGATGACGGCTTGTCCTTTCGGGGTAGGAGGTGGTGTTGGTGGTTAAGGTGCTCGTGACCGGCGCCGCAGGTTTCATCGGTCATCACATCTCGCGCCGGCTCTTGGAGCGGGGGGATGCGGTGCGCGGGCTGCTCCTGCCGGGTGAAGCCGACCGCGGCCTCGAGGCGGCAGGGATGGAGGTGGTGCGGGGCGACCTCACCGACCCCGGGGGGTTGAGGGGGGTCGCAGACGGTTGCCGCAAGGTGATACATTGCGCGAACCGCACCATCGACTGGGGCACGCGCAGGCAGTTCTATTCCATAGGCGTTGACGGCACCCGTAATCTTCTGGAGGAATGCGCCGGAAAGGTGGAGCGGTTCGTCTATCTCAGCTCCGTGGCCGCCTACGGCCTCGGCGTGCATATGAAGGACTTCGACGAATACATACCTTTGGTCAAAACGGGCATCCATTACGGCGATGCCAAGGCGGAGGCGGAGCAGTTGGTGGGCTCCTACGCGGCGAAGGGCGGTTTCGAGTCCACGGTCATCCGGCCCGCCAACGTCACCGGCCCGGGAAGCGTGTGGGTGAGGGAGGTTCTGGACGTCATGCATATGGGCCCCTTGCCCCTCATGGACGGCGGGAGGTGGAGCGCGAGCCTGATCTACGTGGAGAACCTGGTGGACGGGATCCTGGCGGCCATGGATTCCGAGGCGGCGAGCGGGCGCACCTACAACCTGCGCGACGATTACCGGGTCACCTGGGGGGAATACCTGCGGTGGCTGGGGTCCCTGGTGGGCAAGAGGCCACGGGGATCCCTTCCCTTCCGTCTGGCCTGGAGGCTGGGATGGGCGGTGCAGGCCGCCTTTCTTCCCCTCGGCGTCCGCCCCCCCATCACCGCGCAGGCGGTGGGGATCATGGGGCGCGATCTGGACGTCAGCAACCGCAGGGCCAAAGAGGAGCTGGGATGGAGCACCAGGGTGCCCTGGGAGGAGGCGCAGTCCGCCATCGAGAGATGGGTGCGCGAGGAATACAGGCCGCCGCGATGAAAAACGCCTCTCATGGGAATGCGCCGCGAGAGCTTTCACCGCGGATGATGCTCGACCGCACAGCGGCGCCCGCACGACACCTGTCGTCCGGGGCCGGCACGGATAAACGCGGCGTTGATTGCGGCGTTACGGATATGGTCGGAAAATGGTCTTAAAGAGGGAGGTCTGGCAATGGCTGAGGTGCATGGAGGGCATATCGTCGCGGAGTATCTCAAGGAGATCGAGGGCATCGATACCATCTTCTCCCTTTCGGGGGGGCACATAGCGCCCATCTTCGACGGCTGCCTGGACCACGGCGTGCGCATCATAGACGTGCGCCACGAGCAGGCGGCGGCGATGATGGCGCATTCCTGGTCCATCTTCACCGGCAAGCCGGGGGTGTGCCTGGTCACCGCCGGGCCGGGGTTCACCAACTCCCTCACCGGGGTGGTCAACGCCTACCTGGAGAACGTCCCGGTGGTGGTGCTGAGCGGCATGGTGCCTCTGCGCGACCTGGACAAAGGGGCGCTACAGGATATGGATCAGCAGGGGATGGTCAAGCCGGTGGTGAAATGGGCGGCCCGATGCCACCAGGTGGAGCGCATACCCGAATACCTGGAGACGGCTTTCCGCGTCGCCGTCTCCGGGCGTCCGGGACCGGTATTCCTGGAGTTCGCCACCGAGTCCCTCTACCTCACCATGGAGGAGACCGAGGTGAGGTATCCCGCCGCGGGGGCGCGCAAGTACCCCGTGCTGCCGGAGGAGGAAGCCCTGGCGCAGGCTCTGGAGCTGCTCAACGCGGCGGAGAGGCCCCTCTTCCTCGGGGGTAGCGGCATCGCCCACAGCCGCTGCGCCGAGGAGGTGAGGGAGCTGGTGGAAAAGGCGGGCATCCCCACGCTCATCTTCGACAACGGCCGCGGCGCCATCCCCGACGAGCACCCCCTCTCCCTCTGGGACGGGGGGCTCATGGGCATGCTGGCGGCTTCCTCCATGGCCGACGTGGTGCTGGCCGTGGGCATCAGGTTCAACTGGGTGCTCAACTACGGCGACCCCTTGGCCAACGCCAAGGTCATCCGCGTGGACATCGACCCCGCGGAGGTGGACCGCAACCGCAAGGCGGACGTGGCCCTGGTGGGGGACGCCGGGGCGGTGCTCAGGCGCCTGAACCGCGGTATAGAGCAAAAGGACCGCTCCGGATGGCTGGAGACCCTCAAGGGCACCTTTGCCACCCTCACGGAGGGGGAGCGGCAGGCGCGGGAGACCCCCGCGGATCCCATCCATCCCTTCCGCCTCATGCAGGGGATAAGGGAGGCCACCGGGGACGACGCCATCTTCGTCATCGACGGCGGCGACACCGTTTACTTCGGGCTCATGGGCTTGCGGGCCAGGGAGATGTCCGGGGTCATCGGCAGCGGCACCCTTTTCGGCTGCCTGGGCACCGGCGTGCCCTTCGCCATCGGCGCCAAGGCGGCCCGGCCGGACAAAAGGGTGGTGCTGGTGACCGGGGACGGATCCTTCGGGCTCAACGCCATGGAGATGGAGACCTCATGCCGGCACGGGCTTCCCATCGTGGTGGTCATCTGCAACGACCAGGCGTGGGGGATGGTCAAGCACCACCAGGAGCTTTGTTACGAGGAGTGCCGGGTGTGCGGGACGGAGCTGGGCGTGGTGCGTTACGAGAGGATCGCCGAGGCTTTGGGCGGCCACGGGGAGTTCGTGGAGAAGGAGGCCGACATCCTGCCCGCCCTGCGCAGGGCCCTGGACAGCGGCGGGCCGGCGTGCGTCAACGTCATCACCGATCCCAAGGTCACCAGCCCCGCCACGCTCATGTTCGCCGAGGGTTTCAAGTTCTGAAGCGGCGGGCGGTTCGCGGCAAGCGGACCTTGCGGGCACGCGCTTGCGCTTGTGGCCCTTGACTTGAGGGAGCGGGGCTCGCCTGCCGGTTTTGCGGCGGTTCGCACGAGAAACGCCTACGGGCGCCGGCTGCATGCGGTTGCGGTTTGGGCGAGCGGCACCTGCTCATCTCCAGGACGGCGAGAAAACACCGCCCTTATCGACGAGGCGGTAAAGATATAAAGACGCAGCGAGGAGACATGGCCGGTAAGGCCGGCCCCGACCTTCATGTCAGGGGACAGGTGAAATAGAAGGCGGCCCCCTCGCCGGGTCGGGATTCCACCCATATCCGCCCACCCCAGGCGGTGACGGCGCGCTTCACGGTGGAAAGACCTATGCCCAGCCCCGGGGAACCCGAAATGGAGTAGTGGCGGAAGGGCTCGAATATCTTGTCCTGGAGCTCCGCGGGGATGCCGATGCCGTTGTCGCGCACGCAGAACACCGCCGTGTCGTCGTGCGCCTTTGCCCCTATGCTTATGATCGGGTCTTCACAGTCCCCCATGTGCTTGACGGCGTTGGCGATAAGGTTGAAGAACACCTGGCGCAGTTTCACGGCGTCAACCCTCACCTCGGGGAGCTGGTCGCCGGTATCGACGCGCACCTTTTTCTCCGCGCAGATCCCCTCGAGGTCCATGAGCACCTCCATGAGTACCTCCTCGGCGTCGGCGCGGCACTCCTCCAGCGTGGTGTGTCCGGCCTGGGCGTAATGCAGCAGGGAGGTTATGAGGTCGCTCATGCGTTGCGCGCCGCGGGCGATGGCCTCCAGGCACTCCCTTTCCGCCTCCGGCTTCCCCTCGGCGTCCGCCTCCAGGGCCGCCTTGGCGTAGCCCTCGACGATGGCCACGGGGGTGAGCAGGTCGTGGGATATGGTATGAGCGAAAGCCTCCAGCTCCTCGTTGCGTTCCTTCAGCTCTCTTTCGATGCGTTTTCGCTTGCTGATGTCGCGGACGAAGGCCACCAGGCTCTTCGGCTTGCCCTGCGCGTCCCTGATCACGGCGGCGTTGAGTTCCGCGTTATAGTTGGTCCCGTCTCTGCGCACCCCCGTGAGCTCCACGTTGCGCGCCGTTCCCTCCGAGAGCACCCGCCGCCAGGTATCTATCGCCTTCTCGTGGTCGCGCGGATCGACGAAGATGAGGGTGCTTTTGCCGATCACCTCGCTCTCGTCTTCGTAGCCGTTCATGCTGAGGGCATAGGGCGAGGCATATAATATCCTTCCCTGAAGGTCGGAGATGGTCACCGCGTCCGGCGAGGTCAGAACCAGTGTCCGGTACATCTCCTCCGATTCCTTGAGTTCCGCCTCGGCGTGCACGCGGTCGGTGATTTCCCGCGAGGTGACCACCATGCCGCGCACCAGGGGGTTTTCGAGCATGGCGACGCCCACGGATTCGAAATGCCTCCAGGAGCCGTCCTTATGCCGGAAGCGGTAAAGGGCGAGCTTGGTGGGCCTCCTACTCTCCAGGCCCTGGGCGAATATCCCGAATATCCTCTCCCGGTCCTCCGGGTGCACCAGGTCGAAGACGATGGAGCCGATCAGCTCGTCCTGCTCGTATCCAATAAGGGGTTTTATGGACGGACTGTTGTAGATGACCCTGCCTCCTGCGTCCAGTACGGTGATGAGGTCCAGGGTGTTCTCGATGAGCAGGCGGTAAAACCCGTCGTCGGCGTTGCCGCCGGCTACCCTGCCCGCATGCGAGCCCTCATGGTGGGCATCCACGAGGGCGCTCTCGCCCCGATCCTCTCGTTCCCCCCCGCGCTCTTTCACCTCAAGTTCCCCTTACCCCCTGGCAAAGCGATAATGGCGCTTCGCTGACAAATCTCCATTATATTATATTACGATGGAAGCCCGTGGAGGCCGGCGACGGCGAAGGAGGCGCATTTTTTAATGCCCGATCCGGATTCTCCTTGGAGTTGGGAATAATATCAATGTAGAGTCGCAGCGACCATGCCGGCACCGGGCGGTGTGGCAGGTCTGCGCGGGCGATGATCCCATACCTTGGCTGCGTCGGCGGAAGGAGAGCGAGAGATGGGGGAAGGGCGAGGGCTAAACGGCCTCGGGCCCGTCTCGGAGCGGGAGATGGAGGAGCTACGGCGGCGGGTGCGCGAGCTCGAGGAGGCCGCGCGCGAAAAGGAAGCCGTGGCAGCGAGGCTCAAGAGCCTCCTGCGCGCCGCCCCGCTGGCCATGGGCATGGTGAGCCCGGACCGCGTGCTGCTGGAGGTGAACGACTTCCTCTGCCGCATGTTGGGGTACTCCCGCGAGGAGCTGGTGGGAAAGAGCGCCTTAGCGCTATACCCTACCCGCGAGGACTACGAATACGTGGGAAGGGAGAAATACGCTCAGATAGAGAGGCAAGGGGTGGGCTCGGTGGAGACGCGCTGGAGGCGCAAGGACGGCACGGTCCTCGATGTCCTGCTCAGCTCCGCTCGCGTCGATCCCTGCGACCCCTCGGCCGGGACCGCCTTCACCGCCTTGGACATCACGGACATCGTCGCCGCCAGGCGTATCCAGGAGAGGCGTGAGAAGCTGAGCGCGGTGTTCATGCGCCTGGGCGCCGACGTCCTTGGGAACATCGAGAGCTTGTTGAAGGGGGCCGAGGAGATCCTGGAATGCAGCCTGGCCTCTTACTGCCTGCGGGTGGGGGAGCGGTTATCCGTCCTCACCACCGCACCCGGCGAGGAGGGGTTCACGGTTGCGTTGAACAAAGAGGATTACCTCTCCCATGCCCTCATCTCCGAGGGGAGGAGGTCTCCCCTGGTCCTCCCCGACATCGGTCTTCACCCCGGCGCCGGCAGGGACCCCCTGGTGTGCGGATTCAGCCTGGCCTCTTGCGTCCTTTTCCCGGTGACGGTGGAGGGAAAAACGGTGGGTTGCCTGGGTTGCTTCGATTCCCGCCCCCGGGAGTGGACGGAGGAGGAGGTCGACCTGGTCGGCATGCTCGCCCAGGCCGTCTCCGTGGAACAGGAGCGCCTCGACCGCGAGGAGGAACTCAAGGACTTCGTGGACGTGGCCTCCCATGAGCTGCGCCATCCCATCACCGTGATCAAGGGCTATGCCCAGACCCTGCGGGGGCTATGGGACAGGTTGACGCCCGGTAAACGCGAGGAACTGCTCCAGGCGGTGGAGCACGGCGCAGACCGCCTGGAGCGGCTGGTCAAGGAGCTCCTGGACGTCTCGCGCATAGAGAGGGGATATTTTCCCGTGAGGCGCGAGGAGGTGGAGGTGGGGTCGCTTCTCTCCGACGCGGCGGAGGAGCTGTCCAACCGGGGGTATTCGCACCTCGTGAGCATCGTCATGCGCGGCGAGGTGGAGAAAGTGGCGGCGGACCGGGACCGCCTCTCCCTCCTCCTCTCCATCCTCCTGGACAACGCCGCCAAGTACTCGCCCCCGGGGTCGGAGATAGAGCTGGAGGTGGCGGAGGATGACGGCGGAGTCCGCTTCTCGGTCATGGACCGGGGAATGGGCGTGCCGGAGGAGGAAAGAGAGAGGATATTCGAGCGTTTTTACCAGGTGGAGGACGCTCTCCACCATTCCACGCCCGGGATGGGCATCGGCCTTTACATCGCCAGGGAGATAGCGGAGGCCCATGGAGGCAGGATATGGTGCGAGGCCAGAGAGGGGGGAGGAGCGGTATTCAGCTTCGTCATCCCGCGAGGCCGCTGAAGGGCGGTAGGATTTGGGCATCAGGCGGCTTACACCGCCCGGCGCGCGGGGGATCGCGCGGGGCGTCTGACCATGAGGAGAGCGGATCCCGAGGAGGCGGGTTGGTTTATGGAGAATTCACGCCAGGATAACATGAGGCCGGCAGAGCCGCTTCATGGTTCCGAGTTCAGCGAGGCGGTGCTCGGGGCAGTCCTGGAGTCCTCGGGCACGGGCATACTGGTGGTCGATTCAAGTGGCGGAGTGATGGCGACCAACGCCCTTTTCCGGGAGATGTGGCGTATCCCGCCGGCGGTCATGGAGACCTCGGACGACGCGGCGTTGCTGGAATTCGTGTGCGATCAACTGGTGGAGCCGGAGGCTTTTCTGCGCAAGGTGCGCGAGTTGTATGGGTCGGCCGCGAAAAGCCATGACCATATTTTCTTCAAGGACGGCAGGGTTTTTGAGCGTATCTCCGCGCCCTTGATCATAGAGGGCGAGATCCGAGGAAGGGTGTGGTCTTTCCTTGATGTCAGTGAGCGCGTGAGCATGGAGGCGGAGGTGAGGGAGAGCCTGGCCTTCCTGCAGCAGCTTCTCGACTCCATCCCCAATCCGGTGTTCTACAAGAATGCCGAGGGCGTGTACACGGGATGCAACCGCGCCTTCGAGGATTACCTGGGAATCCCTCGCCAGAGGATCCTGGGAAGCACCGTCTATGACGTGGCGCCCCGCGAGCTTGCCGAGAGGTATGCGGAGATGGACTGGAGGCTTTTGGATGACCCCGCGGTGCAGGTTTATGAGGCGCAGGTGCGCTACTCCGACGGCACCCTCCACGACGTCATCTTCAATAAGGCGGTCTTTCGCGACCACGAGGGGAAAGTGGCGGGGATAGTGGGCGTGATGCAGGACATCACCGAGCGGCGCAGGATGGAGCGGGACCTGCAGAGCGCCAACCGCGAGCTGGACGCCTATGCCTCCGCGGTCTCCCACGACCTCCGGAACCCCATCGCGGTGATGGCCTCCGCGTCCGCGACCCTGGAGACGCTCCTACGGCGTTTGCATGAGCCGATGGTCGAGGAGAGGATCCGGGAGGTGGCGGAGATCGTAAAGTCGAGCGCCGCCTCCGCGGAGGCGCTGGTGGAGGGGCTACTCGACCTGGCGAGGGCGGGCCAGGTGTCGCAGAGGGTGGAGCTCGTGGAGGTGCAAGAGGTTCTGGAGAGGGTGCTGGCGGAAAGGGAAGAGGAGATGCGCCGGCGAGGATTCCGCGTGCGGTGGGACCAGGACCTCGGCAGGCTCCGCGCCGATCCCACCCAGATATACCAGCTCTTCGGCAACCTGGTGGGGAACTCGCTGCGCCACAACCAAAGCCCTTTCCCGGAGCTGTGGGTGGAATACCTCGGCGAGCGGGAGGGTGAGCGCGTTTACCGCGTAAAGGACAACGGGCCCGGTATCCCTGAGGAACTGCTGCCCGACCTCTTCGAGCCCTTCTCCAAAGGCTCCCGTGGAGATACGGGCATCGGGCTGGCCATCGCCAAAAAGGTGGTGGAGGCTTACGGGGGCACGATAAGGGCCTTCAACGACGGCGGGGCCTGTTTTGAGTTCACCCTGCGCGACGCGGATCCGCCTGCCGACGGTCGAGCCGTGCCGGGATAGACCGCACGGGCGTTTTTAGCCGCCGCCATATCGCCGTCCCTGCCTCGTCCTCCTCGACTTCCCGAAATCCGTCCCGATCGCCGGCCCTCCTCAATAACGGCCGCCTCCATACCGATACATAGAAAGTCTTATCGGGACCTTATCGAGGTGCCCAGGTACGCCGCTCCCTGCCGGCGGCGGTACGGAACGGGATTTGAAGGAGACGGCTGGGAAGAGAAGATGACTAAGACCATCCTCATCGCCGACGACGCGCTGTTCACGCGCATGATGCTGCGCAACATTCTGTCCGAGCACGGCTATACCGCCATCGTGGAGGCGGAGACCGGGGCTGAGGCCATCTGGGCCTACGAGCGCTGGAAGCCGGACCTGGTTATCATGGACATCAACATGCCGGAGATGGACGGCATGACCGCGGTGAGGAACATCCTGGCCATGGACCCACGCGCAAACATCATCATATGCAGCGCCCTGGGCGAGAGGCAGCTCATGCTGGAGGCCCTGGAGGCGGGGGTCAAGGACTTCATTACCAAGCCCTTCCAGGCAAAAAAGGTCATGGAAGTGATCAAAAGGGTCCTCTCCTGACTTTCTATACCGCCATGGCGAGGCGGGCCCTGAGATGTCCCAGGGCGGTGGAGTGGATCTTGCTCACCCGCGATTCGGATATGCCCAGCACCTCTCCGATCTCCCGCATGGTGAGTTCCTCGAAATAGTACAGGACGAGCACCAGCTTCTCTTTCTCCGCCAGGTCGTTCACCGCCTCGCGCACCATCTCCTCCGTGGCCCGCGCTTCCGAGAGCTCTGAGGGGTCAAGGGAGCTTTCATCCGGCAGGGTGTCCAGGAGGCTGAAACCCCCATCCTCGCCGTTGGCGAGCAACGTGGTGTCATCCAGTGAGGAGACGAAGGCCTGGTCCGCCTCGGCCAGCAACTGGCGCAGGCTGGCGAGCTCGATCTCCAGGTAATCGGCCAGCTCCTTTTCGGTCGGCAAGCGGTTCAGGGTGGCGCAGAGCACCTCGTAGGCATGGTTGAGCTTGCGCATCCTGTCCTGCATGGAACGCGGCAGCCTGGCCTCGGAGCGCACGCCGTCGCTGATGGCGCCGTTGATGCGGATGCGCGCGTAAACCTCGAAATCCACGCCCCGTTGGGGATCGAACCTGTCGATGGCATCGAGAAGGCCGAGAAACCCGTAACCGATGAGGTCCGCGTACTCCACCTGCGGGGATACGCGCAGGCGGTAATAGCGGGCGGCGTTGCGCACCAGCGGGGCATAGCGCAGGACCAGGGCCTCCCGCGTGTGCTCCGCCCCTTTCGTGAGCTCGTCGTCCCCGGTCCTGGTCCTCCCCATGGCGGTTTCCTCTTTCCTCGCGCCCCTTTTCCTTTTCTGCTTGCGTTCTCGGAGGGCGTGCGCCTGGCCCGCATAGGGCGCGAGGGTGAAAACGGCGCGACGAGAGGGCGATAAAGGCGGCTCGGCTTCCCCGTCACCGTTCCTTATACGCATTCCTACCGTTATGCCTTGCGAAAATACCTACATGAGGCGGTATAAGGACACGGCGCCGTTCATCTTCCCCCTGCCGGCACGGCCCGGAGCCGCGAGCGAGGCATGATGTCCGCCACGCCCTCACTCCCCCGATGCGGTAAAATCGGTTTGTCAGCCATAGCCGGTTAAGCGGGAGAGCGTAATGCCTAAAAGCGAAAAGGAATATGGCAGGAAATGGTATGAAAGCTGGTACGTGATCCTGGGAGCCGCGTTGCTCTGCGGCTCCGTCGTGCTCTATCTCATCCACTACGCCATCTTTAGGGATGCCCACCATATCTTCATCTACCTGCTGGGCGACATCGCCTTCATGCCCATCGAGGTGTTGCTGGTGGCCATCATCGTGCACCGCCTGCTCGACGCGCGCGAGAGGAAGACGAGGATGGAGAAGCTGAACATGGTCATCGGGGCTTTCTTCAGCGAGATGGGCATGCACCTGCTGCGCTCCTTCTCCCAGTTCGACGCCACCTGCAAGGAGATAAAGGACTGCCTGGCCGCCGGCCAGGAATGGAAGGAGGAGGACTTTCGCCGCGCGCGCTGGAAGGTGGAGGAGTACGAGTGCGCCATCGGCAGGGACGACCAGCTCCTGGAGGAGATGCGGGAATATCTTTTGGAAAAGAGGGACTTCCTGCTCACCCTGCTTGAGAACCCGGCCCTGCTGGAGCACGAGACCTTCACTGACCTGTTGTGGGCGGTCTTCCACCTCACCGAGGAGCTGAAGTACAGATACCTCATCGAAGGGCTACCCGATACCGACCACGAGCACCTGTGCAGCGACATCGCCCGCGCCTACAGCCTGCTGCTCAAGGAATGGCTGGTTTACCTGGAGCACCTGAAGAGCAATTACCCCTACCTCTTTTCCCTCGCGGTGCGCATGAATCCCCTGGATCCCCAGTCCTCCGCGGTTATCACCTAGGGAGACGTGGGGAGCCGGCTTCATCCTCTTTTTCCGCGAGCGGGAGCGGTGGACAGGATGAGCGGCGACGCGCATCCCGCAGCTCACGCCGTTCATGCCCGGCAGGTGCGACTCGAGGCCATACCCCAAATGCCCCATCCCGCCTTGCGGGCAGCCCGCCGCCGCGAAGGGCGTCCGTTTCCGCCTGGGGTCGCTCACGTGGAATTCAAGCTTGCCCTTACCTTGTCACCGCGGCGCGCCATAATAACACCAGGCGAGCGAGCGAGAGCACGGGGGAAGCGGACCATGGACCTTGAGGAGAAGCTGAGGATCCTCGGCGGCGCGGCACGCTACGACGTCTCCTGCTCCTCAAGCGGGGTTCGGAGGGCGGGGCGCCACGGCAAGCTGGGGGATTGCTCCTCCTTCGGCGTGTGTCACAGTTGGTCGGACGACGGGCGCTGCATATCCCTGCTCAAAGTGCTCTTCTCCAACCGCTGCATCTACGACTGCGCCTACTGCGCCAACCGGGCGTCGGCGTCGCGCCCGCGCGCCTCCTTCACCCCGCGGGAGCTGGCCGACCTCACCATGGATTTCTACCGGCGCAACTACATCGAGGGCCTCTTTCTGAGCTCCGCGGTGTGGATGAGCCCCGATCACACCATGGAGCGCCTCCTGCTCACGGCACGCCTGCTGCGCGAGGAAAAGGGCTTCAACGGCTACATCCACCTCAAGGCCATCCCCGGCGCCGGCCCCGAGCTCATCCGGCAGGCCGGCGTGTACGCCGACCGTATGAGCGTTAACATCGAGCTGCCCAGCGAGAGGAGCCTGCGCCTGCTGGCGCCGGACAAGAGGAAGGAGGACATCCTCGGCCCCATGGGGGACGTGGCGGAGCGCATCTCGGCCAACCGGGAGGAGAGGAAGCGATTCCGCAAGGCGCCTGCCTTCGTCCCGGCGGGCCAGAGCACCCAGCTCATCGTGGGAGCCACGCCGGAGAGCGACCTGCGCATGGTGGAGCTGGCGGAGGGGCTCTACCGCCGTTACGGTCTCAAGCGGGTGTATTATTCCGCCTTCGTGCCGGTCTCAGACGACCCGCGCCTGCCCCGCCTGGAAAGCCCGCCCCTGCTGCGGGAACACCGCCTCTACCAGGCCGACTGGCTCATCCGCCATTACCATTTCACCTGCCGCGAGATCCTGGACGAAAAACATCCCCACCTCGACGAGGAGCTGGACCCTAAGTCCTCCTGGGCCCTCCGGCACCCCGAGTTCTTTCCGGTGGAGATCAACCGCGCGGATTACGAGACCCTTTTGCGCGTGCCCGGCCTCGGGGTGCGGTCGGCGCGCCGCATCTTGTCCGCGCGGCGTGTCCATTCCCTGGATTTCGAGGATCTGCGCAGGATGGGAGTGGTGATGAAAAGGGCGCGCTATTTCATCACCTGCCGGGGAAGATACTACGCTGACTCCCGGGCGAGCGATGAAGAGATAAGAAGAAGGATCTCCACCCGTTACCGGGAGGCGGGAGGCATGGGTGGAAAGGGCCAGATGCCCCTTTTCGCGCCGGAGGCTTTCGGCGTGGGCGCCAGCGATGCCCTGACCAGCGCGACCGGGGAGCTGTGAGGCAATGGGGTCAAGGCAATGGGGCCAGGCCTTACCTCGTGTCTTTCTCTCGCGAAAGGCTCATGGGCAAGGCGCATGTAGTCGTGCCCCGGCTTCACCACGCGGCGGCCCAGCGGAAGATGCCGTGTGGAGGGCGGACCGTAAGGGGGTGACCATGCGCTGAGAGATGCTGCGGACGAGACGACCGGCGCGACGGTTTCCGAAAGGAGGTGATGCGGCCTGGGAGCTGTGCTCGTTTACGATGGGGAGTTCGAAGGTCTGTTATGCGCCGTGGCGCACTGCCTCGATGAGGGTGAGGAACCGGATGATTTCCTGCCGCGGGGCTCCGCGGCGCAGACAAGCCTCTTCGCGGAGGAGGTCACGGTGGAAACGGACCCTGCCCGCGTCGATGAGATGTGCGCGCGAATACGCGGTCATATTTCCGCCGGCGCCCTCAGGCGCTGCCTGTATGCCTTCCTTTCGGAGGAAAAGGGCCGCGAGATGCACATCTTTCGCTACCTGCGCCTCGCCTTTATCCACGGGCGCGAGGTGGATGCGCATCTGCGCCATGCAAGCGTGCGCGCGGTGCGGGATATGGGGCGGCGCACCGCGCACGAGGCCCACCGCATACGCGGCTTCCTGAGGTTCCGAGGTTTGAGAAACGGGCTTTATTACGCGCCCATGCAGGCGAAATGCGACGTGCTGCGGCTGGTGGCGCCGTATTTCCAGCGGCGCATGGGCGACCAGGACTGGGTTATCCACGACCTCGCCAGGGAGCGGGCGGCCTTGTGCCGCCGCGGCGAGCTGGCCTTTTTCGCCGCTCCCGGCTTTGAGCCGGATCTCTCACAAAGCGAGCTCCGGGCGCAAAAGCTCTGGCGCGATTATTTCGAGGTCATCGCGGTGGCGGAAAGGCTCAATCCCCGGCTGCAGAGGAACCTCATGCCCGAGCGGTACCGGCGCACGCTTATAGAGGAGCCCCGAGGATCAAGGCCGGCCTCCCACCGGGATCGATAAGGGCTCAATAAGTGTTGGGCACCACCGGCAGGATAAGGCGGGATGCCGCCGCGCGGTTGCGCTGGAGCTGGATGAGGGTGAGGCCGAAATAGGGCCAGGTCATCAGCAGGTCGGCGGTGGATATCTCCAGCTTGATGCGGCTCCCCTTCGGGAAGCGGTGGTAGCAGGCCTGCATCTCCACCGGACGCTCCGCGGTGTCGCACATGCTCCAGACCTCGGGGTTGTACCCCTCGTAATAACCCCGGCTCACCAGCGTCTCGGTGCCGTCCGGCGCCACCTCATATATCCACGGGATGAGCTGCGTGAAGGGCTGAGAGCTCTTGTAATACAGCTCGAGCTGGGGCGCTCCCATGATGGTGAGGTCGCGGGTAAGGGGCTGCGAGAGATAGCAACGCTCGGTGAGGGGGATGCCCAGCAGCTTTATCCTCGAGGGCACCTGCATGGTCTCTCCGCCCACCATGTTCGGCACGTCCTGGTAATAGGGGAGGGAAAGAGACCCCGTGATACCCATGTTCACCAGCAGCTCGAAATCCGCGGCACCGCGAGGTTTGTTCTTTGAGAGCAACAGGTTGCCGCCGGAGGTATTGAGATAATAGGAAGCCGGCTTGGTGCCGGGCAGGGGATAGCGATCCGCCTGACCGTAGTTCTCGGGGTCCCGGTCACGGTAGAAGACCAGGCGCGGCTCCCTGTCCGCGCCGTTGTCCACGCCCTTTAAGAAACGGTCGAACCACGCCTTGATCTGCTCGCTTATCCACCGGTATTCGGGGCTTTCGGGGAGGTCGATGAAGAAGTTGCCCCCCATGCCCCCGATATGGCCGTGGTTGGTGATGATCATGCGCGCGGGGGCGTCCATGGCGGTGGAGAAGATGCGCAGTCCCTCATTGGCGTAGAAGATGTCGTCGTTCCACCCCGCCAGGATGAGGGTGGGGGCCGTGATGGGGTGCTCGACCACGCCGTCGTATTCCTCGTCGCACCAGTAGCGGGCGGAGCGCTCTCGGAGGTACCGGCGCCCTTTTTCGACGTCTTCCACCCGCCGCTCCATGGCCGCACCCGTGATCCACACCAGCATGTCGGTGACGTCGTTCACCGGCGGCATGGCCTTCCAGAAGGCGTCCAGGGCGGCCTGCAGCTTCTGCAAGGGATTGAGATCGCTTTTCTGCGCGATGTCGAGGACGTGCATCATCAGGCCGGAGATGTTGCCGATGTAGGCTCCGGCGGTCAGGAACACTCCCCACAGCGCCTTGGCGGCCCCGTTGGGCAGGATGGAGAACTCCAGGTCCGCTCCCCCGTGCATGGGCACCACGGCGCGGATACGCGGGTCGCCGGGATCTCCCGGCCTGGGGTCCTTACGCGGCGCCGCCAGGAAGGAGGTGCATCCCCCCATGGAGTAACCCGTGATCCCCACCACCGGCCCCTTGTCGTCCCAGAGCACCGGGAAGCGCTGGTCCTCGGACAACAGGGTGATGATATGGCGCACGTCCCTGATCTCTTTCTCGGGATCCATGCATCCTATCTGGCCCTCCGCGCCGTACCATCCCCGCATGGTGAAGGTGACGCACACGTAGCCGTCGGCCGCGTATTCCTCAGCCGTCTTCTCGAAGATGAGCTTGTCGCAGTCCCAGGGGTGCACGAAGATGATGGCTGGGTAGTCCTGGAACGGCGCGCCGCCCCCGTGCTCGCGAACGGGGTAGAACACCGAGACGGGCAGCCTTACCCCGTCCTCCATGCTCCATTGCTCGTCCACCCTGGCCACCTCGAGGGGGGAGCGGTTTTCGGAGCGGAAAACGGCGGCCCCGCTCTCGCTCTCCGCCGCGGTGGTCCCGGTGCCCGCGCCCGCCACCGGAGACAGCGACAGGGCCATGAGCAGGGCGGTCATGGCCAGGGCTAGGAGCGTGATCACTCGAAAGCGGAAAGATCTCGTCATCGTTACCCCCTTCAGACGACGAAGCGCGGCGGGAAGCGTTTCCCCCGGCAACCCCTCTTTGCTGCTCGAGTTGTTTATAACATGCAATATATGAACATCGCAAGGGAATTTATATGGTGATGGACGTTTTTCGGTTAGGCCTGGCAGCTCCCCCGCTGGATATCCCGCGGCGCGAAGTTGTATATGGAGACAGGGCCTGAGATCGAAGCCGCCTCTAATCCCGCCCGCTTGCCGGGCGGGAAAAAAGCGGCTCATTCCGCCGCAAGGCATAACTTTGGGTCGCGATGGGCATGAGAAGCAAGAAACACGGTAGCGATATACAGGGATATCAGCCCAAAAAAGAGGGGGGCACACAGGCCCCCCTCCCGGTTAGGGCGTGCTAACCGCAGCTCTTATTGCACTTGCAAGTGCCGCCCTTCCGTCTGGGGATCTTCGTGATCCTCATTTCACCACCTCCCTGGTAGTGGATCCTAAATAGATTATACACCCGTCCCGCAAACCATAAACCACCACCGTCAACCCGGCGGGGCATGGGTTTTTCGCGCGGTAACCGGACCCGCCGGGCTGATCCAGGATCGGACTGCCTTGCAAGCCCCGCGCCGTTTTTCTCGTTTCCTGCCCTTGTTTCCAAGCGGGGTTGCGAGTTCCGGGAACGCTTATCTTGTGCGCCCTTAGGTGTGTCCATACGCGGGCGCGGCACGTGGGCGTTCCCTTTATCGTTTCGTCCCGAGGTGATTGCCTTAGGTGTGTCCATACGCGGGCGCGGCACGTGGGGGCGCAAGCTGGATACCCTTGGCGCCAAGGCCTTGACGACCCGGAAGGCTACCCGCGGACGCGCCCCATGCGGGCGCACATCAGGAGGTCAGGGCCGTCGATGCCCCCCACGGACTCGGCGCGGAAGCGGCAGCCTCCCCCGCATTCCGCCAGCAGCTCGCAGGCGGCGCATTCTCCCTCCAGCCTCATCTTGGGCAGGTCGCGCCATGCCTGACGCAAGCCCTTCTCCAGATGACCGCCGCTTATCTCCCGGTAATAACCGCATTTTACCAGGCGCCCACCCGGTTCCACGGCGGCCAGGTGCGCCCCGCATGCGTACCCGGGCGCGCCCTCGTGCGCCCCCCAGCCCCACTCCAGCTCGAAATAAGGGGCGGCCTCCTCGGGTGCCGGCAAGAGTCCGGGGTTATCCTCCATGCGCCCCGTGAGCACCGGGTATTCCAGGTTCCATGCCGACACCCCCATCTCCGAGAGCAGGATGCCGAGCTCCTCCAGCTCGCGCAGGTTGTGCGCGTGGATCACCGTGGCCACCGAGACGTCGATGCCGCTTTCCAGCGCCGCCCGCAGCGCTTCCATGACCCTGGAGAAGGAGCCCGCGCCGCGAAGACGGTCGTGCCCTTTCTCCAGACCGTCCACCGAGAACTGGATCTCCATGAAGTTCAGGCCGGGAATGTCCTCCCCGCGCAACAGGGTGCCGTTGGTGATGAGGACGGGGCGGAAGGTCCGGCCCGCCAGGGACTGGTTGAGGGAGACGAACCCCGGGTAGAGCAGGGGCTCTCCGCCCGTGATCATCAACCTCAGGCCCCCCATGTCCTCGAAGCCGTCCAGCGCCGCCGCTAGGATGCCTGGATCGAGGTCGGCGGATCCCGCGTCCCCGAGGTAGCAATGGCGGCAGCGCAGGTTGCAGCGATCGGTGATCTCCACCATCAGGTAACGCAGGGAGGGCACCTCGTTCACCCCCACGGGCATCTCTCTGGGGCGGGGCTCGGGCCAGGTCTCCAGCAACCCCTCCCGGAGGCAGTAGGAGAGGAAGTCCTCCTGGGGGCGGAGCTCCGCCACCGTACGGGTGCCGTCGCACAGGGCCAGGAAATCCATGGCCTCCTCGGAGAGCTCGTACAGCTCGTCCCGCAGGGTGTCGTACACGCAAGGTTCCTCCAGGCGCTTGAGGAAGCACCCGTCCGCCAACCTCAGGTAACCCTTCTCCGCCACAGCGCCCTCCCCGAGGGGCTTATTCATAGCGATGTTTCTCCAGCTCCCGCAGGGCCCCTTCGAGGTCGAAGGCGCCTCTCTCCAGCAGGGCCTTCAGCAGGCGGAAGCTGCCGCATTCCTCGTTCTCCTCCTCCCCGTGGTGGTAGAAGGGGCAGTCGCCGCACAGCAGTTCCCGGTAGTCCTCGATGTCCTCGAGCCCGGATGCGCCCTCGAGGACCTCTCGCGCTTTTTTCTCGAAGGCCGGAAAACCGTCCGCCATCTTGACCTCCCAGGGTAAGTTCCTTCGCCTACGGGCCATCTCCATTATTCCCTTAAACCGCCTTACGCGCCAATGTCGCATGGAGGCGCCGCGGCTTTACGCAAAAGCTGCCGCCCGCTGCCGGCCATAGGTATGTTTTATGCGCGCCCCCGGTGTCGGGCTTCAGCTCCATGCCGTGGCGACATGGTATCCAATCGATGCCCCCGGCCCGTGCATGGGTGTTAGAATAAAACCAGGCGTCCGGCCTGCGGAGAGATGGCGAGCGGTTTTTCGGAAATTTTCCACCGGAGTCGGTGTGACCTTGGCGGCCAGGCGATAGGGACCGGAGGAGCGGCATGGGGCAGGACGAAGGCAAACTATTCCAAGCCATATTCTACCACTCAGACCTGCTGGTCATGGGGGTGGACGGCGAGGGGAGGATCGTTCTCTTCAACCCCGCCCTGGAGCGCGCCAGCGGCTACAGCGCGGAGGAGGCCGTGGGGCGCCATGTGCTGGAATTTATTATCTCCGAGGGTTACGAGCGACGGGTTTCCGACATGACGGAGCGCTACCTCTCCGGCCGCGAGCCGGGCGAGATAGAGTATCCCATGCGCACCAAGGACGGCCGCGCCAGGATGACCTCATGGAGGACGGTGACGATAAAGGACGGCGAGGGAAACCCGCAGCTCGCTCTGGGGCTGGGGATGGACATATCGGAGCGAAGGGAGGCCGAGGAGGAGCTGAGACGGGGCGAGGAATTCTACCGCCTGCTCATTGAAAACGCCCTCGATCTCGTCTCCGTCCTGGACTGCGAGGGCAATATCCTCTTCGTCGGCCCCTCCGTGGAGAGGATCCTGGGTTACGGCCCGGCGGATCTCGTGGGCAGGAGCATCTTCTCGCTCCTCCATCCCGACGACGTGGCGGGAGCGAGGGCGGCGCTGGAGCTGGCTTGCTCTCGCCCCGGGGTCACCGGTTCCGTGGAGCTGCGCGTGCGCCACGCGGACGGCTCCTGGCGCATCCATGTGGCGGAGTCGTCCAACCTGCTGGACAGCCCCCTGGTGCGGGGCCTGGTGATCAACTCCCGCGACATCACCGAGCGCAGGGAATCCGAACGCCTCCTGCTCCTGCAGGGTGAGCTGGGCATGAGGCTCGGGGCCACGGACGACATGGACGAGATATGCGAGATAGCCCTTCGCGCCGCCATGGAGGCCGCGGGCATGGACAGCGGCGGCATCTACCTCCTGGACGAGGACAGCGGCGAGCTGCGCCTCGCCGTCCACGCCGGGGTTCCGGAGAGGTTCGCGGAGCTGGTCCGCTCCTTCGGGCCGCGTACCCCGGAGGCGCGCCTCGTGGACAGAGGCGAGGCGGTCTTCTCCAGCTATGGAGAAGCCGGCCTCTCCCTCACTCCCTTGTACCTGGAGGAGGGATTGAAGGCGGCCGCCTTCCTCCCCATCATGCACGAGGGGAGGGCGGTGGGGTCCCTCAACCTGGCCTCGCACAGCCTGGAGGAGGTGCCCGCCTCCTCGCGGCGCGCCGTAGCCGCCTTGCTGGGGCATATCAGCCAGGCCATATCTCGCGCCCGCCTGATGAAAAGGCTGAGGGAGTCGGAGGAGCGCTACCGCCTCCTCGTGGATAACGCCGGGGAGGCCGTCTTCACCTACGACCGCGACCTCAAGACGCTCAACGTCAACCGCACCGCCTGCGAGCAGGTGGGCTACCAGGCGGAGGAGCTGCTGGGGCGAAACGTCCTGGAGCTGGGGATCCTCCATCCCGGCGATCTCGAGAAGGCGGCAAGGAACATAGAGAGACTCCTCTCCGGCGAGAGCCCCGTGCGCGACGAGCTGCGCTTCGTGCGCAAGGACGGCTCGGAGATCATCGTGGACGTCACCTCGGCGGACATCTTCGGGCCCTCGGGGGAGGTGGTGGCCGTCACCAACCTTGCCCTGGACGTCACCGATAAGAGGCGAGCGGAGGAGGAGAGGGAGCGCCTCCTGCAGGCGGTGGAGCAGTCCGTGGACGGCATCGCCATCACCGACCTGGAGGGCAGGGTCATCTACGTAAACCGCGCCTGGGCGGAGATGCACGGCTACGCGGGGCATGAGGTTCAAGGGGAGCTTATAGGGAAAAACCTGGAGATATTCCACACCCCGGAGCAGATGCGCGACGAGGTCATGCCCTTTAACAGCAGGGCCCTGGATGTCGGGGCGGCAAGCGGGGAGATAGGGCACAGGCGCCGGGACGGCTCCGTGTTCACGGCCATGATGAGCACCACGGTTTTCCGCGACCAGGGCGGGAACCCGCAGGGTCTGATCGGGGTGGCCAGGGACATCACGGATCTGAAAAGGGTTGAGGAGGAGCTGAGGCGCTCGGAGGCCACCTACCGGGAGATCTTCGACGCCGCCAACGACGCCATCTTCGTGCATGACCCGGAGACGGGAGCCATCCTGGACGTCAACCGCAAGATGACCGAGATGTACGGCTTCACCGCGGAGGAGGCGCGGTCGCTGGGGGTGGAGGACATCAGCTCCGGCGTGCCGCCCTTCGTGCAGGAGCGCGCTGCGGAGCTGGTGCGCAGGGCGGCCTCGGGGGAGCCGCAGCTCTTCGAGTGGCATGCCCGGCGCAAGGACGGGAGCCTGTTCTGGGTGGAGGTCAACCTCAAGCGCGGGAGCATCGCGGGGGAGGAGCGCGTCCTGGCCATAGTGCG
>JACVJD010000006.1 GCA_015711825.1 Candidatus Solincola daggyaiensis
GGCCTTGAAAAAGGGCTCGGCGGATATCCCCGACTACCGCCTATCCCTGCTCATGCTTTTCGCTCTCGCCGTCCTGGGCATGCTGGTGGTCATCTGGCGGGTGAGGGAAACCGGCCCCCGCGCCAGGCAATAACCCTTAAGGCAACCTTAAGGACTCCCGCAGAGCCCTTTTTCGCGCCTATCGCTTGGTTCACGGGCAAACACCGACCCTTTCAGCCGCCGAGGTATTTCTTGTATTCCTCGGGGGTCTTGATGAGGCGGAAGGTGGCCTGGGCCTGGGCCACTATCTTTCCCGACGAATCCAGGATCTTCAAGTCCATGGCCTTGTCGGCGCGCCCTTCCCTCCTGAACTCCTCGAGAAGCGCGGCCCCTTCTTCCTCCACCACCCTCGCCGTGCAGCTCAACTCCCCCCGTGGAGGATAGGAGAAGCGGATGTTGAAGACGGTGTTGAGGATGACCGTCTCGCGAGGGTCCAGGTAGCGGAAGATGGCCATGCCGCCGGCGGTCTCGGCCAGGCCGCAGATGGCTCCGGCGTGCACCAGCCCGAAGGCGTTGAGGTTGGCGGGGTCGTCCTCCATGACCAGGGTGACGGCACCGCTGCCCTCGTCTATCTCCCGGATCTTCATGCGCGTCCTCTGGGCGAAGGGGCACCCTCCCTCCACCACTTGCACCATCATCTCTTTTTCCATGCGCTCGCTTCACCTCCCGATGCTCGCTTGACTGCTTCCGCGCATATTCTTCCCATAACGGCGGAAAATTCCCGCTTCCTCCCCAGGAGTAAGGGCCGGACATCGGCTTCAGACCGAAGGGCTGGATGTCGTCCTGGAAGATATGGGCATGAGCACAACCGTCCCGCCCTCGGCAACTCACATAACCTCCGTATGGATCGCCGACCTTTACATCTGGGCGGGCACGGGTAGCCGGGGCATGGCACCATGAGTCGTAGATCGAAGGCTGCCCTGGGAACAGCGTGCCTTGAGCGGAATGCCGTACCTCGTTCACCATGTGTTGATCATCATCCCCCAATGCTCGTGTTTGCGCGTTATGTGCGATTGACCCCATGGACGGGATCCTCCTCAGACATGAAAAGAGGCGTGACCCCTATGTCTGACACCTCAGACATGAAAAGAGGCGTGACCCCTATGTCTGGAAGTATTGCATGGTGGCGTCGGGGATGACCGCCACCGAGGCCTCGCCGGGGAACTCCTCCTCCAGCAGCACCAGGGTCTCCTCCCAGGTGCGAGTCATCTCCACGCATTCCGCGGGGGCGAAGAGGTCGCACATGGTCTTGTCGGGGTAACGAGAGCATACGATGACCTTCAGCCCCTCCGGAGGCGGGCCCATCCTCATGTAGTATTCCCCGCCGTATTCCTTGCCGAAGCTGCGGATGAGGTAATGGCACACCTGACCCTCCGGGCTGTTGACCAGGAACACGATGACGCCGCGCGCGTAGTTCACGCTCATCATGGCCATGAGCATGCAGATAGCCATCTCGTTGTATTTGGCGTAGGCGTTGGCGACCACGATGTCCCTGCCGGTGGCGGGGCGGGTGGCGTAATGCTCTTTTGCCGCCTCCACCCCCACCTGGTATTCCGCCAGCGGATCCCCGACGAAGAGGTCGGTTATCTCGCCGCGGGCGTTGATCAGCGCGTCCACCTTCACCTGCAGGCCGGACATCCTGGTCACCCGGGCGATCTCCGCGTACATGACGTTGTTCTCGGTTTTTCCCAACCCCATGGTCTCGGGACCGCGCAGGGCGACCTCGCGGTGAAAGGCCTTGATGGTCTGCACCCCGCTTATGCCCGGAAGTATTATCTTCCCCCCGCCGCCGAACCCCACGTGCACGTGGGGGGTGATGCATCCGATGCCGATGCGCAGGTCGCAGTACATGAACTCGCGGTTGATGTAAACGGGGATGCCGCTGGGACTATCCCCCAGGAAGTCGCAGTTCTCGTAAGGGTTGTGGTTATAGATGGGATATCTTTCCACCACATCGTCGCCCAGCTTCTTGCGGAAGTCAAGGTTGTTCATGGCCCCGTGCATGCCCAGGGCGGGGATGAAACGCACGTTCGAGTCGGGTATCCCCGCCTCCCGCAACGCTTCCAGGACAAAGGGCAGGACCACCTTGACGGGGGTAGGGCGCGTGATGTCGTCAAAGACGATGGCCACCTCGCGCGCGCTTCCCGCCAGTTCCCGCAAGTCGGGCGAGCCGATGGGCTCCTCGAAGGCCCTCGCCAATGCGCCTTCATCGAGGGCGGGTTTGCGGAACCCCACGGGCTCCAGTACCTCTACCTCCCAGCGGTCGGGAAAGCTCAAAAGGGAAGGCTGGTTGCCATACCAGAGCATATCGGGCACTTCCACCGCTTTCAATTCATGCCCCTCCTTGTCCTAAAACCCTATTACGCCTCGGTTGTAATCCCCCTGTCGTCCTCACGCCGGGGGGATGCGGGCTTTTCCTCCCCGGTCCACGTCGCCCCTACCATTTCCACCCACCCGGCGGTGAAAGGTCCCGAGTCATGACGTTAAGGGCGACCTCCTAAATGCACTGGGCGGCGTTTTTCCTGACCCGCTTTCGGGAGGAAACGGTCCCAGGTCATAAGTTAAGGGCGACCTCCCAAATGCACTGGGCGGCGTGCTTGCAGACCCGTTTCATGGATGACCCGGGGACATATCGCCCGGCGTCCGACTGCGCTTTTCATGAAACGACCTTCACTGCCAGGGTATTCTATCCCCGCCGCGCTGCGGGGCCTGCGCCTCCTCTTTCCTCCCCGCCCGCACCTGGTGATACTCGTAAAGTATGGAGGCCAATACGATAAAGATACCCAGTATGACCAGGACCACCAGCAGTATGGTGGTGTAGCCGGCGGGCTTGGACCGTTGGTACTGTTCGTAGATCTCGCCGCCGCCATGAGCGGCCTCGGTCTTTTCGTGGTTGGCGATACCCCAGAACACCGCCGCCAGCAGCACCAGCAGCGCCGCCAGGATGACTATGCGCACCACCAGAAAGAACTTGCTCATGCCACCATGTTACTCCATCCGGCCGCCTCCCTGCATTTTGCCGGGGCAGCCCGTCAGCGTACCGCGCCGGCGCCTCAGTGACGGAAGTGGCGCTTGCCGGTCAGCACCATCACCAGGCCTCGGCGCCTTATCTCCTCGAAGGTCTCCTCGTCGCGCATGGAGCCCCCGGGCTGGATGAAGGCCTCCACCCCCGCCTCCGCGGCCATGACCACGGAATCCGGGAAGGGGAAGAAGGCGTCGGACGCGCATACCGATCCCCTCGACTTCCCGCCCGCCTTGCGCAGGGCGATATGGGTCGAATCGAGCCGGCTCATCTGCCCCGCTCCGATGCCCACCGTGGCCCCGCCCTTGGCCAGCACGATGGCGTTGGAGCGGGTGTGCTTGGCCACCTTCCAGGCGAAGACGAGGTCCTCCCACTGCTCCCGCGTGGGCTTGCGTTCGCCCACGTAGCCCACCTCGCTCAGGTCGTCCTCGCCGGCATCGTAGTCCTGCACCAGCAAGCCGCCGTCCACCCGCTTGAGATCCTTGAGGAGGTTGAAGGGCTCCCTTTGCAGGGGAAGGCACAGGAGTCGGATGTCCTCCTTGCGCTGCAGTATCTTGCGCGCGCCCTCCTGGTAATCAGGGGCTATCACCACCTCCACGAAGATGGAGCCGATGAGCTCGGCCGTCTCCTCGTCCACGGGGCGGTTCAGGGCCATGACGCTTCCGAAGGCGCTCACCTCGTCGCACTCGTAGGCCCTTCTCCACGCTTCGGCCAGCCTATCGGCGACCGCCACCCCGCAGGGATTGTTGTGCTTTATCATCACCACCGCGGGGCGCGGGAACTCCTTGACCAGGGACCAGGCAGAGTCGGTGTCCAGGACGTTGTTGAAGGAGAGCTCCTTGCCGTGGAGCTGTTCGGCGAAGACCAGGGCGGTGGAGGGCGCGCCCACTTCCTGGTACAGGGCCCCCCTCTGATGGGGGTTCTCCCCGTAACGCAGCATGGATTGCTTCTTGAAAACCAGGTTCAGGGTTTCGGGGAACTCCTCGAAAGACCCCGAGAGATAGGCGTAGATGGCGGCATCGTAGCCCGCGGTATGGCGGAAGCCCTCCGCCGCGAGGGACCTGCGCGTCTCCTCGGAGAGGCCCCCGTTGTTGCGCCGCATCTCCAAAAGCAGCGACGAATAGCGCTTGGGGTTGGTGACCACGGCCACGCCCGCGAAATTCTTGGCCGCGGCGCGGATAAGGGTTACCCCGCCTATGTCTATCTGCTCCACCGCCTCTTCCAGGGTGGTGCCGGGCTGAGCGATGGTCTCCGCGAAGGGATAAAGGTTCACCACCACCAGATCGATGGGTTTTATTCCCATCTCCTTGAGTTGCTGCATGTGCTCCGGGTTGGCGCGGTCCGCGAGGAGGGCGGCGTGGATGTGGGGGTGCAGGGTCTTTACCCTCCCGTCCAGCATCTCGGGAAAACCGGTGATCTCCGATATGGGGATCACCTCTATGCCCTCGCTGCGCAGCTTGGTCTCGGTGCCCCCGGTGGAGATTATCTCCACCCCCATCTCCCTCAACTCTCTGGCCAATCCCACGATGCCGGCCTTGTTCGACACGCTCAAAAGCGCCCTCTCGATCCTGGCCATCGACCATACCCCCTATGCGGTTTTTCCGTGAGACCTCCCCGCTCCCTTGCGACCCGGCAGCGCTTTACCGCCCCGCTGCCCTCCATCAAGCAAGGCACGACGCTGGGCATCGGCTAAGAAGATGTCTTGCAAGCGCGTTTTGCATCGGGCCACATCAGTGGCTGAAGGTCTCCAGTCCGTTATCCTCGTCCCTGCGCCCTTGTAAGGGATGAAGCGCTCACCCCGTATCCTTGCCCGAGATAATCTTTACCCCGGCGAATACCCCGCTCTTCATGCCGGGCTCACCCCAGTATCTCCACCCGCCTGCCGTCCACCCTCAGCTTTCCCTCGCAGAAATAACGGATGGCCTCGGGGTAGAGGCGGTATTCGACCTCGTGTATGCGCTGGTGCAGAGTCTCCTCGTCATCACCCGGCAGCACGGGAACGGCTTCCTGCAGGATGATAGGGCCGGTGTCAAGCCCCTCGTCCACGAAATGCACGGTGACGCCGGTGACCTTCACTCCGTAGTTTAAGGCGTCCGCTACCCCGGAGGTGCCGGGGAAAGAGGGGAGCAAGGCGGGGTGGATGTTCATGACGCGGTTGCGGAAGGCCGCCACGAACTCCGGACCCACCAGGCGCATGTAGCCCGCCAACACCACCAGGTCCACGCGGTGATCCTCGAGGATACGGATGAGCTCGCGGTCGAAGGAGGCGCGATCGGGGAAGGAGCCGGGATCGACAAAAAGGGCCTCTAACCCGAATCTGCGCGCGCGCACCAGCCCGTATGCTCCCTCCACGTCGCTTATCACCACCGCGATGCGGGCCGGCAGCGAGCCTTCCTCTATGCGCCTGGCTATGTTCTCGAGATTGGTCCCGGAGCCCGATATGAGCACCCCCAGCCTGCAGGGCTCAGGCAAGGCCATCGCTTTTTCCTCTCCTCTTTCCTCACGCGCCCCTTACGTTGCACGCGACGCTTGCGGCCATGTTTCCAAATGCCTCCGGCAGAGCGGATCCTCTGCTGTCTCATCCTGTCGGCTCATCCCCCCACGACGCCGGCCGCCGTGACGGCCATCTCCAAAAGGATCCGCTACAGGCGCCGTCCAATACTGCCCCTGGCGGCCTCGGGGAGCGTTTCCTGCCGGGCGACATTTTAACCGAAAAGGACCCCTATCGTCTCCGGCGTCCCGGCAAAGCCCACGCGCTCAGCAGGTCAGCCTTATGCCGCCGCTCCCATCGTGTATCTCGCCGATCCGCCTTGCCCGGTACCCCTCCAGGCCGAGGAGGTGGATGGCCTGGCGGAAATCCCCCAGGTCCACCACCACCGCCATGCCGATGCCCATGTTGAAGGTGCGGAACATCTCCACCTCGTCGATGCCCCCCATGTCCTTGATGACCTTGAAGATGCTGTGCGGGTGCCAGGTGGTGATGTCTATTGCCGCGTCCACGCCCGGAGGGAGGACGCGCGGCACGTTCTCGATCAGGCCCCCGCCCGTCACGTGCACGATGCCTTTGACGTCCATCTCCCGCACCAGGCGAAGGACGCCGGGAGCGTAGATCTCGGTGGGAGTGAGCAGCTCCTCCCCGAGGGTCGCGGAGAGGCCGCGCAGGCGATCGCCGGGATCGAAGTCGTTCAGCTCGAAGAAGACCTTCCGCGCCAGGGAATAGCCGTTGGAGTGAAGGCCGCTGCTCATGATGCCCACGATGACGTCGCCGGGGACGATGCGCGAGCCGTCGATGATCCTCTCTCTATCCACCACCCCTACCGCGAATCCCGCCAGGTCGTATTCATCCTCCTCCATGATCCCCGGATGCTCCGCCGTCTCCCCCCCAATGAGGGCGCAACCGCAACGGCGGCAACCGCGCGCGATGCCCGCGACGATAGCCCTCACCTTCTCCGGATCCACCTTGCCCATGGCCAGGTAATCGAGGAGGAAGAGGGGCTCGGCGCCGCAGGTCACGATGTCGTCCACGCACATGGCCACCAGGTCTATCCCGATGGTGTCATGGCGGTCGAGCATCTGGGCCACCTTGAGCTTGGTGCCCACGCCGTCCACGGACGAGACCAGCACCGGATCCGAGTAGCCTTCGAAAGCGGCCGCGAAGAGCGCCCCGAATCCCCCCAACTCCGAGATGACCTCGGGCCGCAGGGTGGATGCCGCCTCCTCCCTGATGAGCTCCACCGCTCGCGCCCCCGCCTCTATGTCCACCCCCGCGCGTGAGTAAGTCATCGGCCGGCAGGACTCTTCGTTGCCCCTTGTTGTTCCATTATCTTCCATTTTACCTATCCTTTTTCTCTTCCTCCAGAGGGACCGCTCGAGGCTTGGCGGCTCCTTTTCGCGCCTCTTCTCCCTCTCCTTCGCCCCTTCAAGCCCCACGCGGTCTCATGCCTTTTCCACGCTTATCGCTCCACAACGCGGCGTCGAGGTCATCTTTCCTTTTCTTCCTCCCCGCCTCACCCCTCGGCCAACCCTTTACGGCCTCGCGGACCGAACAGCTCCCTTTCCGTCCCCACCCTCTCCGTCTCCAGCCTGCACTTGGCCATCTTCACGTCCTCGGGGACGGGCAACCCTTTAATCCTTTCTCCCCCGAACTGCGCCGAACACGTCATTCCCTTTCCGTCCCCACCCTCTCCGTCTCCAGCCTGCACTTGGCCATCTTCACGTCCTCGGGGACGGGAATGGGATAATCGCCGTCGAAACAGGCGAGGCAGAAATCCTCCCGCGGCCTGCGCGTCGCTCTCACCATGTTTTCCATGCTCAGGTAGTGAAGGGTATCGGCGCCTATGAACTCCCTGATCTCCTCCACGCTGCGCGTGGAGGCTATGAGCTCCTTGCGAACAGCGGTGTCGATGCCGTAGAAGCAAGGGTACATGTCGGGAGGCGAGCTGATGCGCATGTGCACCTCCCTGGCCCCGGCGTCCCTCAGCATGCGCACGATCTCCCGCGTGGTGTTTCCCCTCACGATGGAATCGTCCACCACCACCAGGCGTTTGCCCTTGATGTCTCCCACCAGGGGATTGAGCTTGAGGCGCACCCCCAGCCTGCGGATTGCCTGGGTGGGCTGGATGAAGGTGCGTCCGATGTAGCGGTTCTTTATCAGGCCCTCTCCGAAGGGGATGCCCGAGGCCTGGGAATAGCCGATGGCCGCCGGCACCCCGGTGTCCGGGATGGGCATGACCACGTCGGCATCCACGGGGGCCTCGTCCGCGAGGCTCATGCCCATGTGTTTGCGGGCGTGGTAAAGGTAGGTGTCGTACATGATGGAATCGGGGCGGGCGAAATAGATGAACTCGAAGATACACAGCGAGGATTTGCGCCTATCCATGAAACGCTCGCAGCGCAATCCGTCCTCGTCGATTACGACCATTTCCCCGGGGTCGATCTCCCGCATGTACTCGGCCCCGATGATGTCCAGGCCGCTGCTCTCGCTCGCTAAAGCGTAGCCGTCACGGTAGCTGCCCACGCAAAGGGGACGTATGCCGTAGGGGTCCCTTAAGCCTATGAGGCAACTTTCCGTGAGTATGGCGAGGGAATAAGCGCCCACCAGGCGCGGCATGACCTCCTTCACGGCCTCCGCCATATCCTCTGCGGGGGAACGCGCCAGCATCACCGCGATCACCTCGGTATCGGAGGTGGAGCGGAAACGCACCCCCTCCGCTTGCAGCTTCTCCCGCAGTTCCACGGTGTTGATGAGGTTGCCGTTATGGGCCACGAAAACCGAGCCCCGCCGGCGCGGCACCTGCACCGGCTGAGCGTTCTCCCAGAAGGAAGAGCCGGTGGTGGAATACCTGACGTGGCCGATGGCCATATGTCCCTTGAGGTTGTTGAGATCCCGCTCGCTGAAGACCTGCGAGACCATGCCCATGTCCTTGAGCATGAGGCTCTCCCTGCCGTCGGAGACGGCGATGCCCGCGCTCTCCTGGCCGCGATGCTGGAGGGCGTAAAGGGCATAGTAGGTCAGCTTGGCGACATCGTCCTCGCGGGTGTAGATGCCGAAGATGCCGCACGCCTCGTTGATCTCGAACGCCACTTTACCTCATCGCCTCTCTTTCGACGTCCTCTCTCGCCTTCCTCCCAAGGATTACCAATATCGCACGCGATATCCTGCCTTCCGCTTCGCTTTCCCGCGGCCAGCTGATGCTCGTCTCCAAGCCACAACGCCCGGGGTACCGCCTGCCGGAGGTCGTCTGCCGGCGCTCCCCAGGCTCATCCCCGCATGATCCTCTCCAGAGCCTCCTCCCGCACGCGATCCATCTCCGCCACTTCCAGGTCTATCCAGTCATTGATCACCAGGCGGTCACCGCCGGTCCTTCCCAGAACCTCAAGTTGTACGTTGCGCGCCTTCGCCAGCTCCCTGAGGGTGGGCAGCCCCTCCTCGCGCAAGGTCACCACGAAGCGCGACTGGCTCTCGGAAAAAAGCCAGGACACCGGCTTTAGCTCCGTATCCACCTCCAGTCTCGCCCCCACTCCCCCGGCGCAACAGCATTCCATAAGGGCGACGGCCACTCCCCCCTCGGAGCAGTCATGGGCGGAAAGGATGATCCCCCTGCGAATCCCCTCGATGCAGGTGGTCTGCGCCCCCTTCTCCAGCCGCAGGTCCAGCCGCGGCGGGCGCCCCGCGGCCATTCCGTGCACCAGCCACAGGTATTCTGATCCGCCCAGCTCGTCCAGGGTCTCGCCCAGCAACGCCACCGCAAGCCCCTCTTGCGGGAAGGCGATATCCATGCGGTGGGCCGCGTTGCCGATGAGCCCCACCATGCCGATGACGGGGGTGGGATAGATGGCCGCGCCGAAGGACTCGTTGTAGAAGCTCACGTTGCCGCTCACCACCGGCAGTTCAAGGTAACGCGCCGCATCCGCCATGCCGCGCACCGCCTCCCTGAACTGCCAGAATATTCCAGGTTTTTCGGGGTTGCCGAAGTTGAGGCAATTGGTGAAAGCCATAGGCACGCCGCCCGAAGCCACCACGTTACGCGCCGACTCCGCCACCGCGATCTGGGTGCCCAGGTAAGGGTCAAGATAGACATAGCGGGAGTTGCCGTCGCACGACACCGCCAGGGCTTTGCTGGTGCCCTTGATGCGCAGCACCGCCGCATCGGAGCCCGGATAGACCACGGTGTTGAGCTGCACCATGTGGTCGTACCGCTCCCATACCATGCGCCTGCTGCAGAGGTTGGGCCCGCCCGCCAGCCGGAGCAGGGTTTGGCTGAGGTCCTCCGGGTGACGCAGGGTCGAGGGGTCGAAGGACTGCACCTCGTCCAGGTAGTCCGGCCTCTCCGCCGGGCGGTCGTAGACCGGCCCGCTGGCGAGGGTGGAGGCGGGCACGTCCACCACCTTCTCGCCGTGCCAGTATATCTTCAGGGCATCGCCCTCGGTCACCTCCCCGATGACCACGGCGCTCAGCCCCCACTTGCCGCATACTCCCAGTACCTCCTCGAGGTTGCGAGGCTCCACGATGGCCAGCATGCGCTCCTGGGACTCCGAGATCATGATCTCGAAGGGCTCCATCTCCTCCCGCAGGGGCACTTTCTCGAGGTCGATGCGCATCCCCACCCCTCCGCGCGCCGCGGTCTCGGAGCAGGCGCAGGATATGCCGGCCGCCCCCAGGTCCTGCAGGCCCAAGAGCAGCTTTTTCTCCAGCAGCTCCAGGCAGGCCTCGATTAGGAGCTTCTCGGTAAAGGGATCTCCCACCTGCACGCTCGGCCGTTTCTCCTGGCTCTTCTCGTCGAACTCCTGCGAGGCGAGGATGGAGGCTCCGCCGATGCCGTCACGTCCGGTGCGGTTGCCCAGGAGCACCACCGCGTTGCCCACGCCGGTGGCCTGACCGCGGATGAGGCTCTCCTTGGACATGATGCCTATGCACATCACGTTGACGAGGATGTTCTCCTCGTAGCAGGGGTCGAAATAGATGTCCCCACCCACCGTGGGGATGCCGAGGCAGTTGCCGTAGCCCGCGATCCCCGCGATCACCCCCCCGAAAAGGTAGCGGGTGCGGGGGCTCGCGGGGTCGCCGAAGCGCAGCGGATCCAGGCAGGCGATGGGGCGGGCACCCATGGTGAAGATGTCGCGCACGATGCCGCCTATGCCGGTGGCCGCCCCCTGGTAAGGCTCCACGGCGCTGGGGTGGTTGTGGGACTCCATCTTGAAGGCCACCGCCAGCCCGCCGCCGATATCGATGACCCCGGCGTTCTCCCCCGGCCCCTGCAGCACGTAGGAGGCACGCGTGGGCAACTGCGCCAGCACCGCCCTGGAGCTTTTGTACGAGCAGTGCTCGCTCCACATGAGCGAATACATGCCCAGCTCGACCTTGTTGGGCTCCCTGCCCAGCAGGCGCACGATGTCCCGGTACTCGCCCTCGGTCAGACCCAGTTCCTCGTAAAGCTCGGCCATGTTACCACCCTACCCTCTTCCCCGGTAGTGCGCCATGACGGATTCCCATATCACCATGCCGTCCGTGCTTCCCAGCACCGCCTCCGAGGCGCGCTCCGGGTGGGGCATGAGTCCGAAGACGTTGAAGCCCTCGTTGCAAATGCCCGCGATGTTGTCCATGGCCCCGTTGGGGTTGGATTCCTCGCTCACCGTGCCGTCCGGGGCGCAGTAGCGCAGGATTATCCTCCCCTGCTCTTGAAGCTCCCGCAGAGTCCCGGCGTCCACGGTGTAATTGCCCTCGTTGTGGGCGATGGGTATGCGCAGCACCTGTCCCGCCTCGGCGGCGTTGGTCCAGGGGGTGGAGGCGTTCTCGACCCGCAGGTCCACGAAACGGCAGATGAAGTGCAGGCAGGTATTGCGCAGCATGGCCCCGGGCAGCAATCCCGCCTCGAGCAGGATCTGGAAGCCGTTGCAGATACCGATGACCAGGCCGCCGCCGCGGGCGTAATCCGCCACCGCCTCCATAACGGGGCTGAAGCGCGCGATGGCCCCGCAGCGCAGGTAATCTCCGTATGAAAAACCGCCCGGCAGCACCAGGCAGTCATAGCGCGAGACGTCGGTCTCCTGGTGCCAGACGTAATCGACCTCCTCGCGCAGCACCTTGTCGATGACGTGGTAGCAATCCATCTCGCAGTTGGATCCGGGAAAAACGACCACTCCGAACTTCATCTGGTTACTCTCCTCAGGTTTCTCTCCTCGATAACGCGGGATCTCAGCCCTCGATCTCCACCTTGAAGTCCTCTATTATGGGATTGGCGAGGAGCCTCTCGCACATCTCCTGTACGCGCGCCTCCGCCTGTTCCGCGTCGACGCCCTCCAGGCGCATGGTGATGTATTTCCCGATGCGTACGTCGGACACCTCGTCGAAGCCAAGGGACTTCAGCGAGCCCAAGGTCGCCTGTCCGGCAGGATCCAGCACCCCCTGCTTTGGAGACACGAAGACGGATACTTTCAACCCTCTTTCCTCCTCTTTCACTCGCCGCAGCATCTCGGCGGCCCCGGCGCACCAAGATCTTCTCTCCGCGCCTTTTCCTTACCCTTTACCCTCGCCCGTCCCCCTTTTTCAGGCCTCTCCGTCGCGCTGGAAATCCTGGGCCTCCAGACGGGCGAATATCTCTCCCAGGTTGCGCAGGTGCCTGTCCAGGTCGAAACACGCGTCCAGCTCGCCGCCGTCCAGGCGAGAGGAGACGTCGGGGTCGGAGGCGAGGAGGGAGTGGAAGTCCTCGCCCTCGCTCCAGGCACGCATGGCGTTGCGCTGCACCAGGGCGTAGGCGTCCTCGCGCGTCAGGCCTTTGTCCACCAGAGCAAGCAACACGCTCTCCGAGAAGATCAGACCCCGGTTGAGCTCGAGGTTGCGCCGCATGTTCTCGGGGTAGACCTGCAGGCCCTCCAGCACCCCCCTGAACTTCACCAGCATGTAGTGGAGAAGAATGGTGGAGTCGGGGATGATGACGCGCTCCACCGAGGAATGGGAGATGTCCCTCTCGTGCCACAAGGCCATGTTCTCCATGGCGGCCAGGGCGTTTGCCCGCAGCACCCTCGCGAGCCCGCAGATGCGCTCGCAGAGGATAGGGTTTCTTTTATGGGGCATGGCGCTGGACCCCTTCTGGCCCCTGCGGAACGGCTCCTCCACCTCGAGCACCTCCGTCCTCTGCAGGCCCCTAATCTCCAGCGCGAACTTCTCCAGGCTGGAGCCGGTTACGGCGATGGCCGACATGTATTCGGCGTGGCGGTCTCGCTGCAGGATCTGGGTGGAGACCTCGGCCGGCTTGAGCCCGAGCCTGTCGCAGACATAGGCCTCCACCCAGGGGTCGAGGTGGGCGTAGGTGCCCACGGCCCCGGAGATCTTGCCCCAGCTCACCGCCTCGCGCGCCCTGCGCAGGCGCTCGATATCCCGCGCCATCTCGAAGGACCAGAGGGCGAACTTCAGGCCCAGGGTGATGGGCTCCGCGTGCACGCCGTGGGTGCGCCCCACCTCCGCCTGGGCCCTGAACTCAAGCGCCCTTTCCCTCAACGCGGAGGCGAGCGAGCGGGCCTCGGCCAGAATGAGGTCCATGGCCTCGCGCATCTGCAGGGCGAGCCCGGTGTCCAGGACGTCGGAGGAGGTCATGCCGTAATGGATGAAGCGGGAGCTCTCCCCCACTTTCTCGGCCACGTCGGTGAGGAAGGCGATGACGTCGTGGTTTACCGTCTCCTCGATCTCGCGCACGCGCTCGGGGTCGAAAGAGGCTCGCGACCTTATCTCCTCCAGGGCCTCCAAGGGCACCTCGCCGCGCTGCGCCCTCGCTTCCACCGCCAGGATCTCTATTTCCAGCCACTTCTGGAGCTTGTTGCGCTCGCTCCACACCTCGGCCATCTCCGGCAGGGTATAGCGCGGGATCATGCTATGCCTCCTCCAGGAAAAAACGTCCGGCGCAAGCCTTGAACGGCGCCATATTACCAACCTTTACCAACGTTCTCGCCGGGCACAATTCTATTATGCCCCATGAATAGGGTCGGGGACAGGGGATTTTCATCCCTCGGCCAAGCGCTTGCGGTAATCCGCCAGGGCGGAGGCCACCTTCTCGTACTTCAGGGCCAGTATCGAACAGGCGAGGAGCGCCGCGTTCGCCGCCCCGTCGATGGCCACCGCGGCCACCGGAACCCCGCGCGGCATCTGGACGATGGAGAGCAAGGCGTCCAGGCCCCCCAGGTCCGGAGAGGAAACGGGCACCCCGATCACCGGCAGGGTGGTCATGGAGGCGACCACCCCGGGCAGGTGAGCCGCCTTGCCGGCGGCGGCTATGAACACCTCCACCCCCTCATCGCGCGCCCTGCGCACGAACTCCCTCAGCTTATCCGGTTGGCGGTGGGCGGAGATCACCGCCGCCACCACCGCCACCCCCATCTCGGCGAGGATCTCCTCCGCCGGCTTGACCTTCTCCTCATCCGACGAGGAGCCCATGAGCAGGGCTACCTTCGGAGTTCCCATATTTTTCCTCCTTCGTTATCCGTCCCTCAACCGCCGACGGCGCGCAGCGCGATATCGCCGCGGTAGTACATATCCTGGAAGCGAATCCTCTCCACCGCCTCGTAGGCCCTCGCGCGCGCGTGGGCGAAATCCCGGCCCAGGGCGCTGACGTTGAGCACGCGTCCCCCGTCGGTGATAATCCGGCCTCCATCCCCCAGGCGCGTTCCGGCGTGGAAGACGGTGACGTCCTCCATGGCGCCGGCCTCGTCCAGGCCGCTTATGGGATACCCCTTGGCGTAATCGGCGGGGTAGCCGCCGGAGGCGACGACCACGGTGACGCAGGCGTCGTCTCTCCATTCAAGGTTCGTGCTCGCCAGGCGCCCCTCCACCACCGCCAGCATGGCCTCCACGAGGTCGCTCTTGAGACGCGGGAGCACCGCCTGGGTCTCCGGATCCCCGAAGCGCACGTTGAACTCCAGCACCTTGGGGCCCTCGGAGGTGAGGATGAGCCCGGCGTAGAGGATGCCGCGGTAGCGGATGCCGCGCGCCGCCAGGGCGCGGGCGGTGGGCCGGAGTATCTCCTCCACCGCGCGCCGGTAGTCCTCGTCCGATAGCGCGGGCACGGGGGAGTAGGAGCCCATGCCGCCGGTGTTGGGGCCGGTGTCGCCGTCTCCCACGCGCTTGTAGTCCTGGGCGGGGGCCATGGGCAGTATGTCCTCGCCGTCCACGAAGGTGAGGATGGACACCTCCTGCCCCTGCAGGAACTCCTCGATGAGCACCTTCTCCCCCGCCGCCCCGAAGGCGCGGTCCAGGAAGCAGGCCTTGAGCGCCTCATAGGCGGACCGGTCGTCCTGGGCGATGACCACCCCCTTGCCCGCCGCCAGTCCGTCCGCCTTGACCACGAAGGGGGGCTTTCCCCCGGCGATACAGGCCTTCGCCTCCTCGATGTCCGTGAAGACCTCCGCTTTTCCCGTGGGAACCCCCGCCTCCAGCATGAGGCGCTTGGCGAAGTCCTTGCTCCCCTCCATCTGCGCCGCCTCGCGGTCGGGGCCGAACACCGCCAGGCCGCGCCGCCGGAAGGCATCGGCGATGCCGGCCACCAGGGGGGCCTCGGGGCCCACCACCGTGAGGTCCACCTTCTTCTCCGCCGCGAAGGCGGCCAGAGCCTCGACGTCCTCCGCCTTTATGCTCACGCACTCGGCGAGGGCGGCCATGCCCGCGTTCCCCGGCGCGCAGTATATGCGCTTCACCAGGGGCGACTGCGCGATCTTCCAGGTGAGGGCGTGCTCCCGCCCCCCTCCTCCCACCACCAGAACCTTCATGCGTACCTCCCCGTGCTCGCGCGGCTACATCTCTATATTTTATGGCCGGCGGTGACAATCCTGCCCCGCCGCCGACATTTCCGCGGCTTTTTCACCGGGCTTTATCCGAGGCAACGTCGCCGAGGTCCTCCTCGCGGGCATCACAACCACGGATCTCCCTCCCGTCCACGCTCCATACACGTCTTCCGAGATGTTAAAATGCCTTATCGGCACAGGACGGCGCGAGAAAGGGGTTCCGGCATGGGCGACGGCGTTTCCGGCAAAACAGGGGCGGAAGACGTCTATTCCAGCAAACCTTGGCTTAAGCATTACGACGACCACGTCCCCGAGCACCTCGAGTACGAGAACAAGACCTTCGCGGAGAAGTTCCGGGAGGCGGCGGAGAGGGTGGGTGACGACATCGCCCTCATCTACATGGACAACATCATCACCTTCAAGGAGGTGGACCGGCTCTCCGACCGGCTGGCGGCCTACCTCCTGCAAATCGGCTTGAAGCCCGACGACGTGGTGGGGCTGCACGCCCTCAACATCCCGGCCAATTACATCGCCATGGTGGCGGCGCAGAAGGCCGGGTGCGTCTCCACCGGGTTGAGCCCGCTCCTCACCCCCCACGAGATGGAACACCAGCTCAACGACTGCGGCGCCAAGGTGGTGCTCACCATGGACCTGCTCTTCGGGGCCATCGCGGCGGTGGCGGACAGGTGCGCGTTCTCCACCGTCATCGTGGCCGGCACCACCGATTTCATGCCGGGCGATTTCCCTCCCGTGCAGGTACAGGAGATACCCGGCAAGACGGTGGTCTCCTTTTTCGACGCCATCGCCGACATGCCCGAGGACCCCGTGCTGGTCCCGCGCAGCATGGAGGACACCATCTTCATCATGTACACGGGGGGCACCACGGGGCCGTCCAAGGGGGCGGTGCTCACGCAGCGAAACTTCATGGCCAACTGCCATCAGACGCTTACCTGGGCGGACGTGCCGGGGTTCAACGGCGAGGTGAGCATCTCGGCCTTCCCCATGTTCCACATGGCGGGGCTGGCCATGGCCGCGGGACTGCTGCAGGGGGGGATGGGTCAGATCTGCGTTCCCAACCCGCGCGACCTGGATTTCATCATCGAGGCCATCCGGAAGCACCGGCCCACCTCCATCATCAACGTGCCCACCATCTTCTTCGAGCTGCTCAAGAAGCCGGGGTTCCGGGAGCTGGACTTCTCCGACGTCGGCTATTGCATAAGCGGCGCCGCCCCCATGCCGCCGGAAAGCATCCTCGAGATGGAGAAGGTGGTGGGGGAGAACAAGTTCATCGAGCTCTACGGCATGACCGAGACCTCCCCCATAAGCATATCCAACCCTCGCTATGGCAGGAAGAAGGTGGGCTCGGTGGGCCTGCCGTATCCCGATACCGAGGTCAAGCTGACGGACCCGGAAACGGATGAGCCGGTGCCGCTGGGCGAGACGGGCGAGATCTGCGTGCGCGGCCCGCAGGTCATGAAGGGATATTTCAACCGCCCCGAGGAGACGGCCCATGCCCTGCGCGGCGGATGGATGCACACCGGAGACCTCGGGTACATGGACGAGGACGGCTATTTCTACGTGGTGGACCGCCTGAAGGACATGGTCATCGTGTCCGGCTACAAGGTCTTCACGCGGGAGCTGGACGACGAGCTCATGAAACACCCCGACGTGGACATGGCCGCCTGCTTCGGCTTTCCCGACCCCGAGCGCCCCGGCTCGGAGAGGGTCATGGCGGCGGTGGTGCTCAAGCCGGGGATCGATAAGAGCGAGGAGGAGAAGGAGAGGATCCTCGCCTTCCTGCGCCAGAACGTCGCCCCCTACAAGGTGCCCAAGGTCATCGAGTTCTACGATACCCTTCCCACCAGCGCGGTGGGCAAGGTCTTGAAGCGCGAGCTCAAGACGATGATAAGGGGCGAGTAGTCTCGGATCTCCTCCAGCATCGACGGTTGACGGTCGCCGGCGAATAATTGGTAAACAATGCCTATACGCCCTCCTGGCTGCCTATAATCGCCTTACGCGGGGCATGTGTCCTCACCGCACGGCGAAGCTCACAGCGGTAAGTCGTCCTGGAAGAGGAAGCGGCCCTGGGCCAGGGGCGCCTCGCCGCCGTCCAGGAGGATGGTCTGCTGCCTAGCGGGACCCACGGAAACGAGGGAGATGGGGACGCCGGAACGCGAGGAGATGAAGTCCAGGTAGCCTCTCGCCTCCGCCGGAAGGTCGTCGAGGCCGCGCGCCTGCGAGATGTCGCTCTTCCATCCCGGCAGCTCCTCGTATATGGGCTCGCAAGCGGCGAAGACCCCCGAGAGGAGAGGGAAATCGTCCAGCACCTCTTCACCATGGCGGTAGGCCACGCAGACCTTGAGGGTATCGAATCCGGAGAGCACGTCCAGTTTGGTGACGGCCATGCTGGTCAGGGAGTTGAGGCGCGCGGCGTAGCGCAGGATGACCAGGTCGAACCATCCGCAGCGGCGGCGGCGGCCGGTGGTGGTCCCGAATTCCCTCCCCACCTCCTGCATGGTGTTGCCGATCTCGTTGTCCTGCTCGGTGGGGAAAGGCCCGGCGCCCACCCTGGTCACGTAGGCCTTGGTGACCCCGATGACCTCGTCTATATCCCTCGGCCCCACCCCGGCCCCCGCGCAGGCGGCCCCGGCGACGGTGTTGGAGGAGGTGACGAAGGGGTAGGTGCCGTGGTCCAGGTCCAGCATCAGACCCTGCGCGCCCTCGAAGAGCACGTTCCTCCCCGCTCTCAAGGCCTCCTTGATGAGCAGGGAGGTATCCGCGAGGCAGGGCTTCAGGCGGCGAGCGTATCCCTCGTACGCCTCCGCCACCGCCTCCGCGTCCAGGGGCGGCGCATCGTACACGCAGCGGAGCAGGCGGTTACGCTCCTCCACCGCCGTTCTCACCTTCTCCCGCAAAACCGCGGGGTCCAGCATGTCCTGCATGCGCAGCCCCACGCGATAAGCCTTATCGGCGTAAGTGGGCCCGATGCCCCTCCGCGTGGTCCCGAGCCCTTCCCCTCCCCGCCTCTCCTCCATGAGGCCGTCCAGCGCCTCGTGGTAGGGAAGGATGAGGTGGGCGTTGTGGGATATGCGCAGGCGGCCCGTGTCCACGTCCAGGGCCGCCAGGTTGTCCATCTCCTCGATGAGGATCCTGGGGTTCACTATTACCCCGTTGCCGATCACCGGCACGATATGCGGGTACAGTATCCCGGATGGTATGAGGTGGAGCTTGAGGGTCTCCCCGTCATAGACGATGGTGTGGCCGGCGTTGTTGCCGCCCTGGAAGCGCACCACCATGTGCATGTGGTCGGAGAGAAGGTCGATGACCTTCCCCTTTCCCTCGTCTCCCCACTGGGTTCCCACCACCACTGTCCCGGGCACCGTTCTACCGCCTTTTCTCTTCATTCTTCAGCCCCGCACGGTGAAACATTATAGCATCCAGGGATAAGCCCGGCATCTGGGTATGCGTGCCGGGCCCCGTCCTCGCTACCCTCGCTCCCGCTCGCTTTCCTCTCGGCCACGGCGCCGGACACCGTTGCGTCGAAGACCGCGCAATCGCCCGCGCGATGTAAACGGTCACACCTCAGTGGTCAGATGAGGCGAGGATGGAGCGGGCGGCCACGATACCGGAGGCCGAGGCCTGCACCAGGCCGCGGGTGATGCCGGCCCCGTCGCCGACGGCGTAGAGGCCCTTGATATCCGACTGCAGGTCGGCGCCGAGGCCGGGGCGGGAGGAGTAGAACTTGACCTCCACCCCGTAAAGCAGGGTATCCCGAGAGTTCAGCCCCGGGCAGAGGTCGTCCAGCGCCTCCAGCATCTCGAGGATGTCGCTGACGTAGCGGTAGGGCAGTGCGAAGCTCAGGTCCCCGGGAGTGGCGTCGGGAAGCGTGGGGCGAACGGTGGAGCGCGCTATTCGCCGCGCCGTGGAACGCCTCCCCGCCAGGAGATCGCCCAGCCTCTGGATGAGGATGCCCTCGCCGAGGAGGTTGGCCAGGCGGGCGATGTACTTGCCGTAGGCGATGGGCTCCCGGAAGGGCTCGGTGAAGGTGGTGCTCACCAGGAGGGCGAAATTGGAGTTCTCGGTGCGGCGCTCGCCGTAGGAATGCCCGTTAACGGTGAGGACGTCGCCGTATCTCTCCACGCATACCTGCCCGTAAGGGTTCATGCAGAAAACGCGCACGCGATCCTCGAAACGGCGCGTGAAATAATGGATCTTGGGCTCGTAGAGGTCGTCGGTGAGCGGCTCCAGCAAGGGGGCGGGGACCTCCACCCGCACCCCTATGTCCACCTGGTTGTTCTGCACCGCGATGCCCAGCCTGCGCATCTCCTCCGCCAGCCAGTCCGCGCCCTCCCGCCCCGGGGCGACCACCACGTTGGGGGCCGTGAACTCCTCCCCACCCGCCGTGCGCACTCCCCTCACCGCCCCGCCGTCCACCAGGATGGAGCGCACGGGGAGATCGGTCCTGATATCCGCTTTCCCCGACAGGTATTCCTTCATCCTCACCAGCAACTGCCTGCACCGCTCCGTTCCCAGATGCCGGAAGGGGCATGGGGTGAGGACCAGGTTGGAGAGGACCGCCCTTCTCCTCCACTCGTCCACCTTGTCCGCCTCGTCGCCGTAAACGCGGCGCGGCGCCCCGAACTCCAGGTAGAGCTGGTCCACACGGTCGATAAGATCGCGCAGCATGCGGGTGCCCACGTACTCCTCCAGCCATCCCCCCACCGCCGGGGAGAGGGAGAGCTTCCCGTCGCTGAAAGCGCCCGCGCCGCCCCATCCGCTGGTGATGGCGCAGGTGGCGCAACGACGGCAGGCCCCCTCGCGCGCCGGGCACTCGCGCTTCTCGATGTCCGGCCCCTTCTCCAGCATGAGCACGCGCAGGCCGTCCCGCTTCGCCAGCTCCAGGGCGGTGAAGATGCCCGCGGGCCCGGCGCCCACGATGATGACGTCGTAGATGTTCTCCATATCCGCCTCCGATTGTAACATCGGAGCAGCGGCGAGACGGGTTGAACGTTATGTCCGCGGCTCGTCCTTCAACTCACCCCATGGATCATAAATAAACACTTACCCCACGCGGTGATGGAAGGTTGAACGAACTGCTCTTATTCCGGCCCACGGCCCGGTCGCTCCATGATGCCCCCGGCGCCGATGCATATCCGATCTCGCGCCTCCATGGCCACGGTATGGCCGACGGCTTGGAGCGAACTCAAGGAGTGAGGACGAGCTATTACGGGTAAGCGCGAGGTCCTTCCCTGCTTTGGTCCGGATAGGAATAGATAGGAATAGATCCTTTAGGTCCTGTTCCTTTCCCGCTGGGAACGGCGGTAAACATCCGCGGGCAACCTGACGATATAAAGGTTGGCGACGTTCGAGGTGAGGCGTTCCGTGGAACCTTTTCTTCCCATGCCGCCCAAAGCGAGCGCAGTGGATAAGAGACGATCGGTCCTACGTGCCGTGGGACGGATAGAATCGGGCCAGGAGGGGATATGGATACTGACACGGTATGCGGTAAATGCGGTGTTCCGGAGAGGTTCTACCTTCTGAACAGGTGGTTGACCGACGGAGACATCGTGCAGACCACCAACGAGCAGGCGCGCATGGCCATGGTGGAATGCGACAACGTAGACAGCGTGTTTCGCGAGGTCGGGAAGGCCATCGGCGCCTCCATCGACCACCTGGTGATAAACATCATCGCCCGCGGCACGCAATTATATATGGATTCCCTCATCCCCCCCGCCGTGAAGGATTTGATGAGGGAAAAACAGCTGGACGTGAGGGAGTTCTCCCAGGGCATCATGGACATATGCCATGCCTTCGGATACGGCAGATACGCCTTCCTGGACTACCGCTACGAAAACGACGACCAGGACTTTTGCCGCATAAGCATCTACAGGCCTTTCTCCATCCTGGAGACCTCGGGGGCCTTCGCGGGGGTCATCGCCTCCTCGGTGGGCGGCGAGCACTCCGTGACCTACGAGGAGGTCGAACCCGGCCTCTTCGAGCTGACCACCGGGTGGACCGTCTATTCCGAGGTGTTAAAGGAGCGCCTGCAGCTCAGCCTCTATGATCCCTCTGACGGAGAAGTGGACCTGGAAAGGTGTCCCGAGTGCGGCATTCCGTCGCTGCTCTCCTCCATGTGCGAGTGGGACTTCGAGAACGGGGTCATAACCAACACGCAAAACGGGTACCGCATGGCCGTCTTGAGCCCCGGCCTCATGGACACGGTGTTCGAGGCCCTGGAATGGGAGCTGGGCGACGAGATACCCAGGCTGGTGGTGGACGCCCAGCGCCGCTACGTGAAGGAGGGCTTCGCGCCCATCGACTTCTCGCTGCCCTTCGAGGAATTAAGAAAGCACCTGGCCGTACGCGGCCTGGGGAACCTGCGCGAGCACGCCATGAACGCAGGGGGCGCCGCCCTGCGCCTGGACAACTCCTGCATGAGCCTGCCCCTGGTGGGCCTGCTGCAGGGAAGCTTCGAGCGGGAATACGGGGTGGAATCGGAGGTGGAATGGGAGATCTCCCATGAGGGCTCCCTCAGCGTCGAAGTCAAGCCTTGACGAAGCTGAGGACCCGCTCCGCGGCCGTCAAGCCGGAACCGCAACCTTTGGTCGGCGGTGTGCTTCGGCCGGAGAAAACGGATGATGCGGAGGGGCCTGCCGCGGCAGGCCCCCATCTATCTTCAGCGCGGCCCGCGGGCCGCGGCTATTCCACGCTTTCCAAACTGCGCGCCTCCGCCGGCAACCTTTTCTATACCTCGGCATAGGCTGAGGCTCCCGCCCGGGCGAAGGTGAACCTGCCGTCCGCGTCCACGTCCACCTCGATGAGGTCGCCCTCGGCGAACTCCCCCTCCAGCAGGCGGCGGGCCAGGCTGTCCTGGATCTCCCGCTGCATGACCCGCTTCAAGGGACGCGCGCCGTAGTCGGGATCGAAGCCCTCGGAGGCCAGCACCTCCTTGGCGCGGTCGGTGAGGCGGAGGTCCAGCTTGCGGTCGGCCAAGCGAGCCCGCAGGTAAGCGAGCTGGATGTCCACGATCTGCTTGATCTCCTCCATCCCCAGGGGGTTGAAGACGATGACCTCGTCCAGGCGGTTGAGGAACTCGGGGCGGAAGTGGCCCTTGAGCACGTCCATGACCATCTCCCGCACCTCGTCGCGCTCCCTTCCCGCCATCTCCGCGTAGAGGTGGCTGCCGAGGTTGGAGGTCATGATGATCACCGTGTTCTTGAAGTCCACGGTGCGGCCGTGCCCGTCGGTGAGCCTGCCGTCGTCCAGGATCTGCAGCAGCAGGTTGAAGACGTCGGTGTGCGCCTTCTCGATCTCGTCCAGGAGGATGACGCTGTAAGGGCGCCGGTGCACCGCCTCGGTGAGCTGCCCCCCCTCCTCGTAGCCCACGTAGCCGGGGGGAGCGCCGATGAGGCGCGAGACGGTGTGCCGCTCCATGTACTCGCTCATGTCCAGGCGCACCATGGCCTTCTCGTCGTCGAAGAGGAACTCGGCCAGGGCGCGAGCGAGCTCCGTCTTGCCCACCCCGGTGGGGCCCAGGAAGAGGAAGGAGCCGATGGGGCGGTTGGGGTCCTGCAACCCGGCGCGGGCGCGGCGGATGGCGTTGGAGACCTTCTCCAGGGCCTCGTCCTGTCCCACCACGCGCCGGCGCAGCCTATCCTCCATGTGGATGAGCTTCTCCACCTCGCCCTCCAGCAGCTTGGACACCGGGATGCCCGTCCAGGCCGAGACCACCTCGGCGATGTCCTCGTCATCCACCTCCTCCTTGAGCATCTTGCGCTCCTTCTGCAGCTCCTGCAGGCGGCGGTTCTCCTCCTCCAGCCTCGCCTGCAGCTCGGTGGTCTCGCCGTAGCGCAGGCGGGCCGCCTTCTCCAGGTCGCCCTCGCGCTCCGCCTTCTGCTCTTCCACCTTCACCTGCTCCAGGCGCTCCTTGAGCTCGCGGATGCGGGTGATGCACTCCTTCTCCGCCTGCCAGTGGGCCTTCATCTCCGAGCTCTTCTCCTTGAGCTCGGCCAGCTCCGCCTCCAGCTTCTCCAGGCGCTCCCTCGAGGCCTTGTCCTTCTCCTTCTTCAAGGCCTGCTTCTCGATCTCCAGTTGCTTTATGCGCCGCTCCACCTCGTCGATCTCGGTGGGCATGGAGTCGATCTCGATGCGCAGGCGCGAGGCGGCCTCGTCCACGAGGTCGATGGCCTTGTCGGGCAGGTAACGGTCGGAGATATAGCGGTGCGAGAGCACCGCCGCCGCCACCAGGGCGGAGTCCTGGATGCGCACCCCGTGGTGCACCTCGTAGCGCTCCTTAAGGCCCCTGAGGATGGCGATGGTGTCCTCTACGTCGGGCTCGCCCACGAAGATGGGCTGGAAGCGCCGCTCCAGGGCGGCGTCCTTCTCGATATGCTTGCGGTACTCGTCCAGGGTGGTGGCGCCGATGGCGTGCAGCTCGCCGCGGGCGAGGGCGGGCTTGAGCATGTTGGAGGCGTCCACCGCGCCCTCCGCCGCCCCCGCGCCCACCAGGGTGTGCATCTCGTCGATGAAGAGGATGATCTCCCCCTCGGAATCGACGATCTCCTTGAGCACCGCCTTGAGGCGGTCCTCGAACTCGCCCCGGTACTTGGACCCCGCCACCAGGGCCCCGATGTCCAGGGCCACCACCCTCTTGTTGCGCAGCCCCTCGGGCACGTCGCCCTCCACGATGCGCTGCGCCAGGCCCTCCACGATGGCCGTCTTGCCGGTGCCCGGCTCGCCGATGAGCACGGGGTTGTTCTTGGTGCGCCGCGAGAGCACCTGCATGACGCGGCGGATCTCGGCGTCGCGCCCGATCACCGGGTCGAGCTTGCCGCGGCGCGCCAGGTCGGTGAGGTCGCGCCCAAAGCGCTCCAGGGACTGGTAACGGCCCTCCGCCTCGGGATCGGTCACCCGCTGGCTTCCCCGCACCTCGGCCAGGGCCTTGAGCACGCGGTCGCGGTCGATGCCGTGGGCGCGCAGGACGCGCGCCGCCTCGCCCTTCTTCTCCTCCGCCATGGCCAGGAAAATATGCTCGGTGGAGACGTACTCGTCCTTCATGGCGTCGGCCTCGGCGAGAGCGGCCTCGAGCAGGGCCGCCAGGCCGGGCGAGATCTGCACCTGCCCCACCGCGCCGGTGACCTTGGGCATGCGCTCGAGGGCGGGCTCCACCTCGGCGGCCATGGCCGCGGCGTCGGCTCCCAGCTTGGCCAGGAGCGCGGGCACCGTCCCCCCCTCCTGGCGCAACAGGGCCAGGAGAAGGTGCTCGGTGTCCATGAACTGGTGGTGCCTCTCGCCCGCTATTTTCTGCGCCTCGGCGAGGGCCTCCTGCGCCTTCACGGTGAATTTGTCAAACCTTACCATATATCATCACTTCCTTCCGGTTTCCCTTTCAGTCATAAACATTTTGCCCATTCCCGCCGGGAAAGCCCTCCACATCCCCTGGCGCAAGGCCATGAAGAACGCCTGTCCCCAAGCTCCCGCAAGGTCGCAAGCGATCGCCTGCCCACCTGCTCTCCCGGCCCTATGCGCAGCTCCTTCACGACCACGGTATGCTTGAAAGCCAGGGGGATGTTTTCCCCGCTTCGCCTTGCCCTATCCACTCCCCTTTCGCGCCGAGGCGGCGCCTCCTCGGCCTCCCTCCTCGACGGAACGCAGGCGGTCGTACAAGCCGCGGAACGGGATCATCTCGCGCTTCAGGACGATCTCCCCCCGGGGCAGCGGCACGAGGTCGTTGCGGAAGCTCTCGCGCACCTCGCGCACCCGCTCCTCGACCTCTCGCCGCAGCTCCTCCATCTCCCTCTCCATGGCGTGAACGCGCTCGCGCATGGCGTCCATGCGACCCCGCATCTCCAGGATCATCTTCACGCCGGCCAGGTTGATCCCCATCTCCTGGGTCAGTTCCTGGATGAGCCGGCACCTCTCGATGTCCGCCTCGGAATAGCGCCTGCGGTTGCGCACCCGCTGGGGGCTGATGAGGCCCTTGCGCTCGTAGATGCGCAAGGTCTGGGGGTGCACGTCCGCGAGACGCGCCGCCACGCTTATAACGTAAACAGGCTCGTCGCTAGCTCTTTTAGCGTCCATGTTCCATCACCTACTCCTCCAGGAAGGCCCGCGGGTTCTCCTTCTCCATCCCCTGCAGCTTTTTCAGGAGCTCCTTCTCCTTGGCCGAGAGCTTCTTGGGCACCACCACCCGCGCGGTGACGATCATGTCGCCGTGGCTTTTCCCCTTGGGGCGGGGCGCGCCTTTGCCCCGGAGGCGGAACTTCCTCCCGTCCGCGGTGCCCGCGGGTATCTTCAGCTTCACCTTTCCGTTGACGGTGGGAACCTCCACCGTGGTGCCCAGCGCAGCCTCCGGAAAGGTTAAGGGCAGATCGAGCAGGATGTCGGCGTCCTTCCGCTTGAAGTATTTATGCGGCCGCACGTGCACGTTGACATAGAGGTCGCCCGGAGGCGCCCCCAACGGTCCCGCCTCTCCCTTGCCGGGGAAGCGCACCTTGCCGCCGTCGTTTATCCCCGCCGGGATCTTCACCTTGATGCTGCGAGGCATCTCCTTGACCCCGGTGCCGCCGCACCTCTCGCAGGGGTTTTCGATGACCGTGCCGCGACCGCCGCACGCCGGGCAGGGCCGCGAAAAGGCGAACAGCCCCTGGTTTTGCGACACCGAGCCCCTGCCCCCGCAGGTGGGGCAGGTCTTGGGCAAGGTGCCGGGCTTCGCCCCGCTGCCCTTGCACTCGGGGCAAGCGCTCTTCGCCGCCACCGTGAGGGGCACGGTGACGCCGGACAGCGCCTCCTCGAAGGATATGGTGACGTCGGCCGGGATGTCCCGTCCCCGGGCGGCCTCTCTGCGGCGTCCCCTGGCAGCGCCCGTGCCCAGGCCGCCGAAGAGGTTGAACAGGTCGCCCAGGTCGCCCAGGTCTCCGCTGTAGGTATAGGTTCGTGAACCCGGGCGCCCGGTGAAGGAGCTGAAATCGAAGGGCCCGAACCCGGCGCCGGTTCCGCCGTCCGGGAACATCCCTCCCGCATCATACTGCTTGCGCTTCTCGGGATCGGAAAGCACCTCGTATGCCTCCGATATCTCCTTGAACTTCTCCTCCGAGCCCTTGTCCCCGGGGTTGGCGTCGGGATGGTATTTGCGGGCAAGCTTGCGGTAGGCGTCCTTGATCTCCTTCTGAGACGCCTTCTTGTCGACTCCCAGTACCTTGTAATAATCCTTCGTCCCGTTCACAGCTCTCTACCTCTCTCGCAAGAATATGGCGGCGATATCGCGCCGGAGCGCCTTGCCGCCCCTTTCTTCAGCCCGCTGGGGAGGGGCCGGATTCCGGGCCCCTGGACCGTCATCATCCTCATCGGGGCCGTGGGATCTACCTTGAATTCATCCCCCTTTCCGCCAGTCGCTCAAGACCGCGTCACTACCTCGGTCACTCGCATTTGCTCACCGTGGCCCTGGCGGGGCGAAGCAGGGTGCCCTTATAGCGATAGCCCTTCTGGTGCACCTCGACCACCGTCTCGTCGTCGTGATCGTCGCTTACCACCGCCATTACCGCCTCGCACTCCTCGGGGTTGAAGGGGTGCCCGTGCGGGTTGATCTCCTCCAGCCCCTCCTTTTTCAAGGCCGTCACGAGCTGCTCGTAAACCATGGACACGCCCCGCTTCAGGGCGTCATCCCGGTCCTCGCACGATTGGAGAGCCTTCTCCAGGTTATCGATAACAGGAAGCAGACCCGCGATGAGGGAGCGGTTCGCGGTCTCGATGATGCGCGACTGCTCCTTGATCATCCTCTTCCTGTAGTTGTCGAGTTCCGCTTTCTGCCTCTGAGCGTCGTCGAGATACTCCCGCGCCTTGCGCTCGGCCTCCTCGAGCCTTTCCTCGAGCGCGACGACCATCTCCTCGAGTTCCTTCTTGGTGAGATGGTGCAGTTCACGCCGGCGCTTCCCGGAGTCCTCGCTCTCCTCCCGGGACCCCTCGGCGCCGTTGCCTTGCGCCATTTTCTCCTTTTCCATCTCCTCTTTCCTATCCTTTTTCTTGTCCTCGCTCATGCGCTTTCACCTCGCTCCGATCCCCGCCCTCATGGCTGGGGCTGGACCCATGCCCAGCCCCAGCATCCGTGACCGTTCGCGGGGGAGATCAGTCCTTCTTCTCCCCCTCCACCTTGATGGGGATCTGCTTGGGCTTGGCCTCCTCCGCCTTGGGCATCTCTATCTTGAGCACGCCGCCGGAGACGGAGGCCGCGACCTTTTCTGCGTCCACCTTGCGCGGCAGCGGTATATTGCGCTCGAAGTAACCGTAGGCCCGCTCGATGCGGTGATAGTTCTCCTCCTTGACCTCGTTGGAGAACTTCCTCTCGCCCTTGACGCGCAGGATGTCGTCCTCCAGGGAGATGTCGATATCCTTGGCGTCAAGGCCGGGCAGCTCTACCTCGACGGTGAGCTTGTCGTCGCTCTCATACATGTCGAGCGCTGGCGCCCAGGTGGCCGCGGTCTCCACCGCCGCCGGCGACTCCACTCCCCTGAAGAAGCTGCGCCGGAAGAGGCGGTTCACCTCGTCCTGCAGGTTCATCAGGTCCCGGAATGGATCCCATCTCACGATAGCCATCTTCCTCACTCCTTTCCTTATTTTCTATTTTTAAAGGGTGGGGCGCGCCGCGCCCCAACCTTACATCTCCTCGTACTCCGCCTCGTCGATGACCTCGCCCTCGGCCTCCTCGGTGGCGCCGTAGCTTCCGTCGCCCTCGGGTCCCACGTGGGCCCCCTCCGCCTTGGCCTGGGCGTACATGTGCTCGGCGAGCTTGTAGGAGGCCTGCATGAGGATATCCGTCTTGCGCCTGATGTCGTCGATGTCGTTTCCCTTGAGGGCCTCCTTGACCTCCTGCAGCGCCGTCTCGATGGCCTTACGATCATCGGGCGACACCTGATCTCCGAGGTCGCGCAAGCTCTTCTCGGTGGTGTAGACCAGGCTGTCGGCGTTGTTGCGCACGTCGGCTTCCTCGCGCTTGCGCCTGTCCTCCTCGGCGTGGGCCTCGGCGTCCTTGACCATGCGCTCTATCTCCTCCTCGGTAAGCCCGCTGGAGGCGGTGATGGTGATCTTCTGCTCGTTGCCCGTCGCCAGATCCTTGGCCGACACGTGCAGGATGCCGTCGGCGTCGATGTCGAAGGCCACCTCGATCTGCGGCACCCCGCGCGGCGCCGGCGGAATGCCCACCAGCTGGAAGTTGCCGATGAGCTTGTTGTAGGCCGCTATCTCGCGCTCGCCCTGGTAGACCTTTATATCCACGCTGGTCTGGCCATCCGCCGCGGTGGTGAAGATCTCGCTTTTGCGCGTGGGGATGGTGGTGTTGCGCTCGATGAGCTTGGTGAACACGCCCCCCAGGGTCTCGATACCCAGGGAGAGCGGGGTGACGTCCAGGAGCAGGACGTCCTTCACCTCGCCCTTGAGCACTCCGGCCTGGATGGCGGCGCCCATGGCCACTACCTCATCGGGGTTGATCCCCTTATGGGGGTCTTTGCCGCCGCAGAGCTTGCGCACCAGGTCCTGCACCATGGGCATGCGCGTGGAGCCTCCCACCAGGATGACGTGGTCGATGTCCTTGGGCTCCAGGTTGGCGTCCTTCAAGGCGCGCTTGAAGGGGCCCACGCACTTCTCCAGAAGGTCCGCGGTCATCTTCTCGAACTCCGCCCTGGTGAGCGTCATGTCCAGGTGCAACGGCCCCTCCGGGGTGGCGGTGATGAAGGGAAGGTTGATGTTGGTCTGCGTGGTGGTGGAGAGCTCTATCTTCGCCTTCTCCGCCGCCTCCTTGAGCCTCTGCAGGGCCATCTTGTCCTCGCGCAGGTCGATGCCGTTCTTGGCCTTGAAGTCCTCGGCCATCCAGTTGATGATGCGCTGGTCCCAGTCGTCGCCTCCCAGCTGGGTGTTGCCCGCGGTGGACTTGACCTCGAAGACCCCGTCCCCGATGTCCAGGATGGACACGTCGAAGGTGCCCCCACCCAGGTCGAATACCAGGATGGTCTGGTCGTTCTCTTTATCCAGACCATAAGCCAGAGACGACGCGGTGGGCTCGTTGATGATGCGCAGCACGTTCAACCCGGCGATGCGCCCCGCCTCCTTGGTGGCCGTCCTCTGGGCGTCGTTGAAATACGCGGGCACGGTGATCACGGCGTCGGTGATCTTCTCCCCCAGGTACTCCTCCGCGTCCGCCTTCAGCTTCTGAAGGATCTTGGCGGAGATCTCCTGTGGGGTATACTCCTTGTCCCCGAGCCTCACCTTCTCGGTGGTGCCCATCTTCCTCTTGATGGACATCACGGTGTTCTCCGGGTTGGTAACGGCCTGGCGCTTCGCCACCTGGCCTACCAACCACTCCCCCGTCTTGGAAATGGCCACCACCGACGGGGTCGTGCGCCCGCCCTCGCTGTTGGGGATGACGATGGGCTCCCCGCCCTCGAGCACGGACACCACGGAGTTGGTGGTACCCAGGTCGATTCCCACTGCTTTCGCCATTGTCCTCTTCCTCCTTTTCTATTTAATCACGCTGTCCTTTGCTTTTATACATTTGAGCACGATGTTAATATAACTCTTGATATTATAATTGTCAAGAATTTTGACATAGTGGTTTTGGTTTTTCGGGGCCCTCGCCATATTGGCGTTTTAGGAATCCGCGATCATCAGCGTTTGATTCCATACATGCTCGCACGCCGCCCCTTCATGCCTAAAGGATGAGACAAAGGGTCCCCTCGCAAGGGCGCGCGGGGGAAACGAGCCTTTTCATGCCCCGGGGTGGAGGCCGGTGCCCTCTCTAAAGAATCATGAAAACCTCGCTCACGCCGCCTTTGTGGGTTATCCCGCGTTTCTGTCCTCCCGCACCCGGCTTCCTCCTAGATCGCCTGCAGCGTGGATTCCCTCGCCCATAACGCCATGCCGTCAAGCGATGGCGGCGTTCACGGCATAGACGAAGTAGAAAACGAGCAGGGCGGCGATGGGGTAGACCAGGAGCCCGGCATTGAAGCGGATATGGGGCGGCCTCCATAAAAGGTGCATGCCCGCGGTGAAGACGATGGCCCCCGGTAAGGCCAAGGCGAAGAAAAGCTTGAAGGTCCAGGCGATGGGGAGGGTGAAATTGTATGTCGCGACGGGGATGAGCAACACGCACATGGGGATCATGGCCTTGAGCATGGCTTCCGCGCCGAAGACCACGCCCGAGGTGCGGAAGCCGGCTGCCTTATCGAAGGGAACGTCGTTGGCCACGCTGGGGATATAGAGGGTCGAGGAGAAGAGAAAGCCGAAGAAAAGGGGCCAGAAACCCGGCCAAGTGGCCGGTTTCAGGGCGTTCCACCCCGCGACCAGCAGGATCACCGCCCCGAGGGCATTGGTGGCTATGTCCAGCACCGGCTTGGCCTTGAAGCGGAACCAGGGGTGGGAGTAGAGGATGCCCAAAATGACCACGGAGCCCACCATGAACGCGGCATACCAGACGTTCACCAGGAGCGAAAAGAGCACGCAGCCGGCGCCCGAGAGAGCGAAGAGCAAGACGGTCTCGAGTTTGCCCATCTCTCCCGTGGCGAAGGGCTGGTCGGACATGTGCAGGTCCCCTTTATACATGTCGTTGTGAAGGCGGTCCGACTCCACGTCCGCGTAAAAATTGAGCGAGCTCGAGAAGAAAGACCCGCACAGGAACCCCAGGTACATCAAGGCGATCTTGTGGCCGGGAGCCTTCCCCCCCATGGCCGCGGCGGAAGCGAATCCCAGGGTGGTGGGGAAGATGTATATGAACATGGTCTTCATGCGGAAGAGTATCCAGTATTTATGAAGGTGAGCCTCGAGGCGCGTCTTTATCTCCAAATCGCCCTCCTTGAGCCGGGATGCCATCTTTCAGTAAAACAGATCGTGCGCGAACGTTCAATAAAGACCTTTTCTATCACGACAAACCTCCCGCCCTGATACGGAGAGGCCGGTGCGGAACCCTTCCTGCGCCCCCTCAACCGCACCCCATGTAGCCTTTCGCTTCCCGGAGCACCTCCCAGAACACACGCGCCGCCTTGCTGTCCCCGCCGATCCTCGCGACATCGAGATCGTATAGAAAGGTGCTGTTCAGGAGGGTGAAAGCATCTCCCGCCCTGGGGTTGGCGGGGGCCTCTCCCCCCAGCGCCTCCCTTACGGCAACCGCCGCAACCTTGCCGGAAACCAGCACCAGGCGAGGCCCGACGATGTTGAGCTCCTCGGCCAGGTACAGCGAGCACCGCTGCACTTCCTTGCGCGTGACACGGCCCAAGGGACAGCGCAGCGCGGTGGAGAGATAAACCGATCGGGGATCCCAGCCCCATTCCTCAGGTAGCCGCGAGGAGACCTCATCCCACCAGGAGCCCCATGGGTTAGAGGCGACCGCCCCCGGGCCGGGCACGCCGGCGAGCATAAAAAGGGCTGACCCGGGCTCCCCGTGTCCCGGCATCCCCCCGCCTCTTTTCCCGCACCGAGCGCATGCTCGCACGGCGCGCCGCAGCGCCACCAGGTCTGCGCGCAGTTTCGCCCTTACCGCTGCGAGCGCCGCCTTATCCCCATTTGCCAGGGAATCCGCCATCCATCCTCCCCAGGAGATGCCTCCCTACGCCGCCCTCGGTATCGCGCTACCGCAGCTTTGATCCGTTTGCGCCGCAGAGCCTCCAAGGCGGCATTCCCGCCCATCACGCCCACCGCCCCCCCGTGCCTGACGCCGGCCCCATATGCATACCGCGAGTATAATATGCTCGGCATATGTCGTTTAACCGCCGTCTTCCCGCCTCGCCCCGCATGACCCATAAACAGGCAACGGCGTGGGCCGCCTCAGGCCGCCCTTGAAGGGTCGTCGCCGGCTCCCCGGCAGGTCTCCATAGTTAGGGGAATGTCGCTGCCCCTTGGCCGCTTAGACGCCACATCATATTGTATGATTATCACTAATTATTCCACAAAATGTTGACATATCCTATATATATGGTTTATGATTGCTGAAAATATACAATATGTGGGCTCAGAGCGAGGAGGGGATGGCTTGCCAGTCAAGGAAAGAACCAGGCCTTACTATTTGGAGATTTCCTATGACGAGATGAGCGACGAGGACCTCATCACCCAGTCGAGGCGGGGGGATTCCCAGGCCATGGCGTACCTTCTCAACAAGTACCAGTACCTCGTGCACGTGAAGGCGAAATCCTATTTCCTGGACGGCGCCGAGCACGACGATACCATCCAGGAAGGGATGATCGGGCTTTACAAAGCGATAAGGGACTACAAGTTCAACGATATCTGTTCTTTTCGCTCCTTTGCCGTGCTCTGCATCACCCGTCAGATCATTACCGCGGTCAAAACGCATACCCGCAAGAAGCACAACCCCCTGAGCTGCTACCGCCCCTTGGAGGCAAGCGTTTTCGACGAGAGCGGAGACGTGGTTTATTACGCCGGCGGCAATATAGGCACCAAGGCCGAGGATCCCCTGGAGCTTTTCATCTTCGCGGATGAGGTTACCCGGATAATCCACATCCTGAGGGAAAAGCTGAGCGGGCTGGAGTGGGACGTCCTGGTCTCCTATCTGGAGGGCAAAAGCTACCGGGAGATCGCGGACGAGATAAAGCGCGACACCAAGGTGGTGGACAACGCCCTCTGCCGTATCAAGGCGAAGATAAAGAGCCACGTGGAGCCCCTGCTCAATTGACGGCAAACCCCCCTTGAGGGAGCGAGCCCGGCAAAAAAGGCCACGCCAAGGTGGTGGACAACGCCCTCTGCCGTATCAAGGCGAAGATAAAGAGCCACGTGGAGCTCCTCTCCAACCCATGGAAAAACGCTTGCCATATGGTGGTCATCAATAATAAGTCGCGATTAACACTTTACATCTTGTATGAACGACCTCGCCCGGGTTAAAATCTCACCGGCCCTTCCGACCGTACGAGGGGGGCCGAGGATAGACACGCAGCAGAGAACGGCGATGACGCAGGAGCAAAGATCGTATTAAGCATGCAGGGCGGGCGGTCCCGACCTTGCCCGTTTCCGCTCCCCCAGGCCGGCCGGAGACGGCTTTCCGGCCTCATGCCGCATCGCTCTTCTCCAGACGTGGCTTCCTTGACGCCGTTACCACGTTACCGCGGTCGGAACGGCAACAACCGCAAGACCAGATGAACGGGAGGGAAAGAGATGAACAAGTGGGAAGAGGAGTACAAACGCAAGCTCACCACCCCAGAGGAGGTGGCCAAGACGGTAAAGGACGGGGACAAGATATTCTGCGGAAGCGGCTCGTGCGCTCCCGACGCCATACTCGGCGCTCTCTTCGACCGCGCGGAGGAGCTCAACGACGTGGTTTTCGGCGGCCTGATCATGCTCGCTCCCACCTATAAAATCCTCAAGATGGAGCTATCCAAGCACATACTCTTCAACAACCTCTACGCCACCCCCCTGGACCGCCAAGCCCTTCATGAGGGCATCAGCGTCCACACCCCCTTCCACTTCTCGGATCTTCCGCGGCTGGCCTCGGAATACGCCGGCTACCGCAAGGTGATCACGCAAGTGGGACCCATGGACCGGCACGGCTATATGTGCGCCGGCGTATCCGGCAACTTTCTGGACGTGGTGCATAAGCTGGATGATCTCGTGGTCGAGGTGAACGAGCACCAGCCCACGGTACACGGAGCCAACTTTTACCATATATCCCAGGTCTCCGCGGTGGTGGAGAACCACCATCCCCTCTTCGACCTGCCCCCCGATCCCATAACCGATACCGACCGCGCCATCGCCGAGAACATAGCCCGGTACATAAACGACGGCGACACCATCCAGCTCGGCATCGGGGCGGTTCCCAACGCCATCGGCGAATGCCTGCTGGAAAAAAGGCACCTGGGCTGCTACACCGAGATGATCCCCGACGCCATCATGAAACTCTTCGAGGCGGGAGCGCTCGACAACACCAGAAAGACCTTTTTCCCCTACCAGTTCAACGCCTTTTTCGCCGCCGGCTCCACCGAGCTCTATAAGTGGCTCGACTGCAACCCCATGATCTACTTCAGCCCCATCAGCTTCAACAACGACCCCAACAACGTGGCCAAGAACGACAACATGGTGGCCATCAACGCCACGCTGGAGATCGACCTCACCGGACAGTGTTGCTCGGAGTCCCTCGGGCCCTTCCAGTACAGCGCCACCGGCGGGCAGGTGGACTTCACGCGCGGCGCCTACATGGCCAAGGGCGGGAGGGCGTTTATCGCCACCCATTCCACCACCATCGACAAGGCGACGGGCGAACCGGTCTCCAAGATCGTCCCCCAGTTGAAGCCGGGCGCCACCGTTACCCTGACGCGCACCGACGTCATGTACGTGGCCACGGAATACGGGGTCGTCAACCTCAAGGGGAAGAGCCTGAGGGAGAGGGCCAGGGCCCTCATCTCCATCGCCCACCCGGACTTTCGCCCTGAGTTGATCCGCTATGCCAAAGAGGTTAGGTATTTCGTCTTCCCCGAACACGAGAAATTCGACTGAGACGCAGTTCTTTAGGATCACTGAGCCGGGGCCGCTCAAGCGACCCCGGCCTTTTCGCATCGCTCTCGCAGCCTCGGGTTGCTATTTTTTCCTCGGCTTTCCCGCCCGCGGGCCGCTACCGCGAGGGCCTGAGGGCTTGCCGGACTTCGCCGCGCCACTCGCCCCCCGGCCGCCGGACGGTTTTGCCCCGCGCGCCTCGCGGACCGGCTCCCGCCTGCCACCCTTTCCTTTCTTCTTCCCCTCTTCCTCCACTATGCGGTAGTAGAAACGGTTGAAGGCGGCGGCCACGAAAGCGGTCTTCCCGCCCTCCAGCAAAGACATGCTGACGAGCAGGAGGGCGAAGATCAGCCCCGGTCCGGGGACGTAGTAGATGGCGAAGGAGGCGCCCAGGAAGAGGGTGCGCACCACCAGCTCGGGCACGATGAACAGCGCCACCGCGTCCCTGTACCTGTCCTTGACCAGCTGGTAGCTGGCGCGGAACACCTCCTCGACCTTGGCGCCTCCCTCCAGGCATATCATCTGAGGCGACAGCACGAGCAACACCAACACCAGGTCCGCCACCAGGTAGCTGAGGTAGAAGTGCACCAGCGTGAGCAGGAAAAGGCTCCCGGCGCTCACGCCGCCGCTGAGAAGGAAGCTCAAGAGCAAGCTCACCAGCATCTGCGCGGCCATGAAGGCGAAAACCGCCACCACGCCCATGACCAGGCCCGGCAGCAAGGCGGGGCGCGAGCGGGATATCATGCGCGAATATGCCTTGCCGTAGCCGCGTGATCCGTCGCCGCCGTCCCGGCGATAGAGAAAAACCGCCATGCACCAGAAGAGAAACTGCACGCAGAAACAGACGCCGTACCCCAAGAGGAGAAGGAGTATGTACCAGCGAGCCGGAGCTCCCGGCACTAAGAAATAGAAAAGAAAGACCAGCGGGAGGGCGGAGGCGGACAGCAACAGCCACATGAGCGGACGCTTCCGGGTGTCGCCCGCGGCTCCCGAGAGTATCCCCCGCACCGACGCGTTTTCCTTACCGGGCAATTCCCTTCTTTCCTTCCTCGATCCCGTAGCTTAATCGCGCCATATCAGGGCGGTCGACGGCCCTGGCCGGCAAGGTCATGTTACACGCTCCGCGAACATGACTCACCATGAGGCCGGTGGCGCTTACGGCGGTCCGCCCGCTCCCCGCCATCCCGGCGGCTCACCGCCATACGCGAGCGTGCTCGCGGCGGCTCTCGTGCCTAAACGGGAGCGCTTCCTAAAGATAAGCAGCGCCGGACGCAGCGTCAACCGAGCGAGGAGCGCATAAAAGGCGAACCGCGGCTGCGGCTTTGCGTCGAGGTCGGGAAGACCATGGCTCGAGCAAGAGATACGGAATCCTTCAAGCATTTCAAGGAACGCGGAGGGACGTCGGCGTTAGCCTCCGGAGAGAAAACGCAAGCGACTTTAAAGATTTAACGGTCCCGGCGCGATGTAAGGAGAGTGAGCTTCTATCCATCATCGGCCGACGACCACACGCGGTCAAAGCCGGCGGTTATAATACAGGTGTTCTCTCAACCCATGGACGGTTAGCGGCGGGGGAAGGGATGCCGGTCCGGCCGCCGGGTGCGGGCGAGGGGCGTACGTGAGCCGTGGCCGTCCGGCCGCGGAAGTAAACGAGGAGGTGGCTGTATCGTGAACGGGCCCGAGGGAGAAAAACAGGCTCAGAAGGTGGGGGCGCTCCTGGGCGCCGTGGCGGCTTTGATCATCCTGCGACGTTTGAGGAAGCGTCGCAAGGCGAAGAAGCTGCTCAAAAAAAGGGCGAAGGCCAAGGCGAGGCTGGCGGAGCAGCGCAAAAAAGAGCAAGCGGCGGCCCGCAAGGGAAAGGGGCGCAAAGGCGGCAAGGACAAGGAAAGGTCCATGCTGCAGCAGCTGGTGCGATTCGCGGTATTCCAGTTTTTAAAGAAGCTGATCACGCAGCAAATAAAGCAAATGGAGGTCGATCTGGGCAAAGGCAAGCTGGGCAAACGCATCGTGGAGGCGACGGAGGGAACGACGTCCTGACCACGTGCCCCTTATCGCCAAGACGAGCTTGAATCCATCACGCCTGGAACCCGGCGGTAGGCTTTGACCTCTCCGCCGTCTCCAGGATAAGGCGATAGGCGCGCTCGTAGAGTTGAAAATAGGCGTCCGCGTCGCGATACCTCGAGCGCTCCTCCTCGCCCGCGAACTCAAGATACCTGCTTACCAGGTCCAGGGCCACCTCGGCCTGGGTCTTGGAGAGAAAACCGTTCGGCATGCTCTCATCCTCCCTCGGCTCAAGCCGCGCGGGGTAGCCCGCCGTCGGCGCATGGCGTCCTCGCGCGGCTGTATCTAAGCGCCCACGCGCTGCATTATAATCTTTTCGTCGCTCACGTGAAACGCGCGCCGTCGGCATAGGAGATCGGTGTGGAGGTTTCCCTATCGGCCCTGGCTTTCTTCAGCGTCCTGGGGCTTTTGGTGCTGGCATACGCGCTGCATTTTCGCCGCCGTGCCCTTGCCATGGGGGAAGAGCACCTCCGCGCGGCTCTCTCCCGCGCCGTGAAGGGAGAGGAGGGGGCCTCCATGGAGGAACTGCTGGAGGGGGCCAGGGAACTGGACGGGAGGTTGCGGCGCGCTTTTATCGCCGTCACCGCGGTGCTCCTGGCCGACCTGGCCGCCTGCCTTGCCTTCACCCTCACCTCCATCCTTCCCGAACTCTCCCTCGTCCTCTCCGGCTCGTGCGTCTTCCTGTCCCTGTCCGCCGTATCCATCAGCCTGATAAGGGATATCCCGCGCGCAGCCGCGTCGGGTCTGGAGCGGGACGGCGCCTGAGGGCAAAGGGAAGCGGACGGGTGGTGAGGTATATATATTTATATATTTATAGCCGGTTCCGAGCCGGCTGCGGCTGAAACATGTATTCCAAGGAGGTTGAAGAGATGCGGAGGAAGGGCTTGTTGCGTTTCCTGCTCGCCTGCACGCCATGGCTGGTCCTTCCCGTTCTCGCTTATTTCGATCTGGTCAAGTGGGGCGCTCTTGCGGGCCTGGCCCTGGTCCTGCTGATGTTCCCGCTCATGCCGGCGAAAAGAAAGTGGGGGATTCTGCAGGCCTTTTCCCTCCTTTTCTTCCTGGTAGCCACGGCGGCCTCCTTCGTCCTCGGGGAGGATATCGCCACGCGCGTGCCCAACCTCCTGGCGGGAGGATTCGCCTGCCTTACCATCATGGCGGGATACGGCGCCCTGGAGGGCATCCTCTTTCCGTCCCATTACCTGTACCTAGATTACCCGGACAGCATGAGGGAGAGCCCTATATTGCGCCGCGCCATCTGGATCCTCACCTTGACCTGGGATGGGCTTTTTCTGGCCGGCCTGGCGGCCGATATCGCGGCCATGCTGGCCCTGCGCGGAGACACATCGGTTTCCGTGGCCTGCATCGCCTCGGGAGGGATCTTCGCGGCGGGCATGGCGGCGACCCCCGTCCTTTCCATCACCCTCCCGAAGCGCATGGAGTCCGAGATGGTGGAGAAAAGCCCTCTTGCGGTGAGGTGGGAGCCCGCCGTGCTGGAGCCGGGACGCGGCCTGCGCGGCAACGAGTTCGACGTGGCGGTGGTGGGTGCGGGTATCGGGGGGCTTGCTTGCGCCTCCCTGCTCTCCCATGCCGGCATGAGGGTGCTGGTGGCGGAGAAAGCCAGGCTGGTCGGCGGTTACTGCCAGACCTACAACTGGGAGGGCTTTCCACTCAATTCAGGTCCCACCATGCTCACGGGGGGAGCCGAGGGCGGCGTTCTCCACGGCCTTATCGCGCGACTTGGGCTGGAGGGGGAGATAACCATGCGCAGGCTGGAGTGGGGCATAGCCGACGGCAGGATAGCCCTGCGCCTGGGCGCGGGAAGCGATGAGGATCTGGACAAGCTGGGCAAGAAGTTCCCCTCCTGCCGTGAAGGACTGCTACGCCTTTTCAACGACCTGCGCCGTTTCCGGGGCGAGTTCAGGGATCGCCGAGATCCTTTGACCTCCCCCCTGCCCTCAAGCCTGGAGGAGTACCATGAGCAGTTCGTACGCCATCCCGTCTCCGCGCTCTGGCAGAACCTCAGCTTCCAGGACATGCTTGACGAGTACCTACCGGGAGAGCCGCTCGCCGCGCTTTTAGGAAAGACCGCCGCCCTGCTGGGAGGCGAGCCGGAGCGCTTCCCCGCCTACGAAGGAGCGAGGTTGCTCTCCTCGCTCTTCATCGACGGCATCCATTATCCGCGCCGCCACTTCTCGTACCTCAGCCAGAGGCTAGCCGAGCTGGTGCGCGAGGCGGGGGGCGAGGTGCTCACCTCTTGCGGCGCCGAGGAGGTGATGGTGAAGGGCGAGGGCTCTCATGCCGTACCCCTTGGTCTAAGGCTTTCCGACGGGACTCAGGTGAGATCGGGGGTGGTGGTGCTGGGCACAGACCCGCGACGGGCCGTGCCGGGCCTCATCCAGCCTCGCCATCTCGGACCGGAGATGCTCAAGGAGTTGCAGAAACTGCGCGTCTCCGATTCCGCCTTCGTCCTCCACCTCATCTTCCAGGAGGACCTGCGTATTCCGGAGAGGGTGCTGTACTTCCCGACCAGGGCAAGGCGCGTGCGCACCGGCGACACCTATATGAGCATAGATTCCATCATCCTGACCAAGGAACCGTGCGCGATCAAGGAAAGGCCCGGCTACGTGCTCATGGCGCGGGTGAACGTCCCCAGCCACTCCTATCACGCCTTCGATGAAGAAAAGGGCGGGGCGGAGCTGGCTTCGGAGCTTTCCGCGGCGATAAAAGAGGAGATATCGTCGATACTTCCCGTGGTGAGGAAGGCGGTGAGGGAGTTCGTAACCACGCCGACGCATTTCAGCCGCCTGACCTCCAACGGGCAGGGCTGCGCATTCGGGTTCGCGCCCTTGGTCACGCAGTGGTATTACCGCCGACCCGGTCCGCGCCTCCCCCTCACCAACCTCTACCTGGTGGGAGCTTGGAGCCGTTTCGGAGGCGGGGTAGAGGGGGCGGTGTTGAGCGGTGCCGTCGCGGCGCGCGAGCTGTGCGGAGAGAACCCCTACGGGGGAGCGCTGGGCGCCTCCCCCCTGGGCGTCTCCGACTCGGCCGCGCAAGGCGAGGCGACGGAACCCGCCACCGGCGGCGAGGAAAAGGGCGCCCGGCGCTTAAGGCGAGGGAGAAGGAAAAGCCGGGAGGGAGAGGGTTAGGGGATGTCCGAGGGTGGCAAGCGTTTCCTGGTGGCGCAGGTCTCCGATCTGCACTGCGGGGATCTGCGCTTCGACCGCAAGCTCATGCTCAACTGCGTAGACATCATCAACCGGGAGCAACCCGACCTGGTGGTGGTCGCGGGCGACCTCTCGGTGGAAGGCTATCGCGAACAGTTCGAGGAGGCGAGGGAGTACGTCGCCATGCTGGACTGCCCGCGCAAGATAGTGATAGCCGGCAATCACGATTGCCGCAACGTGGGATACCTGCACTTCGAGGAGATCTTCGGGCCCCGCATCTCGAGCCTCGATTTCGAGCACGGCGGGGCCTGCGGCGAGCACCTGAGCGGGCTGGTAAAGGTAGTGGCGGTGGACTCCAACAAGCCGGACATCAACGACGGAGAGGTGGGCAGGCACAATTACGGATTCATCCAGGAGCAGTTCTCAGCCCGAGCTTCCTTCAAGGTCTTCGTCCTCCATCACCACCTGGTGCATATACCGGGCACGGGACGGGAACGCAACATCGTCTGGGACGCCGGGGACGTGCTGCAGGTGCTGCGCGACCTGCGGGTGGACATCGTGCTCAGCGGGCATAAGCACGTGCCCTACGTATGGCCCCTGGCCCGCATGTACCTGATAACCTCGGGAACGGCCTCGACCTGGAGGACGCGCGGGCGCACTCCCCCATCCTTCAACCTCATCGAGATCGACGGCGAGGAGATAACGGTGCACGAGGTGTCGTCGGCCGACGGCTCGCGGCGCACGGCCGCTTACCCGCGCTGGTGGTGTCACGAACGATTCTCCGGATATACCCACTGAGGGGTGGACGGGAGCCGAGACCGCTTCCCTCTCAGCTCCCAAGAAGACGCGTATCTTCTCCGCCCGAAAGCCCGGCGAACGGTGGCGCGTCTTCGTCCGTTTCTCAGGGAGCGAGCAGGGCGCGTATCTTCTCCAACAGGTCGCCGAAGACGTAAGGTTTGGCGATATAATCGGCCGCTCCGAGTTCGCTGCCCTTCTCCAGGTCCTCAGGGCGGTTCTTCACGGTCGAGATGATCACGGGAGCGCCCTTGGTCGATGGGTCCTGTTTGAGCTCCTCCATGATCTCCCAGCCGCTTTTTCCCGGCATGAGGATGTCCAGGATGATGAGGTCGGGTTTTTCATGCCTGCACAGTTCGACCGCCACCGCGCTCTCCGAGCAGCAAAGGACCTCGAAATCCTCCTTCTCGAGCTTCCTCTTGAGCATCTCCACGATGGCCACGTTGTCATCCACGATGGCGATCTTTGCTTTCATCGCAGCCCCTCCAAGCTTGCCGACACCGCTATAAAGACTGCCGTTGACGTTTTCCGCCGCCGTTTTCCCACCCCTTCGCCGCGGGCACGCTCGGCGGCCCTCCATATCGCCGCCGCGAAAACCATGCCTTGTTCACGCCCACGCGCCCCAGCCGTAAGCCGGCGCCTGCAGCCCTCGCCGCCTGCAGGCTTCTCCCTCCTGCCATATTCACATTTTCGGCTTGAGGGGGAAAAAGTTGAAGCGGGGCGCGGCAAGGCCCACGCAGCCGGCAGCGGCGACGCCGGAGGAAGGCGGGGAATCGAGGCGTGGCGGGAATCGCCGCCGGCAACCGCAACATGCCCGTAACCCGGCGCTTGCCCACGGGGTTGTATAAATATAATGCGACTGGGTATATACTAAAATGTAGCTTTTTCGTCTTTAATGCTTGCGCCGAAGAGAGGGGAACATCTTGAAGATCGCGTTGATCGAGCCTAAGGCACCCGGCGTGCACGTGTACGACAAGTTCAAGCTGCCCCGCCTGGGGCTGCCGCTGCTGGGCGCCCTCCTGGAGCGGGAACTCGGCATAAGGCCGACCATCTACTTCCAGGAGCTCAGCGGCCTGGACTGGGACGACCTCTCGGAATGCGATCTTGTGGGCATTTCCACCATCACCCCCACCGCCCCCGAGGCCTTCTCCATCCTCGAGCGCATCAAGCAACGCAGCAACATCCCCGTGGTCATGGGCGGCCCCCACGTGACCTTCCTACCCCAGGAGGCTCTGGAGCGGGGCGCCGATTTCGTCATCAGGGGCGAAGGAGAGTTCTCCTTCCTGGAACTGATCAAGGCCCTGGACGGCGGCGGGGGAGAGTTGGGGGCCATCCCGGGGCTTTCCTACCGCGTGGGCAGCCGCGTATTCCACAACCCCGAGGTCCCCAGAGTCGAACACCTCGACGATCTCCCCTGGCCCGATCTCACCCTGATCAAGAACTACGAAAAGATCCGCATTCTCCCGGTGATGACCAGCCGGGGTTGCCCTTTCAACTGCAAGTTCTGTTCCGTGACCAAGATGTTCGGCAGGCGCTACCGCTTCCGGGACACCTCCGACGTCCTGGACGAGCTGGAGGCGCTTCACCGCAGCAACCCACGCGCCAGCTTCTTTTTCTACGACGACAACTTCACCGCCAGACCCTCCCGCACCAAGGAGCTCCTGCGCGGCATGATCGAGCGCGGCATAAAGGCGCATTGGACCGCCCAGGCCCGCGTGGACGTGGTCAAGGACACCGAGATGCTGGAACTCATGCGGGACAGCGGGTGCATCTTCCTTTACCTGGGACTGGAGTCCATCAATCCCAAGACCCTGGAGAGCTACCGCAAGGAGCAGACGGTGCAGGATATCGCCGAGGCGGTGAAGGTGCTGCATTCCTACCGCATCAGGGTGCACGGCATGTTCGTCCTGGGGTCGGACGACGACGACCTGGAGACCATCCGCGAGACGGTGCGCTTCGCTCGCGGCCTGAGGATAGACACGGTGCAGTTCCTGGTGCTCACGCCGCTGCCCGGCACCGAGACCTACGACGAATTGTGGCGTCAGGGGCGCATCCTGGTGGAGGACTGGTCGAAGTACAGCGGCCATCACGTGGTGTTCAGCCCCTCCAAGATGACTCCCTACCAACTGCAGAAGGAGGCGTCCATCCGCTCTATGCGTCGTTTCTACTCCCTCTGGCAGTGTTGGAAGCTGGGGCTGCGCTTCCGCTGGTGGGATTTCATCATCTACGCCTACGCCCACCACTCCATAAGCCGCTGGCGTTCTCTCAACCGTGAGTTCCTGCGGGACCTCAAGCACAAGCACTTCCGTCTGCGGCCACCCTCCCCCCTCCCCCCCGTGGGCAACCTGGACCCGGACGCCGGGGGCACCTGAGCCATACCCGCACCGCCCCCTTTCCCGTGGGCCCATTATGGCGGCAGGGGAAGGAAGAACCTGGTTTGTCTGGAACTTTATTTATAGAATCAGGATAGAGGATAAACGGGCAAGGGCGGGTCATCGATGCCGAGCCCGGGCCCGGATCGACGGGGAAATGGATCGCCGTGCTGAGGTGCTGATTTGGAGCTCAAGGTAGGTTGCTGCGGATTCCCCCAGGCGCGACAGATCTATTACGATACCCTGCCCCTGGTGGAGCTGCAGAAGACCTTCTACCAGCTCCCGCGGGTCAAAACGGCCCAGAAGTGGCGCCATGAATCCCCGCCCCATTTCGAGTTCACCCTCAAGGCATGGCAGCTTATCACCCACCGCCCCTCCAGCCCCACCTACAAGCGCCTTACCCACCCCATACCGGAGGAGCTGCGCGATTCTTACGGATCCTTCAAGCCCACGCCGGAGAACTTCGCCGCCTGGCGCGACACCATGGAGGTGGCCGCGGCCCTGGATGCGGAAATCGTGCTCTTTCAGACCCCCGCCACTTTCACTCCCGGCCCCAAGAACATCGCGCAGATGCGCGAGTTCCTATCCACCATAGAGCGCGGCAGGCTTCAATTGGCCTGGGAACCCCGCGGCCAGTGGGACCCGGAAGAGGCGGGCAGGCTATGCCGCGAACTGGACTTGCTCCACGTCGTGGATCCCTTCCGGGGCAGGGAAAAGGCCGGGCAGGTCATTTACTGGCGCCTGCACGGCATCGGAAGCTACCGCCACCGCTATACCGACCAGGAGCTGGGAAAACTGGTCACCATGTTGCGCAGAAGCAAGAAAAAACGGGCCTACGTGCTCTTCAACAACGTCAATATGTGGGAGGACGCCCAGCGATTGCAGGAGATATGGAGGAGACGCGCCTGAGGGGCGGCCTCACCCCTCCTCGCGCCGCCGCACCCGCGCCGCCAGCTCCCCCACGAAGGACCTCGCGTCCTCGAGGCACGCGGCGGAGGTGAGGGGATCGGCCTCCACCTCGCCGCTGGAAACACGACGGTAGAGGTCGGCGACGATGGGAAGGGAGCGCCGGTTCTCATTGCTCAATCCCAGGCGCGTCAGGCTCTCGCCCAGGAAAGCCTCCACCACGTCGCGCCAGCCCGACAGGCCGCTCCCCGCATCCACCGTCGCGCGCGCGGCGTAGAGCATGGCCAGGAAGGCGCTGGCCACCACCTCCTCCCCCATGCCCGCGAGCATGAACTCGCCCGCCATGGCCAGGGCCATCTCGGCCTGCTCCAGCCAATCCACCGCCGGATCATCGAACGCGAAAACCCCGATCATCCCGCCTCCCAAAGACAGAAGCCGACCTTAGCGGTTCAAGCGCTTCCCCACAAGATATCCATGCGTCCGTTTTCGCGCGCGTATGTCGCAGCGCCGCGGTCGGAGTTGGCTGCTACTTGCCCCTGGAAGCGGGTTTTCTGTACTTGCGAGCTTTTTCGGATGCCTCCCGCCGCGCAAGCGCGTACGCTGCCAACCGCTACCGTCTAACTTTATAATGTGGTGTACGAATACGGTCAAACGCCGCCGCGATACGCGCCCGAAAGGAGGGAGATGGAGTTTTACAAATACCACAGCCTCGGCAACGACTATATCCTCCTCGATGCCATGCGAGCGCCGCTGCGGCTTTCACCGGCGGATATACGGTCGCTGTGTGACCGCCATTTCGGCATCGGCGGCGACGGTATCCTGGTCATCGAGCCCTCGGAGAGGGCTTTTTGCCGCATGCTCAACTACAACCCCGATGCCAGCCAGGCCGAGACCAGCGGCAACGGCCTGCGCTGCCTGGCCAAGCACCTCTACGAAACCGGCCTATACCCCCACAGGGAAATGGAGGTTGACACCCCCTCGGGGGTAAAGGGGCTGAGCGTCCGCGTGGCGGGAGGCAAGGTGCGCACGGTGGAGGTGAACATGGGCCGACCCGATTTCCGCCGCTCCTCTATCCCCATGCACGGTGAAGGGGAGGAGGCCTTAGAGGTGGAACTCGAGGCCGCGGGAAGGAGGATGACCGCCACCTGCCTGTCGCTGGGCACGCCCCACTGCGTGATCTTCCTGGAGGATATCGAGTCCGTTGCCGTGGGCGAGATCGGCCCCGCCATCGAGAAGGACCCCGCCTTTCCCCTGCGCGTCAACGTGGAGTTCGTGCAGGTCGTCGACCTTTCCGAGCTGAGACAGCGTTCCTGGGAAAGAGGCGCGGGGGAGACCCTGGCCAGCGCCGCCGGCGCCGGCGCCGCGGTCGCCGCAGCGGAGCGCGCCGGCAAGTGCAAGCGCAGGGTCCACGTGAAGCTGCCGGGAGGACTCATGGAGGTGGAGATCTCCGCCTCGGGAGAGGTCCTCACACGCGGTCCCGCCCGCAGGGTTTTCCGCGGCCGGTTGGACGAGGACTGGCGCGAGCGCAGCCGCATCGTGCTCGCATGAAAAGGCTTTGCGACGCCTCGCGCCGCAGCCCCCCAGATCCATGAGGCGTTTGTGGCGTTATTTTCCCCGCATCCGGGAGCAGGGGATGCACAGGCGCCGCCCGCCCTTTTCCACCAGGCGCGTCTCCATGGTGGGCTCCCCGCATTCGTCGCAGGGCAAGGAGGCGCGTATCTGCGCCTCGGATGGAGGTCGGTAATCGATCTCCGAGATAGCGAAGAGCTCTTCCGCCGGAGCGGTGAGAAGCCGCTCCATCACCGCCTCGCGACGCCGGGAGGGGTCCTCTCCCTCGCCCGGTGGAGGAACGGCGTCCGCCCTCAGGCTCACCCTGACCGCCCTGCCGGGGCGCTGCCGGGAAGCGAAGGTGAAGACCTGTTTGCCGTAGTCCCTGTAGATAAGGTTGCCCTTTCCGAAGGTGCAGCCGGCCAGGAACTGCACCGCGTCCACGCTGCAGGAATCGTTTTCCACCTCGCAGACCAGTTCCTCGTCCCGGGAACGGGATGAGCCCAGCCTTTGCAACCCCTCCCGCGTGGCGCGGTATCCTATGGTAAGACCCGGGCACAGGTGCCCGTGGAATTCCGCCGCCGCTCGCAGCTCCTCGGGTATATCCATCGCCGGCACCTCCATGTCCGACAGAAATACTTTCCAGACCCTACCAACACGAAGAGCCGCGGAGCCGTGACTCTTCCGCTTTTCCGCAACCAAAACAACCGCCTACAGATATTCGCCGACCATTCGGCCGACGGTGTCCCGCGCCGCTCATGCGCGGCGCGCTCCGGGGCCAAGGTCGCTCTTTTTCGCATCCTCTTGCAAGGCACGGCTCCGAGCGAGGCTCCATCATACCAACCTCAGCGCGGCCGCCAGCTTAAGCAGCCTCACCAGCAGCACCTTCATCACCCGGGGCGAGGCGTGCAGCACCTTCTCCACCTCCACCATCTCCACCACGTTGCCCTCGGGGTCCTTGACATAGGCGAAACTGCCGACGGTGCCCGATCCCATGTCCACGCGCGTGGGCGGATGGTAGAGCTCCGCTCCCCGCCCCAGGAGCTCGTTGACCGTGCCCGCGAGATCGGTGACGTCGAAGGCCATCTCCATCAGGCCCACGTCCCCCCAGCGCCTTCCCTCATAGATGACCTTACCCTTGTAACCCGGGGTATGCACCAGCTTCAGCACCGCCCGCTCCAGCAGCGGCAGGGCGCTCTCGCCCTCAGGGCGATGGGCGAGCACGGCCATCTCCATCTCCTTGCCTCCCGTCACCTCGTCCATCTCCGGGATGCGCCCTTTGAACTCGTGCAGGACCTCCCGAAAACCGAGGACATCCGCATAGAAAGAGCGCGCCCTGCCCATATCCGCCACCCCGATGGCCACGTGGCGCACACCCCCCACGCAGGGGCGCCTGCCCCCCTCCACCTCCACCAGCTGGACCAGAAGGCCGTCGGGATCGCGCAGGTACGCATAGCGTTCCCTTCCCCCCGAGCTCAGCTCCATGCTCCTCACCGGGGTGAGGAACTCGACTCCCCTGCTCTTGAGGTCGAGGTACAGCCGGTCGAGCATGAAGGCCTTTAGCCCCACCTCGAGGTACCCGAGGTCCCCCCACTGCACGGGCTCGTGAGGCTCGAGGGGACGGGTGGAGGTGTGCTCGATGAGCTCGATGGCGCCCCCGCCCCCGATGTTCATGGCCATGAGCGCCCGCATCTCCACCACGGCGCCGATAATGGGCGCCATCTCCTCCAGGTAGCTGGTCTGGTCGCTGAGCTTGATGCGGAATCCCATCAACCCCCGGTAGAAACGGTACGCGCCATCGGTATCGCGTACCCCCATGCCCACATGCTGAAAAGCCGTGATCAACTCACTCCTCCTCGCCGATTTCCGCGGCGCCGGGACCACGGGATCTCCACCCTGCACGGCAAGCGGCTATCGCAACCTTGTACTATTCTATGCCAGCCGCGCCGTCCGCGACAGGACCCCCCGCCGAGCTCGAACACGACCAAGACTACCTTCTTCCCCATCTCCTCTACAACCTTCGCCTCCTCCACCGGTTGTAGAGCCGTAGCGCCTATTCGGAACCTTTGGGAGATCGCCCCTTTCCTCTCGTCAAATCGGCTATTTTGCCGGGATGACAGGGTTGCCTCTCGGTCTTCTTATCCGCAAAGCGCCTATCGGGGCGTCATCACATCTGCCCCGTTCCCCATGCAGGGTGCCGCGCGGCCGGGACAAGGGACAAGGGACCCGGGACCGTCCCCGCGCGGAGCGGGGGACGCGCGTTGCATCACCGAGGGGGAGTGTGGGGGAGCGGACGCCGTTGGTCATGCGAAATGAGGGACGCGAGCACGCGGGGGTGACCCGGAGCGCGCGTTGGGGGGATAATGAACGAGGCGAAGAGCGAGCGGCGCGGCCGGGAAATGCGGGCTTTACCGCTCGCAGGCGGAACCGCGCCGAGGAGAAGAGCGGGGAAGGGAGGAGCCTTGCGCGAGATAAAGGCAACGCCTCCATGCCTGGTGGATGGAGGCAGGGTAGTGGAATTCGGGGCCTTCGAGGAGCCCTTCCGCAAGCTGAACCTGGGGGATGCGAGGATATTCGCGGGCGGCAGGTATTCCCTCCGCCCCCTCAACCGCCTGAGGCTGAAGGAGTGGCAGCACTTCGGGGTGATCCATCCCCGGCATTATTTCGGCATGGTGATCTTCGACGCCAAGTTCATGTCCGTTTCCTTTTTCTACCACTACGATCGTGAGACGGGGGTGATGGCGGAGCACTCCCGCCAGGCCAGGGGCGGGGCGGCTAGGGTGGCGGAAACCACCTGGAGGGATGAGTGCTCTTTCTCCGCCTCGGGATATTCCCTGGTCTTCGAGAACCGGCTCGAGGAAGGGCACCACCGCGTGAAGCTGGAGATAGAGGAGAGGCGCGGCCTGCCCTCCATGAGGGGGGAGTTCCGCATGCTGGAAGACATCACCAGATACCGTCCCCTGGTGGTGGTAAGCCCCTTCTCCCCCAACCGCCCCCTCTATACCCACAAGGCGGCCTGCCCGGTGGAGGGGAGGATCGCGGTGGGCGGCATGGAGGTGGAGCTGGATCCCGGCCGTGACGTGTGCCTGCTCGACGAGCAAAAGGCGTTTTACCCTTACCGCAGTTTCTGGAGATGGCTGTGTTTCGGCGGCTTCAACGCCGACGGTGTCCTGGTGGCCGCCAACCTCTGCCACAACAATATCGCGGACGACGAGGAATACAGCGAGAACTGCTACTGGGTGGACGGGGAAATCCACCTCACGGGCGCGGCGCGTTTCGGATACAGCGAGGCCAAGATCCTCGACCCCTGGTTCATCAGGACCACCGACGGCGCGGTGGACCTGGAATTCCGTCCCCGGGGGGAACGGGCGGAGAGGATCAGGGTCGGCCCCATCCTCTCGGACTTCCACCAGCCCTTCGGGCTTTTCCGCGGCCGGCTGGGCGCCGGCGAGGAGGCGGTGGAGGTGCGCGACCTCTTCGGCCTCTGCGAGCAGCACATCACCCGTTACTGAAGGCCTCCGCGCCGCCACGGCAAGTCGGGATTAAAGCGCGGCGTGCGTGAAGACGACCGATAACTAGTACCGGAAAACGGCCCGAGGGCGGCGCCGGGCCAAGACACCTGGAGGGTAGAGAGATGAGATGCCCCCGATGCGGCGCAGAAAACGCCGAGCAGGCCGAGTGGTGCTATCTATGCCAATACCGCTTCTCCGGAGAATGGGAGGCGAGCACGGTCGCGCCGGAAAGCGAGGCCGGCGCGGTGCCGCCGCCTGCGGCAAGCGCTCCGGAGTTTGCCGTCCCTCCACAGGCGTTCCCCCCTCCACCGGCCCCCGCAATGCATGCCCCGCCCCCGGGCGCGCAAGCTCCCGGCCTCCGTCCCGCACCCCCCAGGAAAAACATCCCCACCAACATCATCGCCCTGGTCCTGGTGGTGGCGCTGGCGGTCATAGCGGCGGGGCTCTTGACCTTCTTCCTTCTGCGCGGAAAGACTTACACCATCAAGGTCCCCACCCCTCCCGGATACGCCAAAGCCGGCGAAGACATGATGGAGGAAGCCCGGAAGTCCCTGGAAGGATCCGAGAAGGGCATCACCCTGGACGAGGCGTTCATAGACGAGTCCAATGTCAACTTCATTTTCGTCATCCATCAGGACGTGCCCTTCTCCGGCGCACCCTCGGGAAAGGACCCCGAGGAAATGGAGAGGTACTTTTACGAGCATAAAGACGAATGGACCGAGGCCTTTAACAGCGGCCTGTTCGAGGCGGGGTCGGACCTGAACCCGGAGCTGGAGCGGTACGAGGTGATAAGGCTGGCTTGCGGGGATGCCGCCCTGCATATGACCACTTCCCTGGGCATTCAGCAATACAGCTTCCTGGTGGATACCCTGTGGATCATCAAGGAGAGCTCCGCCTTCGCCATCGTGGTGGAGGGCATGGATCCACAGGGAGATAAGGTGGTCGAGTTCCTGCGGCAGAACGTGACCTTCGAGTAGCCCCGGTGGGCCATTTCCGCGCTTTTCGGCCAACACGAGAGGGGGCGATATTCTCGGCCATACGGCGTCAGGGCTGGAGTCGCAACCACTCTCGCTTTACCGTTCTCCGACCCGCACATCACCTAAAATGCCGGGCGATGGGAGCATGCCGTCACCGCCGGCTCCTCTCCACCTGCAGCAAGGACCCGCTCATCACTTAAAAATACCGGGCGACGGGAACTCGCGGCAGGCCGTCCCGCCGCTACCCAACCCCTTACCCGGCCCCCATGCCTTATCCAGGCGCCCTGCGGATGTTAGAATGGCTCCGGGAGGTGATGGGAGATGGAGATGCTGGTGTGCCCCGCCATG
>JACVJD010000007.1 GCA_015711825.1 Candidatus Solincola daggyaiensis
GGCGTATTAAACTGGATATGCGCATTTCTCCCTCCTGGATTCCGGTGCTATTACAACAACCAGAATCTAGGGGGAGAATGCCTTTATTGCAAGGTTTGCTGGGACTCAGCTACCCACAGATTCTTGCAAGGAGCTAATTCAGAAAACGCGGGGTGAGCGAGGAGGAGGTCGAGGCGAGAATACAGGCATTGAAGGACCTCTGCCTGGTGATGGATTACGTCGTCGAGGTGGACAAGGAATCGGGCATGGTCTCGGGATTTGGATTCACGTGGGATGAGGACGTTATAGCCGTCATGGGCCCGATGATGGGGGACGAGCCCTTGCCCGAGGGGGTAAGCGTCAAACTCTCTGCGGATTTCCAGCTCAGCGACTATGGCAAGGCCTTCGACCTCGCGCTTCCGGAAGAGGCCAAAGAGGCCACGCCGCTCGAGGATTGGTAACCGCACTGCCTCAGGAAATATTGGCGGCAGGCTGCATAGCATGCGGGCCGGGACAGCGCCTCCTTCGTTCCTGCCGGTTGACGGCGAGCCTGATGTGTCGAAAGCAACTGCCCCCATCCCACGCGCTCGGCGGTAATGGCGCTGAATGGCATATAATATCCGTTATCGAGCCGGAAAGCCGTGGAAGAAGCAGCGAGAGAAGCGCTGGGGAAAAAGAGAAGGAAGCAGGAGAAAAAGAAAGCACGAGCAGACCGAGAGGAGCTCAGGAGCAGACGGAGAAGGGGATGGACTTCGACATTGACAGGCTCATGCGGGAGGAGATCAAGGACCTCCCCATGTACAACCCCGGCAAATCGCCGGAGGACGTGGCGAGGGAATACGGGATCGCGGACTGCGTGAAGATGGCCTCCAACGAGAACCCCCTCGGCCCTTCCCCTCTGGCGGTGGAGGCCGCGAAGAAGGCCATGAGCATGGCTCACCTTTATCCCGACGGCAACAGTACGCGGCTGCGCGAGGCCCTCTCCCGCCGCCTGGGAGTGGGCGTGGAATGCATCCTGGCGGGCCACGGTGCCGACGAGATCTTCGACCTCCTCGCCTATGCCTTCCTGCGGCGTGACGACGAGATGGTGGTGGGAGACCCATCCTTCAGCTCCTATGAGCTGGCGGCGATGACCATGGGGGCGAGGGTGCGCAAGGTGCCCTTACGCGAGTACCGCCAGCACATACCCGCCATGCTCGACGCCGCGGGGGCGCGCACCAAGATGGTGGTGCTCTGCTCCCCCCTCAACCCCACCGGGACCACGGTGAGCAGGGAGGAGCTGGAGGAGATGCTCGAATCCCTCCCGCGCGACGTGCTCCTGTTGCTGGACGAGGCCTACGTGGAATACGTGACCGACCCCGAGTACCCGGATGTTATGGTATATTTTACCATACACCCGCGGCTGGTGATAACCCGTACCTTCTCCAAGATCTACGGGCTGGCGGGTTTGCGGGTAGGGTACGCCGTGTGCCACCCTACGGTCAGGGAGGCGCTGGAGAAGGTCAAGCTGCCCTTCAACGTAAACCGCATCGCCCAGGAGGCCGCCCTGGCCGCCCTGGAGGACGAGGAGCACGTGCGCAGGTCGCGTGAGGCCAACCGCAGGGGAAAAGAGAGGCTTTATCTCCTCCTTGAAGAGCTGGGCATGGAGTATGTGCCCACCCAGGCAAACTTCATCCTGGTGAAAAACGGTCCCTATGCGGATCTCTTCGACCGCTTGCTGAGACACGGAGTGATCGTGCGTGCCGGGGAGGCGATGGGCTTGCCGGGCCACGTGCGCATCACCATCGGCGATGACGCCCAGAACGACGTGCTGGAGCGGGCCCTGCGCGCCATCGTGGGGGGAGGTTGAGCGCGGGCCATGCCCCTGATCGGAGAGCGCGAGGGAAGGGCGGGAGCCGGGCGACTGTTCGTCTTCCTCGACGGCCTGGAGTTCATCGCCGGCACTGACGCCTACGAGCGGGTGCTGGAACCGCTGCGCGAGTTCGGGTCCTACCGCTACTACAAGAACCGCCTCGAGGAGGACCACCTGCTGGAGGAGCGCGTGCGCGACGCCCACGCCGTCTTCCTCGACTGGTCCAACCTCGACGCCGCGCTGCTCGAAAAATGCCGGAATCTGGAAATAGTTTCCTATATCGGCGTGGGGGCGGCGAACTTCGTGGACATCGCCGCCGCCACCGCGCTGGGGATTGTGGTGACCAACACGCCCGACTACGGCAACCGCTCCGTGGCCGAGCACGCTCTGGGGCTCATCCTGGCCGTGGCCCGCCGCATCGCCTGGGGGGACCGCGACCTGAGGGCGGGGCGCTGGACCTCCTGGGACCGCGAGGGGATCCAGGTCTCCGGGCGCAGCATCGGCCTGGTGGGTATGGGCGCGGTGGGGAAGGAGATGGCGCGCCTCTGCCATGCCTTCGGCCTCAGGGTCTTCTACTACGACGTGGAGCGCAAGCCGGAGATGGAGGACATCGCCGCCTTCCTGGATATGGAAGAGCTTTTCTCCTCCTGCGACATCATAAGCCTGCACGTGGCCTACACCCCGCGGACGCGCGACCTCATCGGGGAAAAAGAGATCTCCCTCATGCGCGAGGGGGCCATCCTGATCAACACCAGCCGCGGCGAGGTCCTGGACCATGACGCCCTGGCGCGGGCGCTGGAGGCGGGCCGTATCGCCGGGGCCGGCCTGGACAACTTCCCCGGCGAGCCCCGCCCCGACCTGAGCCGCCTGGTCCGCCTCGACCAGGTGGTGCTCACCCCCCACATCGCCTTCAATACCCGGGAGGCCAAGGACCGCATGACGGAAATCGCGGTGGAAAACGTGGCGGCTTTTTACCGCGGCGAGCCACGCAACGTCATGAACCCGTCCGCCATCAAGGGGCGCTGAACGGCCTGTGCGGTGGATATGCGCGCGGGAGAGGATGCGCGGCGTCGGAAGGCGTTCAAGGGCGGGGTCGAAAAACCCGAGACAAGGGGAATAAAAGAGCTGGATCCCCTAAGGCGCGAGGAAACCGCCTCCCACCCCTCGCGGCGGGCTCGGAGGCGCGGCGCGCGAGCCCGGAACGTCGCCTCGAGGGGGAGGCGGGGCCTGGAAGGAGTCCTTTCCGTGGAGAGGGAGAAAAGCGAAACGCTGCTCCGTCGCACGGCCGGCTGTCTTGCCGCCCTGCGTGAGCGGAGCGGCTGCTTGCGGTGAGCGAAAGGAGCAGGGGTCGAGATGTCGAGCGCAAAACGGTTGGTCATCGTCATCCCCTCCTACTGGGGAAGAAGGTCGGGAGAGCCCTTCAACGAGGAGGACGCGGTTTACGACCATCCCACGCCCCTGGATAAGACGGGGACCCTGGCGCGCGCCCTGGAGAGCGTGCGTATCCTGAGATACCGGGACTTCCGCGTGGTGGTGCTGGGGCCGGCCACCCATCCCGAGCTGGAGTCGGCGGTGGAGGAGAAGCTGTGGGAGATAAGCGAGCCCTTCAAGGGATACTATCCCCTGGCCCTCCTGACCCACGCTCACGAAAGGCGGATAAAGCAGGTTCTGGAAGATAAGGGAAGGGCGCAATATACCCCGTTCGTATCCCTGCGGGGATATTCCAATATCAGGAATTTCTGCCTCCTCGCCGCCCACCTCGCGGGCGCGGAGGCGGCGGTGCTCTTCGACGACGACCAGGTGTACGAGGACCCCTATTACCTCGACAAGGTGGCGCAGAACATCGGGGAGGAGCGGGGCGGAAGCGCGGTGCTCGCCGTGGCCGGGTATTACGTCAATCCCGACGGCGGCTACCGCGTGCAACCCAACCGCGATCCCGTGCTCGCGGAATGGCCGGCGGCGGAATTCATGAACCGCGCCTTCGAGATCATCGCGGGCGGGGAGAGGCTGAAGCCCACGCCCTGGGTCTTCGGGGGGAACATGGTGGTGCATCGGGATCTCTTCACCCGCGTGGCTTTCGATCCCCTGGTGACGCGGGGCGAGGACATCGACTACCTTATCAACGCCAAATTCCTCGGACATGACTTCCTGCTCGACAACACCCTCTGGATAAGGCACCTGCCACCCCCCAAGACCGCTCCCCTATGGCGCAGGTTCCGGGAGGACGTGGACCGCTTCATCTACAGCCGCGCAAAACTGCGCGACCAGGAGCCTCTGGAGGAGGTGGCGCGGGAGGTGAGGGTGGAGGAGCTGGACCCTTACCCGGGGCGCTTCCTCCGCGACGACCTTGAGGACCTCGTATTCCGCACCTGTGTGCTCATGGCCATGCGCTGCCTTTGCGAGGGCGACGCCAAGGGCTATGAGGAATGTATGAACAACCTCCTGCGGGCGCGCTCTCCGCAGTGGATGCCCCGACGCCCCTTCCGCGCGTACATGGAGTGGCGGCGGGGATGGGAGGATTTCATGCGCGAGGCGGAGGGGGACGAGGAGCTGCGGGCGGTGGTGGAGGGAGCCTTCGATGATCGGGGCTGATCGGTGATGGGCGAATCGCGAACCGTGCTCGATCCCGAGGTCATACGCCGCTGCGAGGAGATAGGATGCGCGGACATCCTGGTAGGCATACCCAGCTTCCGCAACGCCGATACCATCGCCCACGTGGTGCGCGCCGCCGCCGAGGGCATGGTGAGGTATTTCCCGGGCCTGAGGCCGGTGATCGTGAACTCCGACGGCGGCTCCACCGACGACACCGTGAAAGTGGTGCTGGACACCCCGGTTCCCCCGGAAGTGGAGAAGATCGTCACCCCTTACAAGGGGTTGCCCGGAAAGGGATCCGCCTTCAACGCCATCTTCGAGATAGCCTCCCGCCTGAGGGCGCGCATCTGCGTGGTGGTGGATTCCGACCTGCGCAGCATCACCCCGGAATGGATCCGCCTGCTGGGGGAGCCGGTGTGGAAGAACAGCTACGGCTTCGTGGCCCCCTATTATATCCGCCACAAATACGACGGCACCATCACCAACTGCCTGGCCTACCCCTTGACCCAGGCCCTCTACGGGCGCCGCATCCGCCAGCCCATCGGGGGGGATTTCGGTTTCACCGGCTCCCTTGCCCTGCTTTATTCGCACATGGACGTCTGGAAGTCGGATATCGCCAAGTTCGGCATCGATATCTGGATGACCACCACCGCCATAACCGAGGGCTTCCGCATCTGCCAGTCGGCCATGGGGGTGAAGATCCACAACGTCAAAGACCCCGGCAGCGACCTCGGCTCCATGTTCAGGCAGGTGGCCTCCACCATCTTCTACCTCATGGGGGTGCACGAGGTGAAATGGATGCAGGTGAAGGGCTCCACGGCCACGCGGGTGTTCGGTGACCCCCGCTATATCGAGCCGGAGGCCATGGAGATAAGCGTGGAGAACCTCATCGACCACTTCCAGAGCGGTTTCCAGAGTTACCAGGAGCTGTGGGAGCGCGTGCTGGAGCCGGCCAACATGATGGAGGTGTCCTTCGCGAGGATGGCGGAGAAAGAGGAAGAATTTTCCTTTCCGGAAAAGCTGTGGGCCAAGATCGTGTACGATTTCGCGGTGGCCTACAACTTCGACTGCGAGATGCCGCGTCGGGAGCTCATCGACTCCCTCATCCCGCTCTATTGCGCGCGCACCGCCGACAACGCCGTGAGGACGCGCAACATGACCAGCATGGAGGCGGAGTACCTGGTGCAGCGCCAGGCGGAGGAGTTCGAGTGGTTCAAGCCCTACCTGGTGGAGAAATGGCTTAGGGCCAAGGCGCTGGCCGGGGGAGCGCCCATCGACAGCCTGCCGGCAAGCGGCTGAGGCCCTTATCCGGCGAGAGCCCCATCCTCGTCACGGCCATATTCCCCGCTCGCATATGCCCGCGGCGGCCCAGCCGCCCCATAAATTGTGTTCCGTCCTCTTGTCACGGCACATGATGTTGATTTTGAAAAAAAGTCCCTTCAAGTGGTTGATTTTCCCCTCTATATGGCCGAATATAGAGGCATAATGGAGGAAAATGGTTTGTTGTGGAGTATAATGGAGTATATAGAGGGGCGATGTGGAGCCCCGGTGGCGCCATAGGGCGCAACGGGGGTCGCGTCGCGGGAGCCGGGGGAGCGGAACGGGAAAGCAAAGATGTTTTTCGGGTCCTTCGAACACGCGCTCGACGACAAGGGGCGCATCATCATGCCCTCCAAGTTCCGCGCCAGGCTCGCGGAGGGAGTGGTCATGGCGCGCTGGATCGAGCAGTGCGTGGCGGTGTTCCCCCGCAGCGAGTTCGAGAAGATGGCGGAGCGCATACAGGCCCTGCCCGAGGGCAGCGCCGAGAAAAGGGAGTTCGTGCGCGTGCTCTTCGGCCACGCCTTCGAGGCGGTGCCGGACCGCCAGGGGAGGCTGACCATCCCCCCCAAGCTGCGGGAGGTGGCGGGCCTCGACCGCGAGGTGGAGGTGGTGGGGATGATGAACCGCGTGGAGATCTGGGACCGCCGCCGCTGGTCCGAGTCCACCCAGGGCGGGCTGGAGCGCTTCGAGCAGACGGCGGAAAAGCTTTCGGAGATGGGGTTCTGAGGCCGGTACGCATGGGAGGTCGGCGCATGTTGGATCTGATCGCGCAAGGCCGCCGCCAGTGGCCGCACAACCGGGGGGAGGCGCGCCGTACCCTGCGCCACCTGCTGGAAGCATATGGGCGAAGGTGATGCGAGGCATGTACCCGTCATGTTGTCGGAGGTCGTGGGCTTACTTCGCCCCCGGCCGGGAAAGGTCTTCGTGGACGCCACCGTCGGCGAGGGCGGGCATGCCCTTGCTCTGCTGGAAGAAATGGGGGGGTCGGGTTGCCTGATCGCGCTGGACCGGGACGAGGAGGCGCTGGAGAAAGCGCGGGAGCGCCTGCGCCCCTACGCCGACGCCACGCTGCTGCTGCACGCGGAGTTCTCGCGCCTGGAGGAGGTGCTGGCGCAGGCGGGGGTGGAGGCTCCGCACGGCATACTCTTCGACCTCGGGGTGTCCTCCTTGCAGCTGGAGGAAACGCAGAGGGGCTTCTCCTTCCGCCGCCCGGCGCGCCTGGACATGCGCATGGACAGAAACCAGGATCTCGATGCCTGGAAGGTGGTGAATCTCTATGAGGAGAGAGAGCTGGCGCGTATTATCCGCGCCTACGGCGAGGAGCGTTGGGCTTCCCGTATCGCTCGGAACATCGCTGTCGCGAGAAAGCGCGCGCCCGTCGATACCACGGATCGACTTGCTGAGATTGTGAGGGATTCCATCCCCGCGGCGGCGCGCCGCAGGGGCGGGCATCCCGCGAGAAGGACCTTTCAGGCCCTGCGGATGGAGGTGAACGGGGAGATGCGCAACCTGGAGGCGGCCCTCCCGCAGGCCGCGAGAGCCCTGCGCAGCGGGGGCAGGATGGTGGTCATCTCCTATCACTCCCTTGAGGACAGGATGGTCAAGCGCTTCTTCGCCGCCCACGGCTCGCGCTGTCCCTGCCATCCGGAGCTGGAAGGCTGCGGGTGCGGGGCGCCGGGGGAGCTGCGCATACTGACTCCCGGACCCCTGCGGCCCACGCAACGGGAGATAGAGGAGAATGCGAGGTCCCGTAGCGCCAAGCTGCGGGCGGCCGAAAAGAGGTAGGAGCGGATAAAGATGTCGCTGGCCCTGGAATGGAGATCCACCGCCGACCCCGCGCCGAGGGAGGAGAGTCCGAGGGCGCGGCCGGCGGAGCGCCCCCGCCGCGGAGCGGAGGATGGGCGCAGGGTGCGCATCGTCTTTGTCTGTTTCTCGTGTGTGGCCGCGTTCGTATGCGGTTTGCTCCTGCTCTCGGTGATCCTGCACGTGATGGTGGTGCAGAACGAGATGAGGGCCCGGGAGCTGGAGAAGCGCATAGAGCTGGAGAAGCGGGACCAGGAGGCGCTGCGCCTGGAGATCGCCTCGTTGGAAGCCCCCGCGAGGGTTGAGCGCATAGCGGTCGAGGAACTGAGGATGGAGCAGGTCGCGCGCGTCGAATACCTGGAGACGCCGGCTTTCCGGGCGGCAAGGAGCGACGGCGGCGCGCCTTCCAACGGTGTGGAGGGAATGGTCAGCGACGCGTCTTCACAGGGAGGTATATAGCCGGCCATAGGGGAGCGAGCCGAAGGTCATCCGCCGCAAGACGGCGAACCCCATTACAGGGCCCTGAACGGGCGTTGAAATATCGCGAGAGGCATCCGGGGAGGACGAGATGTCGAAGGGCGGCAAGGGGTATGCCAGGATAAACCTGGCAGCCCTGGTATTATTTATCTCATTCGCGGGCGTGGCTTACCGCCTCGTCGACCTCCAGCTGGTGAAGGCCGATCGCCTCGGCGCGCTGGCGGAAAACCAGAGGTCCCGCCTCGCCGATCTCCAGCCCACCCGTGGTTGCATCCTCGACCGTGACGGAGAAGTGCTGGCCATCAGCCGGGAAGCCTATTCCGTTTACGCCACCCCCTACCTGGTGGAGGACCCGGAGATGGCGGCGGCGGAGCTTTCCCTGGCGCTTCAGAAACCGCGTCAAGAGGTGGAGGAGAAGCTGAGGTCGGAGGGGGGGTTCGTTTACCTGCAGCGGAAGGTGAGCCCGGAGGTGGCGGAGGAGATCGAATCCCTGGGGTTGGCGGGCATCGGCTTGGAAAAGGAGAGCAAGAGGCTCTATCCCCAGGGCTCGCTGGCTGCGCACATCATCGGGTATGTGGGCACGGACAACGTGGGGCTCTCGGGCATCGAGCTGCAGTACGACGCGCTCCTGGCGGGCGAGAAAGGGGAGGCGGCGGTGGAGCTGGATCCCCTGGGAGACCCTATCCCCGGCGTCACCAGGATGATCAAGCACCCGGTGGACGGAAGCGACGTGCAACTTACCATAGATTCCCAGATACAGTTCAAGCTCCAGGAGGAGTTGGCCCGCTCCGTGCAGGAGAGCGGGGCGTTGAGCGGTTCGGGGCTGGTGATGGACTGCCGCACGGGCGAGGTCCTGGCCATGGCCGTGCACCCCGATTTCGACGCCAACCTTTTCGCTTCCGTTCCCCCGGAGAGGTCGCGGACCAGGCCGGTGACGGACGCCTTCGAACCCGGATCGGTGCTCAAGATGGTCACCGCCATGGCCGCGCTGCAGGAACGCGTGGCGGCTCCCGCCTCGGTGATCAACGTGCCGGCACGCATAGAGATAGGAGAGTACGAGTTCAAGGACGATCACCCCATGCCCAAGTCCGATCTGACCTTCTCGGAGGTGATAGCCTATTCCTCCAACCTGGGGACCATCAAGACGGCGCAGGCCTTGGGCAAGGAAAAGCTCGCTGCATACCTGGCGGCCTGCGGGCTCGGGAAGCCCACGGGCATCGATTACCCCGGGGAATCCCCCGGTCTGGTGCCTTCCCTGGAAAAATGGACCATGACCTCACTTCCCACCATCGCCATCGGTCAGGGGATAACGGTGACCCCGTTGCAACTCGCCCGCTTGACCGCCATCATCGCCAACGGGGGCAAAACGGTCACCCCGCATCTTATGCGGCGCGTCATCGGGCGGGACGGCGGCGGCACGGAATACCCCGTTTCGGAGGGCGAGGAGGTGATCTCCGCCAATACCGCGGCCTCCCTGCGCTTCGTGCTGGGAGAGGTGGTAAGGATAGGCACGGGGACCCGCGCCGCCATGGCCATGTACAACTGCGCCGGAAAGACGGGGACGGCCATGAAGCCGGATGCCGCGGGCGGCTATCGCGAGGCCTACATCGCCACCTTCGCGGGTATGGCTCCCATGGAGGATCCCAGGCTGGTGGCGGTGATCACCCTTGACGAGCCGGATACCGTTTACGGCGGACTGGCATCCGCGCCTTGTTTCTCGAGGGTGATGGAGTTCGCGCTCCAGCATCTCGAGGTGACGCCGAGCCTGGAGAAGGTAAATACCCGGGACAGGGTGGTGAGCGGGGAGTGAGGTTAGGGGAGCTGGTGAGCGGCATGGAAGGCCTGCGCCTGGAGAGCGGGGCGGATAGGGAGGTGCGAGGCATCTCCTACGACTCGCGCCGGGTGGAAAAAGGAGACCTCTTCGTGGCGATCAAAGGGATGCGCACCGACGGGCACCTCTTCATCCCGCAGGCGTTGCAGCGCGGCGCCACGGCGGTAGCGGTTTCCAGCGACTGGAAAGGGGGCGTGGAGGTGGTGCGGGAGGCGGCGCTGGTAAGGGCCGCGGATACGCGTCTCGCCCTCGCCTTGCTCAGCGACCGCTTTTACGGGCACCCCAGCGGAAAGCTGGCTTTGGTCGGGGTGACCGGCACCAACGGCAAGACCACCACCGCCCACCTGGTGGAAGCGGCGGCGGCGAGCTGCGGCATGGCGTGCGGCCTGGTGGGCACGGTGTCCTACCGCGTGGCGGGGAGGGAAATGCCGTCGTCCCGCACCACCCCGGAATCGTCCGATCTGCAGGCGATGCTGGCGGAGATGGTCACGGCGGGTTGCGAGGTGGCGAGCATGGAGGTCTCCTCTCATGCCCTCGCTCTGCGACGCGTGGACGGCTGCGATTTCGCCGTCGCCGTGTTCACCAACCTCAGCCAGGACCACCTCGATTTTCACTCCCACATGGAGGATTACTTCCGCAGCAAGGAAAGGCTTTTCGTCTCCCGCTCCCAGGGGGGGCTGGAGGCGCGCGCGGCCGCCGTCAACGTGGACGATCCTTACGGAAGGCGGCTGGCGGAACGGGCAGCGGGGAGGGTGCTTTCCTACGGGGTTTTACAGCGAGCGGAGTTGAGGGGATCGCTGCTCGAGGCCGGACTGAAGCGCAGCAGGGTGGCTTTCTTCTACCGGGGAGAGAGGTGGGAGGGGGAAACCGCTCTCACCGGTCGCTTCAACCTCTATAACCTCCTGGCAGCCCTGGCGGCGAGCATCCTCTTGGGCTTGGAGCCGGAGCGGGCCTTGGAGGGGATATTATCCCATCCCGGGGTGCCGGGAAGGTTCCAGGCAGTGGAGGAGGGGCAGGGTTTCTCCGTGCTGGTGGATTACGCCCACACCCCCGATTCCCTGCGGCGCGTGCTGGAGGCGGCGAGGGAGATAACGCCGGGGCGCGTCATCGTCGTCTTCGGTTGCGGGGGAGACCGCGACCGCGGCAAACGCCCCCTCATGGGCGAGGCGGCGGTAAGCCTGGCGGACCTGGTGTTCATCACTTCCGACAACCCCCGCAGCGAGGACCCGCTCGCCATCATCGCGGAGATAGAAAGAGGAGCCAGAAAGGCGGCGGGCGGCGGGCGTTACGAGGTGATCGCGGACCGGCGCGCGGCCATAAGAGCGGCCATCGATGCGGCTGGGGACGGCGACGTGGTGGTGGTGGCGGGCAAGGGACACGAAAGGGGACAGATACTGTCCGACCGGGTGATCCCCTTCGACGACGTGGAGGAGGCCAGGAAAGCCCTGCGGGAAAGGGGGGCGGGAAGGTGATGCCGGCGACGGCCGAGGAGATAGCGCGCGTGGTCATGGGAACGCTCCTGAGCCCGCCGCGCGACCGGCGGCGCAGGTTCAAAGGGGTGAGCACCGACACGCGCACCTTGGCCGCCGGGGACGTCTTCATCGCCTTGAGGGGAAAGCGCCACGATGCTCATTCCTTTCTCGGGGAAGCGCTGGAGCGGGGGGCGGGGGCGCTGCTGGTGTCCAGGGCGGAGCAGGATCTGTTGCGCCTGGCGTGGGAGAAGGGCGCGGCGGTGGTGCGCGTGCGAGGCACCATGGCCGCCCTGCGTCGCCTTGCGGCCTGGCAGAGGGAGCGGAGCGCCGCGAGGGTGGTGGCGATAACCGGCTCCACCGGCAAGACCCTCACCAAGGACTTGACCGCCTCCGTGCTCTCGCGAGCGGGAAGGACGGTATGGGCCCGCGGCAGCTTCAACAACGAGATAGGCGTCCCGCTTACCATGCTGGAGGTGTCTCCGCGCACCGAGTTCCTGGTGCTGGAGATGGGGGCGCGCGGGATGGGCCACATACGCGAGCTGTGCGCGACGGCCCGTCCCGAGGTCGGCGTGGTCACCAACATAGGGGTGGCTCACCTGCGCTTCTTCCGCACCCGCGACAACCTGGCGCGCGCCAAGGCGGAGTTGCTGGAGTCGCTGCCGCGGAGCGGCAGGGCGGTGATCAACGGCGACGACGACTATGCGGGATTGCTGCGGGAGAAGAGCCCCTGCCCGGTGATGAGCTTCGGATACTCGTCGCGTTGCGAGGTAAGGGCGCGGGACGAGGAGGTGGACGAGGCGGGAAGGGCGGTGTTCACCCTGAGCGTGAGGGGAGGTGGTGGTACCAGGGTCAGGTTGCCTTTGCCCGGCCGCCATAACGTGTACAACGCGCTGGCGGCTGCGGCGGTGGGAAAGATCATGGGGGTAGATATGGCAGGCATAGTGGAGGGACTTCAGGATGCCGAGACGACGGGATGGAGGATGGAGATGATTACCAGGCCGGACGAGATCACCATCATCAACGACGCCTACAACGCGAACCCCGTCTCCATGCGGTCCGCCCTCATGGCCCTGGGGGATATCTCGCGTGACCGCAGGGCCATCGCGGTGCTCGGGGACATGGGGGAACTGGGGCCGGTTTCGGAGAAGGCCCACGAGGAGCTGGGGCGCATGGCCGTGGAGTACGGCACGGACATCCTCATCACGGTGGGGAGGAAGACGCGCCGCACCGCCCAGGCGGCCTGCGAGCAGGGCCTTCCCAGAGGAAGCGTCTTCGCCACCGACGGGGTGGACAAGGCGGCGGAGATCCTGCGCGCCATCATCGAGCCCGGAGACGTGGTGCTCATCAAGGGCTCCCGTTTTCTGGGTCTCGAGAGGTTGGTGGAACTGGTGGCGTACGACCGCGTGGCATAGAATGTCACTTTGAGCGAGAGTCCCGGACGCCGTCGGCATGCGGCCGGCGGTGGAGCCGGCGGTTGCCACGCACGGGTGGCGAGGAGGCAAGTCCTTGTACAGGGTTATGGGAGCATTGCTCCTGAGCTTGGTGATCTGCATAACCTGCATGCCCTGGCTCATGGGATGGCTGAAACGCCGGGGCATAGGCCAGTTCATACGCGAGGACGGTCCCCAGGCCCACCTCGCGAAGCAGGGCACGCCCACCATGGGGGGGATCCTGATCGTGGCTTCGGCGCTGGTGGGGTTCCTGGCCATGGCCCAGAAGCTGCAGGCGGGCACGGGATTCGCCCTCGGCCTGGCTCTGCTCGGCGGCGGGTTGCTGGGGTTCTCGGACGATTACACCAAGCTGCGCTACGCTCGCTCCCTGGGCCTGAAGGCGCGCAGCAAGCTTTTCTGGCAACTCGCGCTCTCGCTGGCCATCGCCTTCCTTGCCACGCAGCGTTTCGGGGTGGACACCAAGCTGTATTTTTTCCGCAGGGACGCGGTGCTCTGCGATCTGGGGCCGTTCTATTTTGTGCTCGTTTTCGTGATGATCATCGGCGCTTCCAACGCCGTAAACCTCACCGACGGCCTGGACGGACTGGCCTCCGGTGCGACCATACTGGCCACCACCGCTTATATCCTTATCTCCTTCACCCAGTTCCGCAATCACCAGTTTCTCTATACCCACGTGCAGGGCTCTCTGGACATCGCCATATTCTGCGGCGCTCTCATGGGCGCCTGTATCGGTTTCCTATGGTGGAACTCCCCGCCCGCATATATCTTCATGGGCGATACGGGCTCCCTGGCGCTGGGCAGCAGCCTGGCGACCATCGCGGTGCTCTCCAAGACCGAGTTGCTGCTGGTGGTGCTGGGAGGGCTGTTCGTGCTGGAAGCGCTGTCGGTGATCATCCAGGTGGCGGTGTTCAAGGTCACGCGCAGGCGCGTTTTCCGCATGGCGCCGCTCCACCACCACTTCGAGCTCAAGGGGTGGTCGGAGTTCACCACCCTTATACGGCTGTGGATCGTGGCGGGGTTCTTCGTGGGCATCGGTTTCATCATCTTCTATATCAATTACGTGGGAGGTAAGTAGGGTGACGGGGAGGAAGGGCGGCGGCGCTTTGCCGGATGGATTGGGCTCGGCCCTGGTGGTGGGCTTGGGCATATCCGGGCGCGCGGCGGCCGAGAAACTGCTGCGGGAGGGCGTGCGGGTCACCGTTAACGATATCTCGCATAAGGGGGAGGTCCTGGAGGCGGCCCTGGCCCTGCGGGAGATGGGGGCGCAGTGCGAGCTGGGGCATCACCATCCCGCGCTGCTTACGGGGATCGACCTGGTGGTGGTGAGCCCAGGGGTGCCGGGCGGCACCGAGCTGCTGCGGGAGGCGCGCCGCAGGGGCATCCCGGTCTGGAGCGAGGTGGAGCTGGCGTGGAGGTTCGTGCGCGGACCGGTGATCGCGGTGACCGGCACCAACGGCAAGACCACCACCACCCGCATGGTGGAATGGATCTGCCGGCACGCGGGCATAAGGGCACGCGCGGCGGGAAATATCGGCCATCCCTTCGTGCAGGCGGCGGAGGAGGCCGAGGAAGGGGAGCTGTTGGTGGTGGAGGTCTCCAGCTTCCAACTGGCCCATACGCAGACCTTTCGCCCGCATGTCTCGGTGCTGTTGAACGTGGCCGAGGACCATTTCGACTGGCACGCGGATATGGGGGAGTACGTGGCGGCCAAAAGTCGCATCTGGGCCAACCAGCGCCGTGAGGACCTGGTGGTGTGCAACCTGGATGACCCGGCTTGCGTAGAGGCCTCGCGTTCCGCGCAGGCCCGGGTGGCGTATTTCTCGCGCCTGCGGGAGGAGGGCGCGGACGTGTTCGTGAGGGATGGGGTGATGCTGGCGAGGAGGGGGCGCATCACCGCGGTTGCCGGCGACGAGCTGGTGGAGATAATGCGCGCCGATTGCCTGCCCCTCCCCGGGGGGCACAACCTCGAGAACGCCATGGCGGCGGCGGCCGCGGCCATGGGCTTGGGCGTGGGGGCGGCAATGGCGGGAGAGGCGCTGCGGACCTTCAAGGGCCTCTCCCACCGCCTGGAGTTGGTGGCGGACACGGGGGAAGTGCGTTTTTACGATGATTCCAAGGCCACCAACCCCCATGCGGCCATGCGCGCCCTGGAGGCTTTCAGGGGTCCGCTGGTGGTGATCATGGGCGGCAGGAACAAGGGCTTGGATTTCGCGGAGATGGCCGGGGCCTTGCGGGCTCGAGCGCGGCGGGGCGAGGTAAAGGCGGTTTTTCTCATCGGAGAGGCGGCGGGGGAGATAGCCTCCGCCCTGCAGGGGGAGGAAATGCCGGTGGAGGTCATGGTCATGGGCGGCCTGGAAGATGTTTTCGGGCGCCTCGGCGCGGTGTTGGAGAGCGGAGATACGGTTCTGTTCACCCCCGCATGCGCCTCTTTCGACCGCTACGCGAATTACCGCGAGCGAGGCAGGCATTTCCAGGAACTGGCAAGAAGATTCACGGCGGAGGTCAGGGGCCATGAGTGACGAAAAGGCCCGCCAAGGCATGTGTTGCAACCGGCGCATCGCCGTCGCAAGCGTCGAGGCGGTTCCTTTCGCTCCCTTGCGCGCTCCTTCCTACCGCTATGCGCATTACCGTAAAAGCGGGATGATATACCAGGATCTGGGATTAATATACACGCTGGAGGTGAAGGGCTTTGGGTAAACCCGCCGTCGCCCGGAGGGAGGCGGAGAGGGTCAAGCCCCCGCCGCGCGCCCTGGTGGAGGCGCGCAAACGCCGCCAGGCAACGGCGGCGCCGAAACGGTCGGGGGCCGCAGGGCGGCAGCGAAGCGGCAAAAGCGAGGCGGCGCGCCCACGCTCCCGGACGTCGGGCGGCCTTACCGCCACGGGGTATTCCATCATGGGCGTGACTCTGGTGATGTTCCTCTTCGGCATGGTGATGATCTTTTCGGCCAGCTCCGGCACCGCCCTGCGAGCCCATGGGAGCAGTTATTATTACCTCCTGCGCCAGGCGGTGTGGTTCGGGGTGGGGATGGCGGCCATGTGCGCCCTGGCCTACATGGACTACCACCGCCTGGCGGAGCTATCGCCGTTGCTCACGGCGATATCCCTCGCGGCCTTAGCGGCGGTGCCGTTCATGGGCACGGAGGCATACGGCTCCAAGCGCGCCATCGAGCTCGGGCCCATCGTGGTGCAGCCCTCGGAGATGGCCAAGCTGGCGCTCCTGCTCTTGGCCGCGCATTTCTACAGCCGTCGCGCGGACCGGCTGGAAGACTGGAGGGAGATCGTCAACCCGGTGCTCATCGCCACCGCCCTGGCCTGCGGGCTGATCATCATCGAGCCAGACCTGGGAAGTATGCTCATCGTGGCCCTCACCGTGTTCATCATGCTTTTTTTGGCGGGAGCGCCCATGCGCCGACTGGGGGTGCTGGCGGCGCTTGGGGGGTTAGCCACGGCGATCTTCATCTTCTCATCCGCCTATCGCAAGGCGCGCTTTTTTTCCTTCCTGGATCCGTGGAAGGTGGCAAGGGAGGGCGGCTTCCATATCATCCAGTCCATGATCGCCCTCGGTTCGGGAAGGATAAGCGGTTTGGGCCTGGGCATGAGCCGGCAAAAGTTCTTTTACCTTCCCAACGCTCACACCGATTTCATCTTCTCCATCATCGGCGAGGAGACGGGCCTCATAGGCACAATGGCGGTGCTGCTCCTCTTCGGGCTGTTTACCTACCTGGGCCTGAAGGCGGCAAGGAGGGCCCCCGACCGCCTCGGGAGGGTGCTGGCCATGGGGATAACCTGCATGTTGGGCGTTCAGGCGGTGATAAACATGGGGGCGGCCACGGGAATCATGCCCATTACCGGCATAACCCTGCCTTTCTTCAGCTACGGAGGTTCCTCGCTGGTGATTTGCATGTGCCTGGCAGGTATACTCATAAACGTCTCCCGCCAGGAGGCGGAGACGAGGGAAAGGCAAGCGGGAAGGAGCGGAAGTGCGGGTGGCGATATGCGGAGGGGGGACCGGAGGGCATCTCCATCCCCTGCTCGCACTGGCCGGGGAGCTCGCGTCGCGTGAGGGGGTGGAGCTGACCCTTTTTCTGAGCAGCAAAACCCCGACCGGCTCCCTTCTGGCGGGGAAAAAGGTGGTGGCGTTGGAGCTCCGCGGGTTCACGCGCTCTCTATCACCACACAACCTTAGTTCGCTCGCCTTGCTCCTTTCCGCATTCCGTCGTTGTCGCGCGGAGATGAGGGAGCTACGACCGCATGTTGCGGTTTCCTTCGGAGGATACGCGGGGGTACCGGGTTCGCTGGCCGCGGTGAGCTTGAGGGTGCCGCTGGTCATACATGAGCAGAACGCGGTCCCCGGCCTTGCCAACCGCATGCTTGCTCCCCTGGCGCGCAGGGTAGCGGTTTCTTTCCAGCGTACCCTGGATCATGCCCCGGGATGGAGAGAGAAGGCGGCGCTCACCGGCAACCCCTTGCTGCCGCGCGCAACGGAACGGGAGATAAAGGACCCCTGGGCCTTTTTCGCCCTGGAGAGGGGACGCAAGACCCTCGCCGTGGTGGGCGGCAGCCAGGGCGCCGCTTCCCTTAACCGCGCCGTGCTGGAAGCCCTTCCCGCCTGGAGGGAGAGAAGCGACCTCCAGGTGGTGCATGCGGTGGGCGCGGACAAGTACGGGGAGACGGCGTCGCGGGTGAAGGGAAGGGAAACGGACCCTCTTATCTACCGGCCCTTCCCCTACATCGAACGCATGGATCTGCTCTATGCCGCGGCGGATTTGGTGGTATGCAGGGCGGGAGCATCGACCATTGCCGAGCTGGCGGAAGCGGGTCGCCCCTCCATCCTGGTCCCGTATCCTTATGCCACCGCCGGCCACCAGGACGCCAACGCCGCCGTGCTGGCCTCCATAGGGGCGGCGGTGGTGGTGCCGGACCGCGAGATGGGGGGTGAAAGGCTCCGCGCGGAGGTGGAGGCGCTGTTTGCGGACGATTCCAGGTTGGCGCGCATGAGCGAGGCGGCGCGTCGGGCCGCGATGCCGGATGCGGCGGAACGCCTGGCGGATGTGGTGATGGAGGTGGCGGGGAGGACGGGATGATCGGCGGGGAAAGAGTTCACTTTGTGGGAATAGGGGGAGCGGGCATGAGCGCCATAGCAGTGGTGATGCTCGCGCGCGGCATACAGGTGAGCGGTTCCGACCTCAAGGAATCCCGCAACACCCGCAGGCTGCGGCAGATGGGGGCGCGCATCTTTATCGGGCACCGCCCCGAGAACGTCGATGGCGCCGACGTGGTGGTGGTGTCGTCGGCCATCCCGGAGCGAAATTTGGAGCTTGCCCGGGCGCGCGAACTGGGTCTGGATATCCTGCCCCGCGCCGCCATGCTGGGGAGGATCATGGAAAGCGGAAAGGGCATAGCCGTCGCCGGCACGCATGGAAAGACCACCACCACCTCCATGGCGGCCATGATCCTTCGCGAAGCGGGGTTGGATCCCACCTACGTGGTGGGAGGGGAGCTTAACGACGTGGGGAGCAACGCCCATGCCGGTCAAGGCGTGTACGTGGTGGCGGAAGCCGACGAGAGCGACGGATCCTTTCTCCTCCTCAAGCCCTGGGCGGCGGTGGTCACCAACGTGGAGGAGGACCACCTCGATTACTTCGCGCATCGTGACGCGATCGTGGAGCATTTCCGCCGCTTTGTTTCCTCGCTGCCCCCCGAGGGCTTGCTGGTGGTGAACGCCGACGACGCGGGCGCCGCGGAGGTGCTCGGCCATACCCGGGCACGGCAGGTTACCTTCGGGACGGGGGAGACAAGCGACTACCGCTGTACGGACATCCGACTCCACAAGGGGGGTTCCGAGTTCGTGCTCCGCACGCCCGGGGGCATGTTGAGGGAAGTGCGGTTGCGGGTCCCGGGACGCCATAACGCGTTGAACGCCACCGCCGCTTTGGCCTTGACCTTGTCGCTGGGGGTTGACCCGGAGAAGGCGGCAAGGGCCCTGCGGGAATTCGGCGGCGTGCAGCGGCGCTTCCAGGAAATGGGGAGGGTGGCCGGCGTGAGGTTGGTGGACGACTACGCCCACCACCCCTCCGAGGTCGCAGCTACCTTGGAGGCGGCCGGAAACGAGGGGGCGGAGCGCGTGGTATGTATCTTCCAGCCCCACCGATACACCCGAACCGCGTCGCTTTGGAGGGAATTCGGGAAAGCCCTGGGGCTGGCGGACGTGGTGATCGTGACGGATGTCTATTCCGCCGGTGAAGAGCCCTTGCCGGGCGTAAACGGCAAACTCATCGTCAACGCCGTGCTTGATCACCATCCCACCAGCCAGGTGGTTTACCTCCCCCAGCGTTCCACCCTGGGAGAGGGCGCGGCTCGCTTCATCCGCTCCGGAGACCTGGTGCTGACCATGGGGGCGGGCGACGTGTCGCAGTGCGCGGGAGAGATAGCGGGCGTGCTGCGGTCAAGGGAGGAGGGAGCAAGCGGTGAGCGCCAGTAGGCCGGGCGGGAGCGAGTGCTCGGAGGTGGCGGCAAGGTTGAAGGGGCGGTTCTTGGGCAGCATGGTAGAGAAGGCCATGCTCTCGGAATACACCACTTTCCGCATCGGAGGCCCCGCCGACCTACTCGTGTTTCCCAAGGGAATAGGAGACCTCGCGCGTTTGTTGCAGGCCATAGCGGACACGGGATGCCGGTGGATGGCCATGGGGAACGGCTCCAACCTCCTCTTTTCCGACCGGGGGTTCCGCGGGGTCGTGGTGGTGCTGGGCAGGGGATTGAGCAGGATAAAGAAGAACAATAAACATGAAGTTTACGTTGAGGCAGGATGCTCTATGAAGCGTTTCCTTTCCTGGGTCGAGGAGGCCGGGCTGGGCGGTCTCGAGGATCTTGCCGGGATACCTGGAACCATGGGCGGCGCAGCGCGGATGAACGCCGGGGCCATGGGCACGAGCATGGGAGATCTGGTCTCGGAGCTAAGCATAATGGGTGAAAAAGACGGCGAAGTGTACTGCGGACTCTACGATCGCGAAAGAGTGGGCTTCGGCTACAGAAGCACGGGCATAAGGGATAACGAGATAATATATATAGTTAAACTTCAGCTTGAGAAAAGAGGCAGGACGGAGGTGAGGGAGCGGAGGGAAAGGGTGTTGGGGTGGAGGAGAAGGCATCAGCCGCTTGAGTATCCTTCGGCTGGAAGCGTCTTTAAAAACCCGCCCGGCATCTCCGCTGGTGAGGTCATCGAACGCTGCGGCCTCAAGGGGGCGCGCTCCGGCATGGCGCAGGTCTCCGAGAAGCATGCCAATTTCATCGTCAACCTCGGAGGCGCCACGGCGAGCGACGTCAGGGAGCTTATCGTAAGGGTGAAGGAAGTGGTGCGCGAGCGGGAGGGAATAGAGCTGGAAGAGGAAATAAAGATAGTAGGGGATAGGGAAGGAGAGGGCCGGGAGGCCTGATGGCGATGCGCGTCGCAGTGCTCATGGGCGGGATATCCGCCGAGAGAGAGGTTTCGCTGCGCTCCGGAAAGGCGGTGGCGGAGGCCTTGCGCGAACTGGGACACGAGGTGGTGGAGGTGGACGTGGGCCTGGATGTCGCGGAGCGCATGGCGGAGTTGCGGCGGCGCGTCGATGCCGCCTTCCTGGCGTTGCACGGGCGCATGGGGGAGGACGGCACCATCCAGGGACTGTTGGAGGTGCTCGGTATACCGTACACCGGCTCCGGGGTCATGGCCAGCGCGCTGGCCATCAACAAGCACGTGAGCAAGCAGGTTTTCAGGTCCTGCGGCATTCCCGTGGTGGAGGACGAGGTGGTGAGCGCGGAGCAGGTGGCCTTGAAGGGCCTCGGCGATATCGCCGGCGAGGTGGCCTCAAACCTGGGTTTCCCGTGTATGGTCAAGCCGAACTGCGAGGGATCGACGGTGGGAGCGCGCAAAGCCCACGACCGCCCTGAGCTCGAGCAGGCCATGCGGGAGGCATTGGAGTACGACGACCTCCTTTTGATCGAGCGCTTTATCGAGGGCCGTGAGATGACCGTGGGTCTCGTGGGCAGGGAACCGCTGGTGCTGCCCGTGCTCGAGGTGGTGGCCAGCAAGGGCGTGTACGATTACGAGTGCAAGTACACGCGCGGGATGACGGAATACATCGTCCCCGCCCCTATACCGAGGGAACTCGCCGAAAGGCTGCAGCGACTGTCCCTGGAGGCCCACGCCGCCCTTTGCTGCGAGGGCCTTTCGCGCGTCGATTTCATGCTCGATACCGAGGAACGACCGTATTGTCTGGAAGTCAACACCATCCCCGGCATGACCTCTTTAAGCCTCATCCCCAAGGCCGCTGCCGCGGCCGGACTTTCCTTCCATCGCGTAGTGGAGATGATCCTGGAGACCGCGCGCTTGAAGGTCAACAGGGAAGGTGGTTGTGGTGACAAGGCGTAGCGGCGGGCGTGAAGGCGCCAAGGTCAGGGCATCAAGGGCCAGGTCCCGCGTCACGGCAAGGCGGAGGGCCGAAGCCAGCCGTCGTAAGGAAGACGACGCCGGCAGCGCCGAAAGGGCGTGGAGGCTTGACCGCTGCGGGAACGGCGGAGAACGCGCAAGGCGTGATCTTGCTGCCGGCGCCGGCCACGATTCAGGGGGCGCGAAAAAGACCGGGCGCTCGCAACAGGGGGGCGCGTCGGCCCGGAAGGAGATGCGGGCCGTGAAAGGGAGGGCGAGGGGAAAGGAAGGGACGCTGGGAGCCGCGCCCCTTAGCGCCGCCGTAAGGACGGAAACGGTTATGACGGACCGGGCAGAGATGAGGGGGAAGCGCGCCTCCGCTCGCCGAGGGCCGGGGAAGGGGGAGCCTCGAGGGGTCGGGGCGAAAAGAAAAAAGACAGCGCTGCCCACGTCGCATAAGGTCAAGGCCGCGCCTATGGAGGGCGGACGCGGCATGGAGGATGACGCGCGCAAAGAGCGGAAGAGGGCGATGACGCGCACGGTCTTCCTCTCCGCCGTCATGGTGGCGGCGATGGGCTGTCTGCTCTGGGTGTACGTGGCTACGGGGGTCCTGAACGTAAGAGAAGTCGAGATAGGAGGAAACGAAAGGCTGGACGATTCCTACTTACGCGCCTTGAGCGGCATAACCCCCGATACGCATCTTCTGAGAATGGATGTGAAAGCGGTGGAAAAGGCCTTGCTGACGGAACCCTACGTCGAGGCGGTGGAGGTGTCGAGGCGTTTTCCGGCCACCGTCCAGCTCACCGTCAAAGAGAGGAAAGCGGTGGGTTTCTTGCGGCAAAACGGCAGAAGCGCTCTGGTGTCGCAAGACGGCATGGTGTTGGAGTGCGTGGAACAGGCCCCGGAGGGGCTGGCGGAGATCAAGGTCTCCGGCATGCCCCTTCTGGTGCCGGGCACGAAACTACAGTCGGAGGACTTCAACCTCGTGTCGTCACTGCTCGCCAGCCTGGACGAGGATCTCGCGGCCATGGTCAGCGCGGCGGTATGTGACGGCGGCAGGCTATATCTTGAAGCCGGCGGGACGAGGGTCGTCTACGGAGACCTCTCGGAGCTCGCGCGCAAGAACGCCGTCGCCTACCTGGCTTTGAAAGAGATCATGGGGCGCTATGGCGCGGTTGAATATATCGATCTATCCTTCCCTGACCGTCCGGTGATAAAGCCGCTTGTGGGCGGGGATGCCTGAACGCGGCCGATTCCTCCGGTATGAATAAAGACTTAACATTTATATAATTTTACAAGTATAATGTTGCCGTTAAGGTATAATGGTGGGATACGGCCTAGGGCGTGCAGGATGCTGAGGTCGCCCGGCATGCATCGGGATGCGACTCCGACGCGTAGCGGAGGAGGAGCGGTGAAAAGAACCCCACGGCAAGCGGTAGGATGGGAGCAACGGCTAGCCGAGGAGGAAACCGGGATTGGAAAAAGTATGAAGGACAGGAAGGATGGGGAAGGAGTTGGCCCCGGGCTTGTCGTAGTAGTGTAAAGGCGGATACGGGGAGAGAGGAAAAGGAAGGCGGAGGGCGCAAAAGTCTCAATCACAAGTTTATGCTTTGAGAGCGCGCCTCGAGGATTTTACCAAGAGGCCGGGGATAAGGAGGGACCGGAAATGCCGGAGACAGCGACCAATTATCTGGCGGTGATCAAGGTGGTCGGCGTGGGGGGTGGCGGCACCAATGCCATCAACCGTATGATCGACGCCGGGCTCAAGGGCGTGGAGTTCGTGGCGATCAACACCGACGCACAGGCCCTCCTGATGTCCGATGCCGACGTAAAGGTGTACATCGGCGGCAATATCACCCGCGGGTTGGGGGCGGGATCCAACCCGGAGGTGGGAGAGCAGGCCGCGCTCGAGAACAGGGACGCCATTGCGGAGTCCATCAAGGGCGCGGACATGGTCTTCATCACCGCGGGAAAAGGAGGCGGAACGGGCACCGGCGCATCGCCCATCGTGGCCGAGATCGCCAAGGATCAAGGGGCGCTTACCATTGGCGTGGTCACGCGGCCGTTCTCCTTCGAGGGGAGAAAACGCGCGCAGCAGGCGGAGGCGGGGATCGATAAGCTGCGGGAGAAGGTGGATACCCTCATCATCATCCCCAACGACCGCCTTCTGGAGGTCGCGGAGCAGAAAACCTCCATCCTCAACGCCTTCCGCATGGCCGACGACATCCTGCGCCAAGGCGTGCAGGGCATCACCGACCTCATCACGGTGCCGGGGTTGATCAACCTGGACTTCGCGGACGTGCGCACCATCATGTCCAACGCGGGATCGGCGCTCATGGGCATAGGGGTGGGAAGCGGGGAAAACCGCGCCTCCGAGGCCGCGAGGGCCGCCATCTCGAGTCCCCTGCTGGAGGCCTCCATCGAGGGAGCCAAGGGCATACTGCTCAACATCTCGGGAGGCACGGACCTGGGTTTGTTCGAGGTGAACGAGGCGGCGGAGATCATCGCCAGCGTCGCCGACCCCGACGCCAACATCATTTTCGGAGCGGTGATCGACGACTCCTTGGGGGACGAACTGAAGGTCACGGTTATCGCCACGGGGTTCGAGTTCGGAACCGTGCCCTCCAAGCCCGGGCGTCGCGCCGGCAAGACGGAGGTCCCCCCGGAGAAGACCATGGTCTTCGAGTCGGAGGAGCTGGACATCCCGGTTTTTCTGCGCAATAAGTAAAGAAGGGCCGGATCCCGGGGCCGGCCGCGGGCCGGCCGGAGAGAAGCGAATGAGGCGGCTCTGTGGGCCGCCTTTGTTTTTGAAAGGACGGATGAGGCGGAATTGGATATCAGAGGATTTTTGCGCCATGAGCTCGCCGGGGTTTCCCGCCCGGGGCGCTATCTCGGTATCGAGGTAAACGCCCGGCGCAAGCCCATGAGCGACGCAGGGGTAAACTGCGTACTCGTCTACCCGGATGCCTACGAGATCGGCATGTCCCATCTCGGGCTGTTCATCCTCTACGAGGAGATCAACGAGCGCGAGGATGCCATGGCCGACCGCGCATATCTTCCCTGGGTGGATATGCAGGAACGCATGGTTGCGCGCGGCATTCCCCTCTTCGGGCTGGAAAGCCGGGCTCCCCTGCGGGATTTCGACCTGGTGGGGATAACCCTTCAGCACGAACTCACCTATGCCAACGTGGCGAGGGCGCTCGACTTGGCGCGCGTCCCCTTGCTGGCGACGGAAAGGGACGACGCCTGTTCCCTGGTGGTGGGGGGCGGTCCGGGCGCTTGCAACCCCGAGCCCCTGGCCGGGCTCTTCGACTTGCTGGTGATAGGGGAGGGGGAGGAGGTCGTCCACGAATTGTTGGATGCCGTCAAGGAATGGAAGGCGGCAGGCAAGAGGGGCCGCGCCGCCTTCCTCCGCGCTTGCGCCTCCATACAGGGAATATACGTGCCCTCCCTTTACCGGGTGAGATACCGCGCCGACGGGAGGTTGGAGAGCATCGAGCCGGAAAGGGGAGCGCCGCTGCCGGTGCGCAAGCGCAGGGTGGAGGACCTGGACGCCTGGCGATACCCGCGGCGACCGCCGGTTCCTTTGGTGGAGTCGGTGCACGACCGCTGCAGCCTGGAAATATTTAGGGGATGTACCAGGGGATGCCGCTTCTGTCAGGCGGGGATGATCTACCGTCCCGTGCGCGAGCGCGGCGAGGAGTTGCTCAAGCGGTGGGGACGTGAGTTGGTGGAAAACACCGGTTGCGACGAGCTCACCCTGGCCTCCCTCAACAGCGCGGACTACGGGCGCATCTCTTCCCTGGTCGACGACTTGGCGCGGGAGATGGAGAGCAGGCGCGTGGCGGTCTCGCTACCCTCGCTACGCACCGACACCTTCAGCGTGGAGCTTGCTTCCAGGCTGAGGCGGGTGAAGAGGACCGGGCTCACCCTGGCCCCGGAGACCGCTTCCGAGCGCCTGCGCAGGGCGGTGAACAAGGGGGTTTCGGACGAGGATCTTCTGCAGGCTGTTTCCAGCGCCTACCGGGAAGGCTGGAGAAAGCTCAAGCTCTATTTCATGGTGGGGTTTCCCGGCGAGGAGGAGGAGGACGTGGAGGCCATATGCGGCCTGGTGCGGCGTATCATGCGGGAGGGAAACGACGGCTCGCCCGCAAAGGGGCTGCAGATATCCGTTAGCGTCTCCACCTTCGTGCCCAAGCCCCATACGCCTTTGCAGTGGGCGGGGCAGATGCCCTTGCCCGAGGTAGCGCGCCGCCACTTCATCCTCAAGGAAGGCCTGCGCATGCGCGGGGTGACCCTGCGCTGGCACGCTCGGGAGATGAGCCGCCTGGAGGGGGTGCTGTCGCGCGGGGATCGCAGGTTGCTCCCGGTGGTGCTGGAGGCGGCGCGCCACGGGTGCCTGGACGGCTGGAGCGAGTTTTTCTCCTGGGAGCGCTGGGAGCGGGCGCTGGATGCGGCGGGCCTGGAAGCTGCGTGGTATGCGGAAAGGGAAAGGGATGGTGACGAGGTATTGCCCTGGGATCACATTCACGCCGGCGTGGACAAGGCTTTCCTGTGGGAGGAGTATGAGCGGGCGAAGCGTGGGGAGGAGACGCAGGACTGCCGCTTCGGCGCCTGCGCAGGTTGCGGGGCGTGCCCGGAGAAGACCGGGAGGCGCGGCTTGGGGGAGGAAGCCGGGTGATGGCGCGCCTGATGGTCAAATATGAGAAATGCGGGGACGCGGCGATGCTCTCGCACCGCGAGTGCATGCGAGCTCTGGAAAGGGCGCTGAGGCGCTCGCGGCTTCCGATCGAGTTCACCGCCGGGTTCAACCCCAGGCCGCGTATGAGCTTTTCGCCCGCTCTGCCCCTGGGGGTCGCAGCGGAGGCGGAGTACCTGGAGGTGTCGGTGGCGGGAGGGGTGGATGAAGGCGAGGCGGTGGAGGCCCTCAACCGCGCCTTGCCCGAGGGGTTGAGGGTACGCGAGGTGCGCCTGCTGGCGCCCAATATGCCCAAGCTTTCCCGCTGGGCGCGCTACGGCCTCTACCGCCTGGAGAGAGAAGAAGGCGGGTTCCATCTTCTCCTCAAGGTGAGCGGAGAGGGGCAGGCGAGGTTGAAGGACGCCCTGGAGGAGGCGGCAAGGCGTCTGGGGTGGGTTCCGGCGCTGGAGAGAGTGGTCAGGGTCGGTCTTTACGCTTCCCCGGAGGAGGTGTTCGAGGATGTGCGAGGCGAGGTCTATCATTATGACGTGGAGAAAGGCGAGCTGCGTGTGTTGGAGGAATAGGGCTTCCCGAGCTTCCGCGCCAGGCGCAGGGCGGAGGTCGAGCGGAACCGCTCCTTCCGCGCGGCGATGCGAGGCGGGCGGGTGAAAGGCATGGCGAGAGGAAAGAGCGCCCCCGCAGAAGGGAGGAGGAGCGAGCCCTTGCGGAAGGAGATGGTGGTGGCCTCCTACCGTGACGAGACCAGGGTCGCGGTATTGGAATCGGGCGAGCTGCAGGAGATCTTCGTGGGTCACCACGAGCGCCGGTCCATCGTCGGCGACATCTACAAGGGGAGAGTGCAGAACGTCCTCCCCGGCATGGAGGCGGCGTTCGTCAATATCGGCCACAACCGCAACGCCCTCCTCTACGCGGGGGACATCTTCGTGGAGGATGACCGCCAGAAGGGGAGGCGCGACATAAGCAAGCTGTTGAAGGTGGGGCAGGAAGTGGTGGTACAGGTGACCAAGGACCCCATGGGCAGCAAGGGAGCGCGCCTAACCACCTACCTCTCCATACCGGGTCGCTACCTGGTCCTTCTCCCTCAGATGAACACGGTGGGCATCTCCCATCGCCTTGACGAGGAGGACAGGGCACGCCTGCGCAAGCTGGTGGACGAGGTCAGGCCGAAGGACGTGGGGATAATCGTGCGCACGGCGGCCAGGGAGGCGGAGGCGGCGGAGCTGAGGAAAAGCTTGGCCTATCTGAACAAGGTATGGCGGCAGGTGCACCGGGCGGCGGAGAAGAAAAGGGCCCCTGCCATTCTCTACCAGGAGCCCGAGCTGGAGATCAAGGTGATCAGGGATGTCTTGGACGGCAGCTTCGATCGCGTGCTGGTGGACTCCCACCGCTCCTTCCGCCGCATCAAGCAATACCTGAAAATGGTGGCTCCGGACTTGGCCGACCGCGTGGAACGTTACGCGCATGAGACGCCGGTCTTCGAGGCCCTTGACATAAACCGCCAGATCCGCGACGCCCTGCGGAGGGAAGTCCCCCTGCCTTCGGGGGGCTCCATCGTCATCGACAACACCGAGGCCCTCACCGCTATCGACGTCAACACCGGCAGGTACGTGGGGGACAAATCCTTGGAGGAGACGGTGCTGCGTACCAACATCGAGGCGGCGGCGGAGGTGGTGCGCCAGCTCAGGTTGCGCGATATCGGGGGCATCATCATCATCGACTTCATCGACATGAACGAGGCCAAGAACCGCCGCGCCGTCCTCAAGGCTCTCAACCAGGAACTGGAAAAAGATCGCACCAAGACCTACGTGGTGGAGCTCACCAAGCTGGGATTGGTGGAGATGACGCGCAAAAACGTCTCCGAGGGCCTGGTGGAGGTCTTCGGCGAGACCTGCCCCGTCTGCCATGGGCGGGGCGTGGTGTTCCGCGAGCCCTGAATACCTTAAGGGAGCTAAGGGAGCAGCCCATGAGGGGAAGCGACGCCGAAGGCGGCGAGGAGAGGGGAAAGCCGGGACGAGACCGCCGCAAGGGAAAGGCGCTCATCGCCATCGGCATCTCCCTGATCCTCGCCGGCCTGCTGGCCCTGGCCGGGGTTTATGCCTACATCTACTATACCGACCGCCGGGCGGCGGCGGCACAGGAGGAGCTGAGGCGGGAGTGGGAAAGACGGCCGCCTTCCCCGGAAAGCGGCGAGGCTTCGGTGGGGGACGGTATCGCCCGCATCATCGCGCCCCGCATCGGGCTGGACGCCATCGTGGTGCAGTTGTGGGGGCTCGACGACGCCGAGAACCTCAAGCGGGGCCCCGGCCATCTCCCCGGAACCGCTTATCCCGGGCAGGCGGGGAACTGCGTCATCTCCGGTCACCGCACCACCTACGGAGCGCCCTTCCGCCATATAGAGCAATTGACGGCGGGGGAGCGGATCATCTTGGAAACCGCTTCCGGCCGCTACCAATACGAGGTTTACGAGCAACGCATCGTGCAACCCTCCGACCTCACGGTTCTGGAGCAGGGCGACGAGCCCAAGCTCACCCTCACCGCATGCCATCCCTGGTACAGCGCGGCGCAGCGCATAGTGATCATCTCGAGACTGGTGGAGAGCGGAGCGAGGGAATAGCCCCAAGGCCGAGCGCGCAAGAGCTTAGCGGGAGAAACCTCTCAGGATCGGAAACGCGGGCCCTTCTCCCGGAAATGCCGGTAAAGAGGATGACGCGGCGGTGAGGGAAAAACCGGCGGTCGATGCGAAGGGGATATTCTCGAGCGCTCGCCGCAGGCGGAAAACCCGCGCGCTACGGAGAAGGGATAAAAAAAATAGAGACCGGAAAGTGGGCAGGCTTTCCGGTCGAGGCCAAAACTCACTCGGCGTAGATATTTTGGCAATTATTCTATCGGCGTTTTCCGGCCGGCACTTTAGACCTTTTTTGTCCCCATCTCCAACCCGTTTTTGCCCTCCCAGACCCCGCTTTGTCTCTCGGGAAGGGACCGGGAACGCGATGCGGCCGCATTGCCCGTGCGTCTCCGCGTTGTATTTACCCGGGCCGTGAAGACGGTCGGTCGACCGAAAGGCTGCGCGGTGGAATCGCGACCCATCGCTCCCGCCCGGGGAGGGCGACCTGTTGACCCGTTACTTTAATTTGATTTTGAAGCTCAAGGATCGCGTGCGGGAAGTCGATAAAGAGAGCGTACATTGAGAACAGCATATCCCTGTAGGTGATAAAGGCAAACTCTTCCGAAAGGAGAGGGCGCAAAGCCATGGGTCTAAGGCCGCGAAAGCGGTTATGATCGCCAGGCTGCCGCCTCGTAAGCGACGCCCTTTCCCTAGGAGGAAAGGGCGGTTCGTTTTCAGGGGAACGGGAGAGTTGCCACCGGCCTCGGGGACAAAGGGAGAGGCTGACAATGAAGGGGCTCACTCGGTGGCAGAAGGGCGCAACACCTCTACTCGTGATCGTCTTTCTCGCCCTCACCGTATCGATGCCGATGATCTTCCCGGCCGTGGGGACCGCGGGGGCGGTCAACGCCTCGGCCGGAGAGGCCCGCATGCTGGAACTGGTCAACCAGGCCCGTAACCAGGCGGGCCTTCCTTCCCTGTATGCGGAGCAACAGCTCACCGATTTCGCGCGCGCCTATTCCTCGGAGATGATGCAGTACGATTTCTTCGGGCACGTGTCGCCGGTCTCGGGTAACCTGCAGCAGCGCATCGCGGCGAGGGGCATCACGGGATGGACCCTGGCGGGAGAGAACATCGCCAAGGCGCCCAGCGTGGACGTGGCCTTCGAGGCGCTCATGAACAGCCCGGGGCACAGGGAGAACATCCTGCGGCCCGAGTTCAACTGCATCGGGATAGGGGTGGTGGCGGAGGGGAATACCCTTTACATCACCCAGGAGTTCATGTGCTTCTCTCCCATTCCCGACAGCGCCGATATGGGCGTCGCGTCGCCTCAGCCTGAAAACCCCTCTCCCACCCCGGCGCCTCCCGCGCCATCTGCCGACAGCTTCGACTCTTACCTTCTGCTTATGAACCCCAACCCGCGGGCGGCCCAGGTCAAGGTGGACTTCCAGGGCGAGGACGGGAGCAGCCGCGAGTTCACCTACACGGTGATGCCGGGAAGCCGCTTCACGGTGCCGGTGCGGGAAACGGTGGGGCGGGGTTCCTTCTCCACCCAGGTGGAGAGCGACCTCCCGGTGCTGGCGGAGCGCGCCATGTACTTCGACTACCAGGGCAGGCGCGGCGGCCATGACTCCATAGGCGCCGACGCCCCCTCCCGTACCTGGTTCTTCGCCGAGGGCTACACCGGGGATTCCTTCGATACCTGGATCCTGCTCCAGAACCCCAACGACGGCGAGGCGGAGGTGACCTTGAGCTTCATGCGTCCCGACGGGGCGGTTATCACCCGCCAGGTGAAGATCCTCCCCAGGCGCAGGCACTCCGTGCACGTGGACGAGATACCGGGGCTGGAGGCGAGCGACGTCTCCACCCAGGTGACCGCGAGCCTCCCGGTGGTGGCGGAGCGCGCCATGTACTTCAATTACGCGGGCAAGGACGGCGGCCACGGCTCCATCGGGGCCAGCTCGCCCTCGCAGACCTGGTTCTTCGCCGAGGGCTACACCGGGGATTCCTTCGATACCTGGATCCTGCTCCAGAACCCCAACGACGCCGCTTCCACCGTGACCCTGAGGTTTATGAAGCCGGACGGCAGCGTGGTGGAGCGTCAGTTCAGCGTGCCGGGACGCCGCAGGCACTCCGTGCACGTGGACGAGATACCCGGTCTGGAGTCCACCGACGTCTCCACCTCGGTGACCGCCGATGTGCCCGTGGTGGCGGAGCGCGCCATGTACTTCGATTACCGGGGCAGGCGTGGAGGGCACGTTACGGTGGGAACGCCCGAGCCCGGGTGTTCCTGGTATCTGGCGGAGGGCTATACGGGAGGGGATTTCGACGCGTACGTGCTGCTGCAGAACCCGGGCGATGAGGCGGCGGTGGTGAAGGTCTGCTTTATGCGTTCCGACGGCCTGAAGGTGGAGCGTGAGGTGAGGATGGGGCCCCACGCCCGCCACACCATTCACGTGGACGAGGTGGAGAGCCTGGGGGACGCCGAGGTGAGCACCCAGGTCAGCTCGAGCTCGCCGGTGGTGGTGGAGCTGGCGCAATATTTCAACTATCGCGGCATGGCCGACGGAAACAACGCCATGGGGGCCAGAGAGCCCTCCACCTCGTGGTTCTTCGCGGAGGGATGCGTGGAATAGACGGTTGAGGGACTTCATAAAGGAGGGGCGTCGGCGCGGCGCGGCGCCCCTCCGGCTTTCGGCAAGCCCCGAGGCCGGCAGGCGCGAAAGAGCCCCCGCTCCTTTTGCTCTGGTTGTCGGCGTGGCCACAAGGCGGCGATCGCGGGGCCGGATGCCCTGCGGAAGAAGAGGACTCGATATGTGAACAGGGACACGAGCTTTACATGGCTTCGCGCGCGTGTTACTGTTTGTTGCTGTGGTAAAATTAGCCCTGGAGGTATGCGATGTTCGCAGTGATCGAGACGGGAGGAAAGCAGTACCGCGTGGAGCAGGGCTCGGTGATACGCATCGAGAAGCTCGACGTACCCGAGGGAGAATCCGTGGTGTTCGATAACGTGCTGCTGGCGGGCGAAGGCGGAGAGATCCTGGCGGGCACAGAGGCCGGCAAGGTGAAGGTCGAGGGCACGGTGATCAGGCACGGCAAGGGCAAGAAGATCATCGTCTTCAAGTACAAGCCCAAGAAGGGTTACCACCGCAAACGCGGCCACCGCCAGCTCTTCACCGAGGTGAGGGTGGAAAAGATCGCCGGAGCGCCCGGCGCCGGGGAGGCGGGAAAAAGCGGAAAAGCGGAGGAGGCCGGGGAAGGCTGATCCCTTGTGAGGGAGGAGTGATCAAGGATGTCCAGTAAGAAAGGCGTGGGAAGCTCGCGCAACGGTCGCGACAGCCACTCCAAGAGGCTGGGGATAAAGAGCTACGGCGGGCAGTTCGTGAGCGGGGGCTCCATACTGGTGCGACAGTGCGGAACCAAGGTAAAGCCGGGCGACAACGTGGGGGTGGGCAAGGACTACACCCTTTACGCAAAGACGGACGGGTACGTGAGCTTCCGGCGCAGCGGAGACCGCCATATCGTGAGCGTGATGCCGGCGCGGGAATAGGTTGCGCCGAGCGGCTTTTCATAGCGGGCAGAACCCCGGCCGTGCCGGGGTTCTGCCGTTACGGGGGACGGCACAGGCCGGGTGGCGAGGAAAGATGTTCATAGACGAAGCGAGGATAAAGGTGAGGGGAGGCCGTGGAGGCGACGGCTGCACCAGCTTTCACCGTGAGAAGTTCAGGCCGTTGGGGGGGCCCGACGGCGGCGACGGCGGCAAGGGCGGTTCGGTCATCGTGCGCGCGTCGGAAGGCGTGAACACCCTGGTGGAATACACGCGCAAAAAGCACTTCCGGGCGGGAGACGGGTCGGGCGGGTCCGGCAACAACCGCCGCGGGATGGACGGAAAGGACCTGGTGATCCTGGTGCCGGTGGGCACCCAGGTCAGGGAGGAGGGGGGAAAGCTTTTGGCGGACCTGTCCATACCCGGCAGGGAAGTGGTGGTAGCCGCGGGCGGTCGGGGAGGCCGCGGCAACGCCTCCTTCGCCACCCCGGCGCGAAGGGCGCCGGATTTCTCCGAGCGGGGAGAAGCGGGAGAGGAAAGATGGATACAACTGGAGCTGAAGCTCCTGGCGGACGTGGGGGTGGTGGGGCTGCCGAATGCCGGAAAGTCCACCCTCGTCTCGCGTCTCTCGGCTGCGAGGCCGCGCATCGCCGATTATCCTTTCACCACCCTGGAGCCGGTACTGGGGGTGGTGAGGGTGGACGAGGAGAGGAGCTTCGTCATCTCCGATCTTCCCGGCCTGGTGGAGGGGGCGCACCAGGGCAGGGGATTGGGGCTGCGCTTCCTGCGCCACGTGGAGAGGACCTCGGTGATCCTTCACCTGCTCGACCTCTCTTGCCATGCCCCCGTCGGGCCCGCCCAAGCCCTGGAGATCATGCTCGAGGAGCTGTCCTCCTACGGGGCGGGGCTGATGGAGAGGCACCACCTGGTGGCGGGAAGCAAGCTGGACGTCGCCGACCCCTCGCGGCTGGCGGAGGCGAGGGAGGCGGCGGCCGTGAGGGGCTGGGATTTTTTCCCAATATCCTCCGTGAGCGGGGAAGGGCTTCCGGACCTGGTACGGCGGCTGGCGGGCCTGGTGCAGGAATCGCGCGCCCAAAGGGCGGATATGCTGCCGCGGGAGAGGACCCTCTACGCTTACGATCCGGAGAGGGAACGCGGCTTCAGGGTCTTCCGCTGCGGCGAGGAGTTCCATGTGGAGGGGAAAAGGGTGGAGAGGCTGCTGAAAAGCATGGACCTCTCCAACCCCCAGGCCCTTTCCTATCTCCAGGCGCGCATGAAGAGGATGGGGGTGGAGGAGGAGCTGGCAAGGCACGGCGCCAAGGAGGGAGATACGGTGGTAATCGCCGGTTACGTGTTCGATTTCCTCCCCGAAAGCTGATCGCCGGGGGCCGGGCTCGATGGCGTGCGGCGCCCGCGGCGAAGGGGAGCCGGCGCATGGGAATCATACTTAAGGTGTGTTTTAAGGTGTGTTGCGCGATGCGCGGGAAGGGAAACGGCAGGAAGTCGAGGGAATAGGCGGCGGCGCCGGTAAGAGGAGAGGTGAGGGGATGACCTCGGTGAAGGGGCGGAAGCTTGACGCCAGGCGCGTGGTGGTGAAGGTGGGGACATACACCCTTAGCGATGCCGCGGGGCGGCTTGACCGCGACCAGATGCGAACCCTGGTGCGGCAGATAGCATCCCAGCGCAAAGGTGGGCGCGAGATGGTGCTGGTGTCCTCCGGAGCCATAGCGGCGGGAGTGGAGGTCTTGGAACTGGGAGAACGTCCTCGCGACATCCCCACTCTGCAGGCGGCTTCCTCGGTGGGGCAGGGGCTCCTGGTAAGCCTTTACGCGCGTTTCTTTGCGGAGGAAGGGCTGAAGGTGGGACAGGTTCTCTTCACCCAGTACGATTTCGCCCACCGCAGGCAGTATCTCAACGCCCGCAACACCTTCCGGCGCCTGCTGGACATGGGGGTGGTGCCGCTGGTGAACGAGAACGACACCGTGGCCGTGGAGGAGATCCGTTTCGGGGACAACGATCGCCTGGCGGCGCTGGTGGCGGTGCTGGTGGAAGCGGATCTGCTGCTCATGTTGTCCGACACCGAGGGCTTTTTCACCGCCGACCCCAAAAAACACGGCGACGCGAGGATCATCCGGGAGGTGGAGCGCATCACCCCGGAGATACTGAGGCTGGCTGGGAAAGCCGTGGAGGAACATTCCAGCGGAGGCATGGCGGCGAAGATAGATGCCGCCAGCATAGCGGGGGCTGCCGGTATCGGGACGGTGATCGCGCATGGGCGGGAGCCCGAGGTGCTGGAGAGGGTGTTGGCGGGGGAGCCCCTGGGCACCTACTTTCGCCCTGCGGCGAAGACGTTGCGCGGGCAGAAGCACTGGATAGCTTACGGTGCGCGCCCACGCGGAATTATAGTGATAGACAAGGGAGCTCGCGAGGCCCTGTTGCGCGACGGGCGAAGCCTGCTGCCGGCAGGGGTGTTGGAATGCCGTGGGGATTTCGTGGCCGGAGACGCCGTTGAGGTGGTGGATGAGGAGGGAAGAAGGATAGCCCGCGGCATCTGCGGGCTGTCTTCGGCGGAGCTGGAGCTGGTGAAGGGCCTGCGCAGCGACGAGGCGGCATGCCGGCTGGGAGAAGAGGAATGCGAGGAGGTAATCCATCGCGATTACCTGGTCATCCTGGATCGCGGGTCAGGATGAGCGGCGCGCCGGCACGGGTTTTCACGCTTGCTCGGCGTGGCGGCGCATGGACGCCCAACCGCGAGGGGCAAGGGGACCGGTGGGCGGTGTTCCTTGCGGCGCCTGTGATGTCGCTGTCCCTCATAGGCAGGAATGGCGTAAAAAGCGGCAAAAGATAAGAAAGGAAAAGGGAGGAGAAATGGGCTTGATAGAGGAGATCGGGGTCAAGGCCAAGGCCGCGTCGAGGGAGCTTTGCCTCATGAACGCGGAGAAGAAGAACCGCGCCCTGGAGGAGATGGCCCTCGCCCTCTCGGCCCGGCGTGACGACATCCTCGCCGCCAACCACGAAGACCTGGACGCGGGCAGGGAGGCGGGGCTGAGCGATGCGCTTATGGACCGCCTCACCCTGACGGAGAAAAGGATCGAGGACATGGCGCAGGGTTTGCGGGAGGTGGCGGCGCTTACCGACCCCGTGGGGGAGGTCATCGACGGCTGGAGGTTGGCCAACGGGCTGGAGATACGCAGGGTGCGCGTTCCCCTGGGGGTGGTGGGGATAATCTACGAGGCGCGCCCCAACGTCACCGTGGACGCCGCCGGGCTGTGCGTGAAGTCCGGGAACGCCGTCATCCTGCGCGGCAGTTCCTCCGCCATCCGCTCCAACCTGGTGCTCACCGAGGTTATAGCGCAGGCGGGAGAGGGAGCGGGCCTGCCGGCGGGATCCATCCAGCTCATCCCCCTCACCGATCGCGAATCCGCCAAGGAGCTCATGCGCATGCGCGATTACGTGGACGTGCTCATCCCCCGCGGCGGGGTCGGCCTCATCCGCACCGTGGTGGAGGAGAGCACGGTTCCGGTCATCGAGACCGGGGCAGGCAACTGCCACACCTACATCGATGCGTCCGCGGACCTGGAGATGGCGGAGAGGATCGTGATCAACGCCAAGACGCAGCGCCCCGGGGTGTGCAACGCCATGGAGACCATGCTGGTGCACGAGGCGGTGGCGGAGGAATTCCTCCCCCGCGCCGCGGCGGCCCTGCGCGAGCGGGGCGTGGTTCTGCGAGGATGCGAGCGCGCGCGCTCCATCCTGCCGGGCATCGAGGCCGCCACGGAGCAGGATTGGTACGAGGAATACCTGGACCTCATCCTGGCGGTGAAGGTGGTGACCTCGCTGCGCGAGGCCATCGACCACATCAACACCTACGGCTCACGCCACTCCGAGGCCATCGTCACCCGCGACCTGGAGGCGGCGCGCCGCTTCACCGCCGAGGTGGACTCCGCGGACGTATATGTCAACGCCAGCACCCGCTTCACCGACGGGGGTCAATTCGGGCTGGGAGCGGAGATCGGCATCTCCACCCAGAAGCTGCACGCCCGCGGGCCCATGAGCCTGCGCGAGCTGACCTCCAGCAAGTTCGTGATCTACGGAGAAGGCCAGGTGAGGCCCTGACATGGGCAGGCTGAGGATAAAGCGCATCGGGGTGATGGGGGGAACCTTCGACCCCATCCACACCGGTCACCTGGTCACGGCGGAGGAGGCGTTGCACCAGTTCAAGCTGGACGAGATCCTTTTCGTCCCCAGCGGCCACCCCCCCCACAAGGAGGACCGCGAGAGCCTGGACCCGGAGAGCCGCTACATCATGACGGTGATAGCAACCGCCACCAACCCGCGCTTCCGGGTGTCGCGCATGGAGATCGAGCGACCCGGGCCCAGCTATACCATCGATACGGTGAAGGAACTGAGGCGCCTATACGGCGCCAACAGCGAGATATATTTCATAACCGGAGCGGACGCCATCCTGGAAATCCTGACCTGGAAAGAACCGGAAAAGCTCCTGCGGGAGGCGATGTTCATCGCCGCCACGCGGCCCGGGTACGAGTTGAGGCGGTTGGAGGAATCCCTGCCGCAGGAGGAGAAGGAAAGGCACGCCGTGGCGCCGCGCGTGCTGGTCATGGAGATACCCGCCCTCGCCATATCCTCCACCGACATCCGCAGTAGGGTCAGGGAGGGAAGGCCCATCACCTACCTTGTGCCGCAAGGGGTAAGGGAGTTCATAGAGAAGAACGGGTTCTATCGTTGAGGAAGGAAAAAGGCCCGGAGGTACCCGCGCCCGAGGCCAAGATCAAACCCTCGCGGGTCATGAGGCGTCGGGATGCTGAGACGAGGAGAAAACGCCGCGTACTCGTCGCCGTGGCGCTCGCGGTGGGACTGGCGCTCGCCGTCGGCGCCGCGCTTAACATCCCCTATATAAACCTGGCCCGGGTGGCGGGAGAAAAACTGGGCGAGCTGTTTACCGCCTCGCGGGAGGTCGAGCAGGCGGCACGGCCCGAGTATCTTTTCCTCACCCATCCCCAGAACGGAAGACGCATAGAGGGTGACGCATCGGTGCTGGTGGCGCTCTACGCCTCCGAGGTCGAGGGCGAGAAGGGCCCCACCGTGCTGGGGCTCGCACTCTTCAACTACTCCACCACTTCCGGCCAGGGGGAGGTATATGTCATCCCGGAGGATTCCGTGGCCTACAACGCCGCCGGGCAGGCGACCGATCTCCGCCGTGCACTGCGAGAGGAAATGGGCGGCGATCTCCTCACCAGCACGGTGAGCAATCTCGCGGGGGAAAAGGTGGACTACCTGGTGACGGTGGAGTTCTGGGAGGCGGTAAGGTTGTTGCAGAAGACCTCTCCCCCTCCCGTGGTGATGCAGGAGGACACGGTGCTGGTGAATCCCCTCAACGGAGAGACGAACTTCCTGACAAGGGGGCAGGAGATCAGGGACGCCGACCGCCTGTTGATGTGGATCCTGGGCGCCGACGAGCCGGATCGCAGGGAGGCGTACGCCCTGCGCGGGGAGCGCGCGCGCCTTTACCTGCAGGAGTTCAGGGCGGACAAAGGGGGAAAGGCGGACGGGCTCGAGGGGGGAGAAGCGGTGCCGGAGGCGGGGGGATTGGAGATGAGGCCCGCCACCGGTTCCGGGGAGGGCGACTGGGAATACCTCTCGTCCATGCTCCAGGCCTTCCTCGAGCTGGGCGAAGGCGACCTCACGGTGAGGGGGGTGCCGCGAGTGGAGGTTCTGAACGGGTGCGGAGTCCCCGACCTGGGAAAGAAGGTGGGGGAGAAACTGCTTGCGCTGGGAGTGCCCCTGGCCGGCACGGGCGGCAACGCCAAGGTGACGGTAGAGGGCGAGGAGGTGAACGATTTCAGCCACCAGGAGAGCGCTATCCTGTACCGCAGCGACGCCGGGAGGGTGGCGGCTTACGCCCGCTACCTGGGGGTTATCCTGGGGGTGAAAGAGGTGAGGTTCGAGGCCGGGGCCGGTCCCGAGATCGTCTTTATCGCGGGCAGGGACATGGCGAGGCCGTGAGGGATGGGAGGCGCTTGTTCCCGCGAACGGACAAGGGGATGATGTGGGGGAAACGCTCCGGAGAGCGCCGTTGCATATACCGGGGCTTCGAGCGTCGTACTTAACGCCTCAATTCCGCCTCCAGGGGGAGAAAAGGTGGCCGTGCCCACACTGGTGCCGGCCACGAGATTTCGCTCCACGCGGAGCTGGACACGCCGGGAACGGCGGGGCTGGGTTGTGGTAAGCTAGGCTCAGGGAAGCGCGCTTTTTGGCGCGCGCCGAAACACGAGAAGGAGGTGCGTAACGGCGGGGGAAAGCAGGGAATTGGCCGTCGCGGCGGCAAGGGCGGCCTGCGGCAAAAAGGCGGAGGACATCCTGGTGATGGACATGCGGGAGGTGATGGTTCTCACCGACTACTTCGTGATCTGCAGCGGCAATACGGACCGGCAGGTGGGCAGCATCCGCGAGGCGGTGGAGGAAAGGCTCGCCGCCATGGGGCGCAAGCCGGCCCGGCGCGAGGGTGAGCGCCACCGCAGGTGGGTACTGCTCGATTATGTGGACGTGGTGGTGCACATCTTCCGAGCGGAGGAGCGCGCTTACTACGAGATCGAGAGGCTTTGGAAGGACGCTCCCCTGGTGGAATGGGAAGACGAGGCCCACCGGGCCGTCACCACCCGCTGAAACCCGGTCGTTGACGGGCTTTTCGCCAGTCCTTATACTTCATTAAGTGCGTTTATGGGGCCGTGGCGCAGTGGGAGCGCGCTACCTTGGCATGGTAGAGGTCACGGGTTCAAGTCCCGTCGGCTCCACCAGGTAAAACAGGGTCGAAAGGCCCTGTTTTTTACCTCGTGCCAGCCATTTTTCTGCCGGAGTCCCCCCTCTTTATCCTTTCCTCAAACCGGGCGATGAGAACAGAGGGGAACGGAGCGCGATCGCCGTCGAGGGACGGCGAAGGGATTTCGGGCATGGACGCTGGTCTTTGTTCGCAAGCCGCTGCATGGGTATAGGAGATTTCCGGGTTGGACAGGATGGGAAAGGTGCCACGGTCTCAGCAAACTAAGCCAGTTCCGACAAGGACAAGAAGGGATGGTCTCCAGAACCTCCATGCGGGAACCGATGCGCTGGCCGCAACTTCTTATGCAAAAAGGAGGAAGGAAAAACTGCGAAGGGAGGGTGGACTTTTGAGGTCTATTCCTTCATGCTGGACATAAGGCCGATGCAAGGGAAGGGTGGCCGGGCATTCGGCGGCCGGATAAGCATGCCGGCCGTCTGGGAGAGGAAAAGGAGGTAGCCAGGTGAGGAAATCCATAGCGCTGCTGTTCTTGCTGGCCCTGGTGGCCACGCTGGTCATCGCCACGGGATGCGGCGGCAGCAAGACCACGGTGAAGACCCCCGAGGGAGAGGTGAAGGTCGAGGAGAAGGAAGGAAAGGTCACCTATGAGACCGAGGAGGGCAAGGTGACCTATGAGGGCTCGGACAAGGCCCCCAGCGAGGCGGAACTGGGAGCGCCGGTCTACCCCGGCGCGGAGTACGTCGAGGGCAGCGGGGGAACCGCCACCGCCAGCGGGCCCGAGGGGCAGTTCACCACCTCCGGCGCGGAGTTCGTGACCGAGGACGCTTACTCCAAGGTGGTGGATTTCTATACCGGAAAACTTGGTGAACCCATGTACCAGGACACCTCCACCAAGGAGGCCACTTGGATGATCAACGTGAACGAGGAGTCGTTCACGGTGGTCACCGTCTCCGAGGAGGAGGGCAAGGTAAAGATCTCCCTCGGCCGCATGGCCGGCAAGAGCGGCATGTAGGCGATCTCGCTCTGCGCTTTGGGTCCTAGATGAATAACGCCGGGCGCGTGCCCGGCTCTTTCTTTCTTCTGCTCCAAGACGAGGGCTTCCAAATGGGGAGGAGAGCGCGCCGAGGGCAGGTTATCGGAGATCTGCGGACCGCAGTTGACCCTCCCTGAATCATGAGTCAATTCGCCCTCTTGACGGGTGGGATCCCGTACCCTCTGTGCATGCCGGGGTGTCCGGCATACCTCGACGGCGCCATGTCCTCTACCGCACCGCCTCTGTGCATGCCGGGGTGTATGCGATCACCGCCTTCCCTTTTGGCCCACAAAAGACCGAAGAATGAACGCCGTTAGGTTTAGGCGTTCGTTTGCTGGCCAGGCGGCGCACGCGATCACCGCTACCGTGCATTTTCGCCCGCAAAGGCTGGAATATGAACGCCACCGCCTATACGTGTTCGTTGACTATAGGGTAACACGCATTTATAGTAATGACGTGTCAGTTCTAAAACGACGATGTTCAAGGCGGCCTACGCGGTTCGGGCCGCCACCTCCAACGTACGGGATCGGTGCAGCGGGCGGTCTGGCCCCATAGGGTCGAGAAAGGGGTAAAAGACGATGGACTATCCGTGGTTCAAGGAGTACAGGCTTTTCGGGGTTCCCGAGACTTTGGAGCCGTATCCGGACGAGCCCACGCATTTTTTCCTGGATCAGGCCGCTTCGACATGTCCGCGCCTGGGGTGCGTGCAGCTCGGCCTGGAGATGCGCTACGCGGAGGTCAAGGAGCACGCTGACCGCTTGGCCAACGCGCTGGCCGCTATGGGGGTGGAAAAAGGCGATAGGGTGGCCACTCTCCTGCCGACCTCCATACAGTTCGTGGTGGCCGACGCGGGGATTTCCAAGGCCGGCGCGGTGCACGTGCCGTGCAGTTTCCTGGAGCCCGAGGATACCCTGGCCCATAAGTTCGGGGAGAGCTCCCCCAAGGCCCTCATCTGCCTGCAGGAGCACCTTGCGATGGCCGAAGGATTGCGCCGGCACATGGGGGCGCCCAACGTCATCCTCACCTCCCTGGAAGATTATTCCTCAAACCCCCCCAAGCACGGCGGCGTCGAGGGCGCGTTCTGGCTTACCGAGGTCATCGAGCAGGCCAGGCCGGTTCCCCCCGCCATTGCCTTCCAGCCGGCGCGGGACCTGGAGACGCTGCTGTTCACCGGGGGCACCACCGGGCTACCCAAGGGGTGTATGCTCACCCACCGCAACGTTCTGGCCAACGCCCTGCAGAACATCGCCATCTTCGGCCCCGTGACCAAGATCCTGGAGGGCAACGTGTCCGTGATCATGGGCCTGCCCTTCTTTCACAGCTACGGCCACTGCATGATGCACACCATGATCGGGGGTCTGCGCGCCAACATGCTCATCATACCCGACCCCCGCGACACCAGGTCCATGGTGGAGATGGTGAAGAAATATCACCCCGTGCTCCAGTTCGGGGTGCCCACGCAGTTCATGAAGCTCTTGAGCGAGGACCTCAAGGGCACCCACATCATCGGCATCTCGGGATCGGCGGCCCTGCCGCCCAACGTGCAGGAGGAGTTCGAGAAGAGCAGCGGCGGGTTCGTCTCCGAGGGCTACGGCCTCTCCGAGCTGTCGCCGGTGACCCACTTCAACGTATCCACCAACATCCGCATCATGGGCGGTCGCGAGAGGGTTCCGCTCATGAACAAGCTCCTCTTCAATAAGGCGAACATCGCCTTTATGCGAGCGCAGGCGAAACTGCTGGGCCCGGCGAGATACGGCCGCATGTTCAGCACCATCATCGGCCTTTTGACCAGGGTCGCGGGCAGCGGGAAGAAAGCGCGCCAGGTGGAAAAACGCGCCACCATAGGCATTCCCCTGCCGGATACGGTGGTGAAGGTGGTGGAGGTGGACAGCGGCGCGCCTCTTTCCTTCGAGGAGCTCTACCGTGACGGGAAGGTGGGCGAGATGCTTTTGCAGGGGCCGCAGCGCATGCTCGGTTACTGGCCGGAGCCGGGCAGGGGGCTGGATGAGGAGGGCTTCGTGCACACCGGCGACGTGGTGAAGATGGACGAGAACGGCTACTTCTCCATCGTCGACCGCACCAAGGACATGGCCATCGTATCGGGGTACAAGGTCTATACCCGCGAGGTGGACGACATCCTCTACGAGCATCCCGCCACCGCCATGGCCGCGACCATCGGGGTGCCGGACCCGGAGCGCGAGGGCAGCGAGCGCATCAAGGTGTTCGTGCAGCTCAAGGAGGAATACAAAGGCAAGGTGAGCGAGGAGGACTACCTCGAATACCTGCGGGCCAAGGTCGCCAAGTACGCGGTGCCCCGGTCGGTGGTATTCCTGGACGAGATGCCCCTCACAGAGGTGTTCAAGGTCAACAAGAAATACCTGCGCGATATGGAGATAGAGGCCATGAGCGAGGCCTGAGAGAAGCGGCGCCTTAAAAGCGCGTCATATCTCCAGGAAGCCGCTCCCCAGCACCGCGGCCTCCACCGCCTGCAGGGCTTCGCAATCCGGGAGCTCCAGGAAACTCCTGGCAGAGGAGTCGAACGATCTGACCGCATCGTCCTCGGGCACCCAACCGAGCAGGGGGAGCTCGCTGCGCGAGGCCAGGGAGCGCGCCTCGCGCTCGTCCCGGGCGCGGTTTATCAGCAGCCCCAGACGGCGGTAGTTCACCGCTTCCTCCGCCACTTTTCGTATGGTTTCGGCCACGTTCAGGCTCTTGGGCGTGGGGTCGCATACCAGCATGAGGTGGCTCACGGAACGCATCACCCGTCGGTTGACCTGCTCGACGCCGGCTTCGGCGTCGATGAGGGTGAGATCGAAATGTCCCGACAGGGTCTCGATGGCCTCGCGCAGCAGGGTGTTGAGCTGGCAATAGCAGCCCTCGTCCTCGGGGCGCCCCACCGATAAAAAGCCCAGCCTGCCGTTCTGGCTCACCGCCTCCATGAGTTTGTAGTCCACCGACGCCGCGAGGTCCAGGCTGTCCGTGGCGTGCTCCCGCACCGTGGAGACGATCTCCTTGCGGATGTCGTTAACGGTGCGCTCCGGGAAGATGCTCATGGCCATGCCTAAACCCACCGCGGGGTCGGCGTCCACCAGGAGCACGCGTGTGTCGCCGCGTCGGGAGAACAGGCGGGCCAGGAGGGCGGAGACGGTCGTCTTGCCCACCCCTCCCTTGCCGCATACCGCGAGCACGGTGTTACCGAGCTCCTTGCCCTCCTGGTGATGGTGATCTCCCAATATCATCCCGCCTTTCCGTGCCCGGTGTTGAAAGCGAAAAGGCGTTCACGGCTCCCGCGAAGCGCCTCCGCCGCCCCCCTCGCCTTTCTCCTTTTGCAGCCGGTCGCGTATCTGGCGCAGCTCCACTACGCTGTCGCAAACCTCCAGATATTCGCATTCCTCGCAGTCGAAGTTCATCTCCTCGTACATCTTTATCAGCGCCTCGACGATGTCCATGACCATGTCCGCGGGGTCGGCCAGCTTCTCGATATCCTCGCGGGAGGAGGTGACCAGCAGCACCTCTGCGGCGTTCACATAGGGCAGTTGCTTGACCGCCTGGATGAGAGCGCTTCCCAGCATCTGGGCGCTGAAACCCGCCTCCAGCGCTTCCTTGCCGATGCGGCACCACACCGACTGCCTGCCGGGGAAGACCCTGGTCATGAAGCCCCGCAGCCTGAGGTTGTAGGTGGCGTCGCGCAGGTCGCGGTAGCAGTCGTACTCGTCGCTGAACTCCCCACCCACCATGACCACCTGGGCGTAGGGTAGGCTTGAGGAGGGGGCCTCCCGGAAGTCCGGCCCCACCAAGACGATGCGGCCGTCGTTCACCATGCCGTCCGAGTCCCAAAGCAGGAGGGACCGCGAGGCCATACCGGGGTTCCCCAGCTCCAGGCCGGTGTCCTCGCTCAGGATGACCTGGGTGTTTTGGGCGCGCGGCAACACGTGGGTGAAGGGGAGGAGCCTCGCCTCGCCTGATGCCAGTTTGCCCTCCATGAAAGCGCGTATCTCCTCCAGGGGGCGGTCGAAGAGTCCCAAGTCAATCCTCCTCCGACGAAAGGGCGGCGCCCACCGCTGCCGCCATTTGAGGGTCCAAGGGGAAGGGCACGTACCCGACATCCAGGCGCCTGCGCGCCAGCTCCACTACCGTGCCGACCTTCGCTACCCCTCCCGTGAAGGTGTAACGGTTGCCCATACCGAAGCGCCTTGCCTGGGAGGCTACGATGCGTGCCACCGCGTCGCAGAGCCCGGCCACGATGTCCTGGGGTGCCTCCCCGTTGTTGACGTGGGTGATGACCTCGCTTTCCACGAAGACTCCGCACTGGGAGCTGATGGAAACCTGTTTTGTGGCCCTAGACGCCTGATCATCGATGCTTTCCACCGGCACGCCCACCGCATTGCTCATCACCTCGAGGAAGCGGCCGGTGCCGGAAGCGCACTTGTCGTTGCGCATGAAGTCCAGCACGTTTCCTTCCTCATCCAGCAGAAGCGAGGTGATGCTCTGGCCGCCGATGTCCACCACCAGGTCTACCTCGGGGAGAAAACACCGCGCCGCCCAGGCGATGCAGGCTATCTCGTCCTCGAGGAAAGACGCTTCCGTTACCAGCTCGGCGCCGCTGCCGGTGGCCACGATACCGTCCAGGGAGTCGCGTTCCAGGCCGGCGTCGGCGCAGGTCTCCTCGATGAGCTCGTCGATCTTGGAGGCGATGTCGCCGGTGGTGGCGACGATCCTGGCAGCGAGCAGGCGCTCGCCCTCCAACACCACCGCCTTGGTGAACAGGCTGCCGACGTCGCAGCCCATGCTCTTCATCCTTCCCTCCCTTGGCGCATCCCCTGCTTTGGCGTAATGAGCCCGGCACGCGCGCCGCCGCTTATCTCCGGGCCGAAAAGCGTGCCCGCGGCGCGGCGATGTCGCTTTGCGGAGGCAACCATCCGTACTTTTTATGATTCTATGTTCGCACGCAAAGCGCTACAAGGGGGTATTCCCCCTTAAAAACGGGTATTAACCCCCGGGGAGAGCGGATCCCAGAGCCCCGGTATCGGCTGCGTGCAATGCAGGGGATCGACGGCGTTTAACCGTCGATCCCCGGGGCGAGCGGATCTTAGCGCCCCAGTACCCCCCCGAGGATGCCGCCTGCGGGACCGCTTCCGCCGCTCTTAGGGTCCTGCAGGGAGGTCTTGGGCGCCTCCTCGCTGGGTTGCACCACCACGAAGCCGTTTCCCTGGAAGGCGAGCTGGAAGAGCTCGCCGTGGGCGGAGCCGAAAATTCCCCTCAAGCTGCTGAGGTTGGCGTCCACATGCACGGTGGGGTTTAGCCCCGCCGACCAGGCGATGGTGGCGTTGGGGTCGGTGTAGGTGGGCTGGTCGGGAGTCACCTTGAGGGTCATGGGTTCTCCCTTGGAGATCAGGGCCAGGTAGCCGGTGCCGCTAAGTGCCACCGTCCACAGCCCGCCGCCCAACATACCCGCGGCGCTCTTGATCATCACGATGTCCCAGGAGATGCTGGGGCTGAAGGCGAGAAGGTTCAGCGCCTCCACGGTGATGCTCTCGTTGTTGAGGTAAAGGAGCACGATATCGTTTGAGGCGTCGGCGAGAAAGAGGTCGCCGGTTCCCTGGCAGAGCATGAGGGTGAAAGACTCGCCGGAGACGGCTTTCTTCATCCACTTGGCCGCGCCGCCGCTCCCCTGGCGGGTGAAGCTTATCTGCCCCTGGTAGGCGATCATGGACCCCGCCTTGGCCAGCACCGAACCCCCGGAGGCGGCCATGTTCACGCGCAGCAGCTTCTTGCTCTGGAGGTTGAAGGCGTTGGGGCTCTCCACCTCCATGGATTCCTTCACCAGTTGCGCCAGGGTGGTGGGGGCCAGTTCCTCGGAGAAGGGCACACCCGCGCCGGAAGCAGCTGTCGCCGGGGCTTGGGGCGGCGCGGACGTCGGCGCCGCCTGGGGCGGGGGAGCGGCCTGCTGGGGGGGATTTTGCGGTGGCGTGGCGGTGCTCGCGGCGCCCGCAAGCGCCTGGCCGCAAAAACGGCAGAAGGCCGCGCCGTCGGCGTTTTCCTGGCCACAGTTGGGACAGAACATCTTCCTACCTCCTTTATTTGTGGAGCCCATGCAGAAAAAAGAAGCACACCGAAACTCTTAACCTTTCCCGATTATAAGCCAACGCAAAGTGATTTCATAACCTCATGCAGGAGAGAGTGAAGCGAAGCGCTTATGGGCGAAGAGTCCGGCGGCGGCGGATAAACCGCCGGCCTACCGCGTCAGGAGCGTATGGACCTACTTCCTATCG
>MU158528.1:0-4309 GCA_015711825.1 Candidatus Solincola daggyaiensis
TGGCGGTTCCCGTCGCTCCCACCACGTCGTGACCTCCGGTCCAGACGCCCTTGTAGTTGAAGTACATGGGGCGCTCGGCCATGATCTGCCGGTCGTTGGTGCACTCCACCTTGGCGCTGAAGTCGTGAGCCGCGTCCTCGCCCGTGCCCAAGACGCTGCTCGGCAGGACGGTCACGCGTGATAGCGCGGGTACCACCAGGTCCTCGCTCGCCGTGGTGGCGTCGCCCCTCATGTAGGTGATGGTGATCTCGGCCGCGGCGTCGTTGGGGTTCTGGATGCAGATGTAGGGATCGAAGTCGGGCCTGCAGGTGCCCTCGGCGAAAAAGAACACGGTGGAGGTGGCCGGGGTAACCGGCGTGGGCGGGGTGGTATAGACCTCGGGCAGGGGACTGTTGGCGTAGTTGGGCATGCCGAAGTAGTCGGGGGTGTCGCCCGGCCCGATGTGGTGCGCCGCCGCCGTGAATCGCGGCCCCGTCACCAGGCCTGCGTCCACGGCGCGATCCGCTGCGGCCTGCCTCTGCTCCTGGGTCACCCTTGAGTCCGTGGGGCGCCCCCTCTCGCCGCCCTCCTCCGCCGCCAGCGCGGTCGTGCCCGGACCCCGGACGGGGCCCGTGGCAAGGGCAAGGAGCGCGAGTAGCGCCGCCGCCACCGCCATCATCGCCTTCGCTCTTTTCATCATCTTCCCCGCACCTCCGTTTCCGGACTTTACACCTTTCCTTTAAGTCGGCGCCGCTCTCTTTTGCTCCCGGCCGCGCCGACTTCCCCTTGTAACATTCCATCTTTCCCCGCGCCCATGGCATCAAACAAACAGTTGCGGCGCGGTGGCAAACAGGGTCGCAGAGGGTTGGGCGGCCTCGGCGCGTCTCAGGCGCCGTTAAGCGGGCGGCACCGAAACAACCCGCATGATGGTGTTCCTGGAGGGCGCCCCGCGGTTGGTATACTTACCCATAGATCAGGAGGACAGCGGGTCGAACCGGAAGGGAAAGATGGACTCCAATGTGGGCTGGGCCCTGCTCATCACCGCCGTCGCCGGGCTTTCGACCACCATCGGGAGCGTCCTGGGCCTGTGGTTTAAAAACCCCGGCCCGCGCCTGATCAGCGCCACCCTGGGCTTTTCGGCCGGGGTCATGCTGCTGGTCTCCTTCGTCGAGCTCCTGGCCTCGAGCATCGGCCGCCTCTCCTTCGGCCCCGCCCTCATCGCCTTCTTCGCGGGCATGTCGCTCATGTTCGCCATCGACGCCCTCATCCCCCACCAGTACTTCGCCGAGAGGCCGCGGCGGGTCGGAGAGGACGAAGGGCTTTACCGCACCGGTCTCCTGGTTGCCCTGGGCATCGCCATCCACAACTTCCCGGAGGGGATGGCCACCTTCGTGGGCGCCCTGCAGGACCTGAGGCTGGGCGTCGCCATCGGCGTGGCCATCGCCATCCACAACATCCCCGAGGGGCTGGCGGTCTCCACGCCGGTCTACCTGGCCACGGGCAGCCGGGGCAAAGCCTTCCGCTGGTCGTTCCTCTCCGGCATCGCCGAGCCTGCGGGAGCGCTTTTCACCGCGCTTTTCTTCACGCGCTACGTCAACGACACCGTGCTGGGATGGGTGCTGGCTGCGGTGGCCGGGATCATGGTCTATATCTCCATGGACGAGCTCATCCCCGCCTCGCGCGAGTACGGCCAGGACACCTACGCCACCCTGGGGGCCATGGCGGGCATGGCGGTGATGGCCTTCAGCCTGTGGCTGCTGCGGGCCTGATGCCGGCAACTCGCCTCCGACACGCGCCCGCGCCCACAAACCACCTCGCCCCAAAACCGCCGTTTGCAAAGCGGCGCGAAATATGCATGGCCTTTTCTCGATAACCTGGTAAGGTCCCTCACCAGGCCTCGGCGCCGTTGGCGCAGGTGCGCTCGTGTCCGGCCACACGACTTGCGTGTTTTTCGCCACGCGCTTGCCGGCGTGAACGGGGGGCATCGAAACCGGGCAGGGTGAAGGCGGCAACGCATCGTGTTTCGTGGTAACGCGGTACGGACCGCGTATTTGTATGCTGCGTATGCGTGCCTCTTACTTGTGTTATTGTAGATAGTGGGAAGATGGCAAGGGCCGATGATGACCATGCTGAATATCGAGGAGCTAGAGCGCAGGAAAACGGCAAGGAAGGAGCTCCTGCAGTCCTCCTTGCAACGCCTGTTGCCGCAACTTGAGGGCATGGGCGCGATCAAGGTGGTGGTATTCGGCTCTCTCTCGGGCGGTGCCGTACATTCCGGAAGCGACCTGGACATCCTGGTGATAATGCCGCGGGAACGCTCCGGGAAGGAATGGTCCCGCCTGATCTATTCCGAGATCGACCTGGCGGTGGCCTCGGATATCCTGGTGTTCAATACCGTCGAGCTGGCGGAAGAGTCCAAGGCCAACGCGTTCCTGCAGCAGATCCTGGAACACGGGAGGACGGTTTTTGAAAAGGATTCCTGAAGAAGAGGCGCGGCGTTGGCTCCTACAGGCCCTGGACGAATTCGCCGACGCCGAAGACCTGCGCAAGCGGGAACGTTTCTACCTCGCCCTTTTCCACTTTCAGCAGGCGGCGGAGAAGGCGCTGAAGGCTTACCTGTACCTGAAACTGCAGGAGCCTGACGTTTTCAGGACCCATTCGGTAGCGGAGCTGATGGAGGCGGCCGAGAGGATTGACCCTGCTTTCTCCCGAATAAAGAGATCCAAATCGCTCGACGCGTACTATATTCCCACAAGATATCCCAACGGGCTCCCCGGCGGAGTGCCGTCCCGCTTCTACGACGACCCCGGCGAGGCGGAGGAGGCGGAACGCCTGGCCAGGCAGGTCGTCGAGACGGTCAAGGCGGCTTTCCCCGGCGGCGCATAGCCGGAAACGAAGGCGAGTTTTCAAGTGATAACCCATGACCACTACGTAAGGCCGCTCATCCCCAGCCCTCCGGGCATAAGAGGACGGCCTCTTCCGGGGCTTTTCGGCGGCAAATCCGATGGCAAGATAGATAAAGCTGGGATCATACTCTTGTATGATCCCAGCTCGATCCTGGTAGCGCATGCGGGATTCGAACCCGCGATCTCCGCCTTGAGAGGGCGGCGTCCTAGGCCAACTAGACTAATGCGCCACGCATTCGATATTCAGTTCTGGCTGGGGGAGAAGGATTCGAACCCTCACAACGAGATCCAGAGTCTCGCGTCCTACCATTAGACGATCCCCCAGGGATTGTCAGTGGCTATGATAGCATAAGGGCTCTCGGGGCTCAATGTCCTGTCCCTTAAGGCCGGCGGAAACAGGCATCGAGGGCGGATTTGCGGCCCCGGCACGGAGAAAAAGGAGAGCCGATGGGCACTCCGGTTTTGAGCGAGGCGGGACCCGCATGCCTGACCGCAAGTCGCTTGGTCATGCGCCCGGTTTCAGGTGCGGTTCCATAACCGCATAAACCCGTCGCGCATATTTCCACCGGACTCGTTCCCCTTCGCCGGCGCCGTGACCTCTCACCTGACACCCAGTTCTCGCCATGCCTGAAAACCGCACGCTTGCCTCCAGGCTATACGGCCATGGGCACGGGAATCTGATATCATGGTTGGCGGCGAGGAAGGGAGGAAGAGGCGTCAATGTCCTAGGAGGAGGCTATGGAGATCATCGACACCCACGCCCAGCTCTGGACCGAGGAAGCCATCATGTCCATGCCCGAGTCCATGCGCCAGGGATACCTGCGCATCTTCGGCGGCAACCTGCCGAAAATAGGAGACACCCTGGCGGACATGGACGCCGCCGGGGTGGCCAGGTCCGTGATCGTGGCCATCGACGCCGAGACGCGCTGGGGCTACCGCGTGAGCAACGACCTGGTGGCCCAGGCGGTGGCCGAGCACCCGGACCGCCTCATCGGCTTCGCCAGCGTCGATCCCCACAAGGGCGTGCTGGCGCGCAGGGAGCTGCGGCGGGCGGTGGAGGAGCTGGGGCTGCGCGGGCTCAAGCTCCTCCCTCACCTCCTGGAGCTGCGTCCCAGCGACCGCGAGATGTACCCCGTCTATGAGGAGGCACGGGACCTGGGCGTCCCGGTGCTCTTCCACGCCGGCACCCAGTTTCACACCGGGACCAAGCTCAAATACTGCCGTCCCATCGACATCGACGAGGTGGCGGTGGACTTCCCCGACCTCAAGATCATCATCGCCCACTTCGGCTGGCCCTGGTACGAGGAGGCCATGACCATCTGCCAGCGCAACCTCAACGTGTGGTTCAACATCGCCGGCTGGGCCCCGCGCCGATCTGGTGGCGCTCGCCTACCACCGCCTGTTCCCGGTTGCGCGGGCGCCCT
>MU158528.1:4319-45365 GCA_015711825.1 Candidatus Solincola daggyaiensis
GGGCCCCGCGCCACATCCCGGAGTTCGTGGTGCGCTACATGGACCGCGTGCTCTCCCACAAGGTGCTCTTCGGGAGCGACTACCCCCTGGTCTCCCGCCAGAGGATCGTCAAGGAGCTGGAGGAGATGGGGCTCAAGGAGGAGACGCGACGCCGCCTCTACCGCGAGAACGCCGAGCAGCTCCTGGGACTTTCCCCGCAGGCCTAGGCGGAGCGGGCGATCGGGTTTTGCTCGCGCGCCCTCTCCCGCCCTCGCATCCCCCCGGCGGCATGAACGTCGAGGCCGACGCGTCTTTGCGGCAGTTCATGGAAAACGGGAGCCGGTTTTTGCGGGGGATGAGCAAAGAGGAGGCATGGCGCCGGCTCCTTCCCATCCCTTCCGGCGTGAGAAGGGTTTTTACGGTAGGACCTTCACCAGGGTGCGGCCCTTGGAGCGCTTGTCCAGGAGCAGTCCTATCCTCTCCTCCACCCCTTCCAGGGCGACCTCGGTGGTCATCTCCTCCAGGTTGTCCAGCTTCCACTCCCCCGCCAGCTTCTCCCACACCTTGAGGCGCGGCTCCATGGGGCATTCCACCGAGTCCACGCCCAGCAGGCTCACCCCGCGCAGGATGAAGGGATAGACGTTGAGGTCCAACTCGTGTCCGGCGGCGTTGCCGCAGGTGGTCACCACCCCTCCGTAGGCGGTCGATTTGACCACCGTGGCCAGGACGTTGCCCCCTACGGTGTCCACCGCGTTGGGCCACACGCCCTTGAGCAAAAGCTTGCCCGAGGTGTCGTTCACCTCCGAGGCGGGGACGACGCGGGAGGCCCCGAGGGCCTTGAGCCTGGCCTCGTACTCGGAGAACTCCGCCTCGTCCATGAGGCCCGCAGCCGCCACCACCTCGAACCCGATCTTGGCCAGGATGCGCATGGCGATGGAGCCCACCCCGCCGCTGGCCCCGGTGACCAGCACCTCGCCGTCCGCGGGCTTTACCCCCGCCCCGGTCAGCTTGAGCACCGAGAGGGCGGCGGTGAAGCCGGCGGTGCCGTAGATCATGGACTCGCGCAGGGTAAGCCCCGCCGGCAGTCTGACCACCCATTCCGCGGGGACGCGGATGTACTCCGCCAGCCCCCCCGAGGTGTTCATGCCCAGATCGTACCCGGTGACCAGCACCTCTTCTCCGGGGGAAAAGCGGCCGCTGGCGTCCTCCTCCACCGTGCCCGCGGCGTCGATGCCGGGGGTGTGGGGATAGTTCTTGGTGACGCCGCGGTTGCCGCTGGCGGAGAGCGCGTCCTTGTAGTTGACGGAGCTGTAATGCACCCGGATGATCACCTCACCGGGCGGCAGCTCCTCGATGCTCCTGGTCTCGATGGCACGCGTGAAGCTCCTGTCCTCCCCTTCTCGAACCACCAGGGCCTTGAAAGACTTGTTCTCCATTTCACCTCTCCGTATGTGTTGATTCTCCCGCTATCACCCATTATCCCTGAGCGCCGGGCGCGCCGTCAAAAAAAGGGCCGTGCGGTCAGATCTCCATGAGGCGGTTCAGCTCCGGCTCCCGCACCTCCACCTCGAGGCCCATACGTCGTAGCTCCTCGCGGAAGGGACCCAGGTCCACGTAGCGGCTGAGGGGCGGGTAGAAGTCGTCGTGGTGGTGGGGGATGACCACGCGGGGCTTTACCCTGCGCACCAGCTCCGCCGCCACCTCGCAGATATCCGACCTACCCTGTACCGGCACCAGGAAAACGTCAACTTCGGCGTCGAGGTCCCAGGGCATGCAAGCGCTACCCAGGTGGAAAAGCCGCTTGCCCTCCGCTACCATGTACCACCCCAGGACCTGTCCGCAGGGGTAGCGCGCCGACCCCAGCCGAGCCAGCTCCGGCAGGCGGGGCAGGCACTTCCACAAAGTGCCGAGAACCAGCCGGGCGTCGAAGGTCACGTGTTGTGCCGGTACCGCCGTGAAGCGGAAGGGGCCAATCTCATCGCTCTCGCCCCCCCAACGCGGGCGCAGCCGGTTCCAGGGCACGCCCCGCGCCGCCAGCGACTGGCAGACCACCGGGGAGGCGAACACCTCCGCTGCGCTCGCATCCACCAGCTCGGCCACGTCGTAGGCGTGGTCGAAGTGCCCGTGGGTGAGGAGCACCGCCTTGGCGCCCGCAAAATCCTCGGCCCTCAGGTCCTGGCGAGGGCGCGCCTCGGGGTTGCGGGTGAAATAGGGGTCTATGAGCAGGGATCGGGAGCCGCTGATGACCTCGAAACCCGCCGTTCCCAGCCAGCGCAGATGCATTTCCTCCCTCCCCCGCCTCAGTTCTCCTCCAGGGAGCGGGCGATGCGCCGCAGGCACGTCTCCCGCCCCAGTATCTCCATGGACTCGAAGAGGGGCGGGCTCACCCTGCTCCCGCTCACGGCGGCGCGTACCGGCTGGAAGGCCTTGCGGGGCTTTACCCCCATCTCGTCCGCCATGGCGCGCATGGACTCCTCCAACGCGGCGGCGTCGAAGCTCTCCAGCTCCAGAAGCCTCTTGCCCGTCTCCCTCAGGACGGCCCGGCTTTCCTCTCCCCTCAGCAGCTCGCGCGCGTCCTCCTCCGCCTCCACCTCCCGGAAGAAGAAGGCCACCAGGGGCACGGCGTCGGTCAGGGTCTTGATGCGCTCGCGCACCAGGGGGGAGATGCGCCGCATCCTTTCCAGGGCGCCGGGGTCACCCTCCTCCGCCAGGCCCGCCTGCGCCAGAAAGGGCATCAGGGCCTGCGCCAGCGCCTGGTCGTCCATGGCCATAATGTACTGGGAGTTCATCCACACCAGCTTCTCGTCGTCCCATACCGCGGGCTTGGAGCTGACCCGCTCCAGCGCGAAGCCGGCCACCAGGGTGTCACGGTCCATGATGGTGGTGGAATCGTCCAGGGACCAGCCCAGCAGCGCCAGGAAGTTGACCATGGCGTCGGGCAGGAAGCCCCTTTCCCGGAAGCTCCCCACCGCCACGTCGCCGTGGCGCTTGGAGAGCGGCTTGCCGTCCCGCCCCACGATCATGGGCAGGTGGGCGAAGGCCGGCTCCTCCGCTTCCAGGGCGCGGTAGAGCAGGATCTGTTTGGGGGTGTTGGGGAGGTGGTCGTCCCCTCGCACCACGTGGGTGATGCGCATATCGAGGTCGTCCACCACCACCGCCAGGTTGTAGGTGGGGGAGCCGTCGTTGCGCAGCAGCACGAAGTCCTCTATCTCCTGGTTGCGGAAGCGAACCTCGCCCCGCACCAGGTCCCGCACCACCGTCTCTCCCTCCGGCACCGCGAAGCGGATCGCGAACGGCTTCCCATCTTTTGCCATATCCCTGGATTCCTCCCACGGGATGCGGCGGCAGCGCCGGTCGTACATGGGGCTCTTCCCCTCCTTCAGCGCTTTCTCGCGTCGCTCCGCCAGTTCCTCCGGGAGGCAGAAACAGCGGTAGGCGGCGCCTTTGCGCATCAGCTCCTCGGCAGCCCGGCGATAGAGGTTCACGCGGCCCGTCTGGCGGTATGGCCAGTGCTCGCCCCCCACCTCGGGGCCCTCGTCCCAGTCCAGCCCCAGCCAGCGCATGTCCCGGATGATGGCCTCGATGGCCTCCTCGGTGGAGCGGGAGAGGTCGGTATCCTCTATGCGCAGGATGAAGGAGCCGCCGTGTCGGCGCGCCAAAAGCCAGTTGAAGAGCGCGGTGCGGGCTCCCCCCACGTGGAGGTAACCCGTCGGGCTGGGCGCGAAACGCAGGCGCAAAGCGGGACTCCTCTCGACCACACCACCGGAAAACTTCGCAGATAATGATATCACAGCTCCCGGCATGCGAGGTTTCCGCGCCGACAAAGGTTCAGCAGGAGACGACCCGGTTGCGCAGGGGGTCGAGGCCCTGGATGATCACCTCCACGGTGTCGCCGGGGAACATCTCTCCCACCCCCGAGGGGGTGCCGGTCATGATCAAGTCGCCGGGGTAGAGGGTCATTACGCGGGAGACGAAGCTCAGGAGGTCCGCCGGGCCGAAGGCCATGTTGGCGGTGGTGGAGGACTGGCGCGTCTCGCCGTTGAGCCTCAGCTCTATCCTGAGGTCCGAGGGGTCCAGCTCGGTCTCGATGATGGGCCCCAGGGGGCAGAAGGTGTCGAAGCTTTTGGAACGCGTCCACTGCCCGTCCTTGGCCTGCAGGTCGCGAGCGGTGACGTCGTTGCCGCAGGTGTATCCGAGGACGCAGGAAGCGGCCTCCCGCGGGGTCACGTTGCGGCATTCCCTCCCGCACACCAGCACCAGCTCCGCCTCGTAATCCACTCGCTTGCTCATCTGTGGGTAGACTATCTCCCCACCGTGGGCCAGCAGGGAGGAGGACGGCTTCATGAACAGCACGGGCTCGTCCGGCATCTCCAACCCGAATTCCTCCGCGTGGTCCCGGTAGTTGAGCCCCACGGCGATGATCTTCTGGGGAAAGACGGGTGGGAGCAGCTCCACCTCCTCCAGCGGGTAACTCCTTCCCTGCCTCCTCGCATCCAGGAAGGGAGTGCGCTCCAACTCGTGCAGCACCCCCTCCTCGAGCACGCCGAAAAAGATGTGCCCTTGGTGCCTGTACCGCGCCAGCTTCATCGCGCCTCCACGGGTCCGTCTTCAGGTCTATCTACCATATTTATCCATTAGCTGCGCTCTCCTCCGCCGCGGCGAGGAACCCTCCGCGCCCTTCTCCGGCACGGAGCGCAAAGAGCGCGTGCCCGACCGTGGCTTCGATATCCCGGGCCGGGCCGTATGCCGCAAACTTCCCTTGCTCGCCCGACGCCGCGACACCTTCGCCTTTGACGGCCTCGCGCACGGGAACGGACGTCCACCCTATTCGGGCTGGGCTTTCTTGTGCAGAAGGCCGTACTCGATGGAGTCCACCAGGGCCTGCCAGGAGGCCTCGATGATGTTCTCGGAGACCCCGATGGTGCCCCAGGTCTTCTCGCCGTCGCCGCTCTCGATGAGCACCCGCGTCACCGCGGCGGTGGCCTTCTCGGGGTTGAGGATCAGGACCTTGTAGTCCTCGAGATCGATGTCGTCGAGCTCCGGGTAGGCGCGCCCGATGGCCAGGCGCAGCGCGTTGTCCAGGGCGTTCACGGGGCCGTTTCCCTCCCCGGTGGCGATGATGCGCTTTCCCCGCACGTGCACCTTGATGGTGGCCTCGGTGACCACCTTCCCGTCCTCCCTCTTCTCCATGATCACCCGGAAGCTCTCCAGGCGGAAAAAGACCCGGTGCAGGCCCAGGTGCCGCCGCATGAGCAGCTCGAAGGAGCCGTCGGCGGCCTCGAAGTGGTATCCGCGGTGCTCCATCTCCTTGATCATGTCCAGGATCTCCTGCACCTTCTCGGGGCTCTGCGAGAGATCGTATCCCAGCTCCTTGCCCTTGATGATGATGGTGCTCTTGCCGGAGAGCTCCGAGACCTCTATGTGCTGCCGGTTGCCCACGGACTCCGGCCTGATATGCTCGTAGGTCTCCGGCTCGCGCATCACCGCGCTCACGTGCAGGCCGCCCTTATGGGAGAAGGCCTTCTGTCCCACGTACGGCTGGTGGGAATCGGGCTTTATGTTCATGATCTCGCTCACGAAGTGGGAGAGCTCCGTCAGGCCCTTCAGTCTCTCCGCGTCCACCGCCTCCCGGCCCATCTTCAGGACCAAGGCCGGGATGATGGAGCAGAGATCGGCGTTGCCGCAGCGCTCGCCGTAGCCGTTGATGGTGCCCTGCACCATGGTCACGCCCTCCTCCACCGCCACCAGGCTGTTGGCCACCGCGCAATCGCCGTCGTTGTGGGCGTGCACCCCCAGGGGAACGGAGAGCTCGCGCGCCACCGCGGCGGTTATCTCCCGCACCTCCCACGGCATGGCGCCGCCGTTGGTGTCGCAAAGACACACCCAGTCCGCTCCCGCCTCCACGGCCGCCCTCACCGTCTTCATGGCGTAGTCGGGATTGCCCCTGTAGGCGTCGTAGAAGTGCTCGGCGTCGTAGATGACCTCGCGGCCGCGGCGCTTGAGGTAGTCCACGCTGTCGGCGATCATGTACAGGTTCTCCTCCAGGCGGGTGCGCAACGCGGTGCGCACGTGCAGCTCCCAGCTCTTGCCCACGATGCAGACGGCGGGGGTCTGCGCGCGCAACAGCTCCTCCAGCCCGCGGTCCTTTTCGGTGCCGATCATGGCCTTGCGGGTGGAGCCGAAGGCCACCGGCACCGCGCCTTTAAGATCCACCTGGGCCAGGCGGCGGAAAAACTCCTCCTCCTTGGGGTTGGACGCCGGGTATCCGCATTCCACATAGTGGAAGCCGAACTCGTCCAGCCGCCGCAGGATCTTGAGCTTGTCCTCCACCGAGAGGGACACCCCTTCGCGCTGGGCGCCGTCCCGCAGGGTGGTGTCGTACAGTTTTATCTCTTGGCCGCTCATAAGCATATCTTTCCAGGCATGGAACGATTCCGCCCCCCGCAGGCGATCATGTTACGTTCACGGGTGCCGGTGCGGCGAGGCCCGCCACGGCGCGTCAATCCACGTACTCGAGCCAGTGCTCATAGGCCTTATCCCCGCCCCTCACTATCTCGAAGAATTTCTCCTGGATACGCCTGGTGATGGGGCCGGGGTCCCCGATCACGCGGTCGTCTATCTCCCGGATGGGAACCACTTCCGCCGCGGTACCGGTGAAGAAGGCCTCGTCCGCGATATAGAGGTCGGTGCGCACCAGGTCCCTTTCCCGGCAGGGGATGTCCATGTCCTCCGCTATGCGCATCACCGAGTCCCTGGTGATGCCCTCCAGGGCTCCCGCCGAGGTGGGAGGGGTGAACAGCACGCCGTTCCTGACCACGAAGACGTTCTCCCCCGCTCCGTCCGCGACATGCCCGTGCAGGTTGAGCAGAATGGCCTCGTCATATCCCGCCTCCACCACCTCCATCTTGGCGAGGATGGAGTTGAGGTACTGTCCGGTGGCTTTAGCGGCGGTGGGTATGGAATTGGACTCGTTACGGCGGAAGGAGGAGACCTTGGCCCTCACCCCGTGCTTTATGCCCTCCTCCCCCAGGTAAGCGCCCCAAGGCCACACGGCGATGGCCACGTTGACCGGCGCCGCCATGGGGTGCAGCCCCATCTCCCCGTAGCCGCGAAAGGCGATGGGCCGGATGTAGCAGCTTTTGAGGCCGTTGGCGCGGATGACCACCTTGGTGGCCTCCACCAGCTCCTCCAGGGTGAAGGGTATGGGCTTGCGGTAGATGGCCGCCGAGCGGAACAGCCGCTTCATGTGGTCGGTGAGGCGGAACACCGCCGCACCTCGCGGGGTCTCGTAGGCGCGTATGCCCTCGAACACCCCCGACCCGTAATGCAGGGAATGCGTGAGAAGGTGGATCTTGGCATCCTTCCAGTCCACCAGCTCGCCGTCCATCCAGATCTTATCTACTTCAGGTATGGGCATCGAAAACTACCTCCGCTCCGTTCCTCCCCCCGGCGTCACCCTTTCTGTTCCCTGATGTATTTTACGACAAGATCCCCCACTTCCGAAGTGGACTTGCCCATGCGCCCCGCGGACATGGACTCAAGGTCCTGGGCGCAGACGCGCATGACCGCTTTTTCCACCATGCCCGCCGCCTCGCGCTCCCCCAGGTGGTCGAGCATCATCTGTACCGCGCAGATGGCCGCCAGGGGGTTGATGACGTTCTTGCCGGTGTACTTGGGCGCCGACCCCCCTATGGGCTCGAACATGGATGTCCCCTCGGGGTTGATGTTCCCTCCCGCGGCTATGCCCATGCCCCCCTGGATCATGGCCCCCAGGTCGGTGATGATGTCCCCGAACATGTTGTCGGTGACCACCACGTCGAACCACTCCGGGTTCTTCACGAACCACATGCAGATGGCGTCCACGTGGGCGTAGTCGGTGGCGATATCCGGGTACTCCGCCGCGATCTCCTTGAAGGCCCGCTCCCAGAGGTCCCAGGCGTAGGTGAGCACGTTGGTCTTTCCGCACAGAGTGAGCTTGCGCCCCTGGTCGCGGCGGCGGCAGTACTCGAAGGCGAAGCGGAGGCAGCGCTCCACGCCCTTGCGGGTGTTCACGCTCTCCTGCACCGCCACCTCGTCCGGCGTCCCCTTGCGGAGAAAACCCCCCGTGCCGGCGTAAAGCCCCTCGGTGTTCTCCCTCACCACCACGAAATCGATGTCCTCCGGCCCCTTGTCCTTCAAGGGGCAGTCCACGCCGGGGTACAGCTTCACCGGCCGCAGGTTTATGTACTGGTCGAGGGCGAAGCGGATGCGCAGCAGGATGCCCTGCTCAAGCACGCCGGGCCTCACGTCGGGGTGGCCGATGGCCCCGAGGAGTATGGCGTCGTAGGCCTTCAGACCCTCCAGTTCCTCGTCGTCCAACACCACGCCCGTCTTCAGGTAGCGGTCTCCCCCGTAGTCGAAGGTATGGGCATGGAAATCGAAGCCCGCGCTCTCGGCGGCGGCCTCCAGGGCCCTCACCGCCTCGCGCGTGACCTCGGGACCGGTACCGTCCCCGGGAATAACCGCTATCCTGTACATCTTCTCTCCCCTGTTCTCCGCGCCTCCGCCTTTCACGCCTCAGTTCAGGGAGCGGCCGGTTCTGCTTACGCTCCCAGGCGTCTTCTCACGTAATCCACCAAGCCCCCGAGGGCGATGATCTCGCGCATGAAATCCGGGAAAGGCTGGGCCTGGTAGGTCTTGCCGGTGGACAGGTTCTCGATGGTGCCGCTCCCCAGATCCACGCGCAGGCGGTCTCCGGTCTTGGTGCCCTGAACCGCCTCGGGGCACTCGAGGATGGGAAGGCCCACGTTTATGGCGTTGCGGTAGAAGATGCGCGCGAAGGAGGAGGCGACCACGCAGGACACCCCGCAGCCCTTGATGGCCAGGGGGGCGTGCTCGCGCGAGGATCCCGAGCCGAAGTTTTCCTCCGCCACGATGATGTCCCCTTTTTCCACCTTGGAGGCGAAAGCTGCGTCCAGGTCCTCCAGGCAGTGCGACCCCAGCTCTCGCTCGTCGGTTGCGGTGAGGTAACGGGCGGGGATGATGACGTCGGTGTCCACGTCGCGCCCGTAACGCCAGGCCTTGCCCTCCAGCAGCGATCCCCTCATCTCCCCATCACCTCCCGGGGGTGGGTTATCCTTCCCGTCACCGCCGAGGCCGCGGCCACCGCGGGTCCCGTCAGGTAGACCTCTCCCTCCTTGTGGCCCATGCGGCCCACGAAGTTGCGGTTGGTGGTGGATACCGCCCTCTCTCCCGCCGCTATCACCCCCATGTGCCCGCCGAGGCAAGGCCCACAGGTGGGGGTGCTGACCACCGCGCCCGCGGAAAGGAGGATGTCCATCCATCCCCGGCGTATCATCTCCCGCTTGATGCGGGGAGTCCCGGGGAAGACGATGCAGCGCACGTGGGGATGCACCTGCCTCCCCTCCAGTATCCTCGCCGCCGTCTCCATATCCTCGAGCCAGCCGTTGGTACAGGAGCCGATGACCACCTGGTCCACCGGGATCTCTCCCACCTCGGACACCGGCTTGACGTTGGAGGGCAGGTGCGGCAGGGCCACCTGGGGCTCCAGGCCGCCGACGTCGAAAAGCAATCTCTCCGCGTAGGAGGCGTCGGGGTCGCTCTCGAACACGCGGTAATCGCGCCGCGCCCTGCCCTCAAGCCAGGCCCTGGTCTTTGCGTCCACGTGGAAGATGCCGTTCTTGGCCCCTGCCTCCACCGCCATGTTGGCCATGGTGAACCTGCCCTGCACGGAAAGGGCGTCTATGGCCGGGCCGCGGAACTCCATGGCGCGGTAGCGAGCCCCGTCCACCCCCATGGCTCCGATGGTGTGCAGGATGAGGTCCTTGCCGCACACCCAGGGCTTGAGCTCGCCATGGTATTCCAGCAACACGCTCTCGGGAACGCGCAGCCACACCTCGCCCAGGGCCATGGCCATGGCCAGGTCCGTGGAACCCATGCCTGTGGAAAAAGCTCCCAGGGCTCCGTAGGTGCAGGTGTGCGAGTCCGCCCCCACCACCAGGTCGCCCGGCAGCACCAGGCCCTCCTCGGGAAGGAGGACGTGCTCGATGCCCACCCTTCCCATCTCGAAGTAATGCTGCAGGCCCTGCTCGCGCGCGAAGGCGCGCATCCTGGCGCAGTTCTCCGCCGCTGCGATGTCGCGGGCGGGCGCGAAATGATCGGGTACCAACGCCACCCGCGCGGGGTCGAACACCCGCTCCGCGCCCATGGCCCGAAAGGCCTCGATGGCCAGCGGCGCGGTGATATCGTTGGCCAGCGCCAGGTCCACGCCGACGTTGATGAGCTCCCCCGGCCGCACCTCGTCGCGGCCGCAGTGGAACGCGAGTATCTTCTCGGTGATGGTCATTCCCATGCGAAATCACCCGGAAGAAGGATCAGGCCTTGCTTTTCTTGGCGCTTTTCTTGGCGCTTTTCTTGGCGGCGGAGGCCTTCTTGGCCGCTTTCTTCGCAGGAGCCTTCTTGGCCGCGCCGGAGGACCTCGCCTTCAGCGCCAGCTTCTTCTTTTCCAGCAGGCCCTTTTGCACGGCGCGGTTTATGGCGTTGATATAGGCGCGGGCGCTGGCCTCGATGATGTCCGGGCTCACCCCCCGGCCCACCACCTCGTGGCCCTCCACGTCCAGCTTGATGGTCACGTCCCCCATGGCGTCCAGGCCCTTGGTGATGGCCTGCACCTGGTAGGCCTTGAGCTTGGCCTTGACCTTGGTGGCCTTGAGGATGGCCTTGCATACCGCGTCCACCTGGCCGTCGCCGGTGGAGGTGGCCTCGTAGCTCTTGCCCTCGCGGGAGAGCTTGACCGCGGCGATGGGTATGGCGCCCGTGCCCGAGGAAGACTGCATGTAGTCGAGCTGGAAGAGCTCCTCCAGGGTGCGGATCTCGTCCAGGGCGATGGCCTCGATGTCCTTTACCGAGATCTCCTTTTTCTTGCCCGCCAGCTCCTTGAAGCGTATGAAAGCCCGCTCCAGCCCCTTGTCGTCGAGGTAGAAGCCCATCTCCTCCAGCTTGGCCTTGAGGGCGTGGCGGCCGGAGTGTTTGCCCAGGTAGATCTCCGACTCAACCAGGCCCACGTCCTCTGGGCTCATGATCTCGTAGGTCTGGCGGTGCTTGAGCACCCCGTCCTGGTGTATTCCCGACTCGTGCGCGAAGGCGTTCTCCCCCACCACCGCCTTGTTGGGCTGCACGTTATATCCGGTGAGCATGGACACCAGGCGCGAGGTCTGGTAGATCTCGCGCGTGTTCACTCCCGTGGTCATATCGGTGGCGTCGCGCCGGGTGTTGATGATCATCACGATCTCCTCCAGGGAGGCGTTGCCGGCGCGCTCGCCCAGGCCGTTCACGGCGCATTCTATCTGACGCGCGCCCGCCTTGGCGGCGGCGATGGAGTTGGCCACCGCCAGGCCCAGGTCGTTATGGCAGTGCACGCTCACCACCACTTTCTCTATTCCGGGCACGTTTTCCATGACCCCCCGCACCAACGCCGCGAACTCGTCCGGCAGGGCGTATCCCACGGTATCGGGGATATTGATCACCGTGGCTCCCGCCTTGATGGCGGCGGCATAGACCTGGTAGAGGAAGGCGGGGTCGGAGCGCGTGGCGTCCATGGCCGAGAACTCCACGTTTTCCACGTATTTGCGGGCGTAGGCCACCGCCTCGCGGGCCATCTCCAGCACCTGCTTGGGCGTCTTCTTCAGCTGGTACTTCATGTGGTATTCGGACGTCGAGAGAAAGGTGTGTATGAGCGGCCTCTCCGCGTACATCAGGGCCTCCCAGGCCCAGTCGATATCGTTGCGGTCGGTGCGGGCGAGGGCGCAGATGACCGGGCCCTTGACCGTCTTGGCCACCGCCTTCACCGCCTCGAAATCGGAGGGGCTGGAAACGGGAAAGCCGGCCTCGATGACGTCCACCTCCAGGCGCGCGAGCTGCTCGGCGATCTCCACCTTCTCCCTCTGGTTGAGGCTGATCCCCGGCGCCTGCTCGCCGTCACGCAACGTGGTGTCGAATATGTAGATCCTTTCCGTCATGGCCTATTCCTCCCCCGACGACTCACCACAGCACGATGAACCTGCAGTCCCTCACCCTGGGCACCGCCCGGATCTCCTCCATCACCTCGTCGGGAATGGGGATATCCACGTTGATGCCCATCACCGCCTCTCCGCCTATCTTGCGCCTTCCCACCTGCATGTGGGCGATGTTGATGTCGTGGTCCCCGAGGATGGTGCCTATCTTCCCAATCATCCCCGGGACATCATCATAGCGGAAAAAGGCCATGTACTGCGAGGGCCCGAGGTCGATATCGTACTCGTAAACGTGCACGAAGCGCTCGGCGTTGGAAAGCCCTACCAGGGTGCCTCCCACCGCCACCTCATTCCCGTCGCGGCGCCCGCGCACCATCACCAGGTTGACGTAGTCGCGCGTCTGCTCGGATTTGGTCTCCCTGACCGCGATGCCGCGCTCCTTGGCGAACAAGGGGGCGTTGATGTAGTTCACCGGCTCGAACACTATTTTCTGGAAAAAGCCCTTGAGCACCGCCACCGTGAGCACCCCGGTCTCGTATTCCGCCAGGCCGCCCAGGTATTCCACCTCGATCTCGTCCACATGCCCCTCCACCAGGTGGGTGAGGAGCAGCCCGAGCTTTTCCGCCAGGGGAAGGAAGAGGCGCACAGACTCGTCGATTTCCGCGGGCACGGGAAGGTTGACCACGTTGGCCACGAATTCCCCTTTCAGGGCGGCGCTGACGAACTCGGCGATCATGGTACCGGCGCGGTCCTGGGCTTCCTGGGTGGACGCCCCTATGTGCGGGGTGGCGATGACCTTGGGGTGCTCTATGAGCGGGCATTCCGTCGCCGGCTCGTTCTCGAAGACGTCCAGGGCGGCCCCTGCCACCTTGCCGGAGTCCAGCGCGGCGAGAAGCGCGTCCTCGTCGATGATGCCTCCCCGGGCCACGTTTAGCACGCGCACCCCGTCCTTCATCTTCGCGAACTCCGCCTCCCCCAGGAGGTGGTAGGTGTCCTTGGTTTTAGGCAGGTGAACGGTTATGAAATCGCACTGCGACAGAAGGTCTTCGAGGTGGGGCACCAACTCCACCCCCAGCCTCTTCGCCTTGTCCTCCGAGATGTAAGGGTCGAAGGCCACCACGCGCATGCCGAAGGCCAGGCAGCGCTGCGCCACCAGGGTGCCGATGCGCCCCAGCCCTATGATCCCCATGACCTTGTGGTAGAGCTCCACTCCCTCGAACCTGGAGCGTTCCCAGCATTTGCCTCTCAGGGAGTTGACCGCCTCGGGGATGTTGCGGCACAAGGCCATGAGCAAGGCCATGGTCTGCTCGGCGGCGGAGATGATGTTGCTCTGGGGGGCGTTGATGACCATTATCCCCTTCTTGGTAGCCGCCTCCACGTCGATGTTGTCCACCCCCACCCCGGCGCGCCCGATGACCTTCATGCGCTCCGCGGCCCGGATGAGCTCGGCGTCCACCCGGGTGGCGCTGCGCACGATGAGGGCCTCGTAGCCGCCGATGCGTCCGAGGAGCTCCTCGCGGGTCATATCCGGGAGGTAGTCGACCTCGAAATCCCTGCGCAGCAGCTCTATGCCGCTCTCCGCGATCTTCTCCTTGACCAGGACGCGAGCCAACTCTCAGCCCTCCTCTCTTCGCCTTCGCCTCCGGCGCGCCGCGGCCCTCAAGCTCACGGCCGCGCGCTTCCGGTCAACTCCATGTACCTACTCTCCGCCGCCGCCAGGCCGCTTCCCAGCTCCAGCCGATGACCGAGCGCCGTCAGGGTCATCTCCAGGGCGGAAAGCGCGACGACCATGTCGAAGAAATTGTAGTAGCCCACGTGCCCGATGCGGAATATCTTTCCCTTCAGGCGGTCCTGTCCGCCGGCGATGATCACGCCGTGAACGCGGTTCATATGCCTGACGACATCTCCCCCGCTTATGCCCTGCGGCGCCTTCACCGCGGTCACCGCGAAGGCCCCTTGCAGGGCTTTGGGAAACAATTCCAGCCCCATGGCCCGCACCGCGTCCCTGGTGCACAGGGCCAGCACGCGGTGCCGCTCCCACGCCTCCTCCAGGCCCTCCGCCAGGAGCAGCTCCACCGCCTCGGACATGGCCTTCACCAGCCCGATGGCGGGCGTGTAGGGCGTCTCCGGGCTTTGGGAGTCGTACTTTTTACGCGCCTTCTTGAAGCAGAAGTAATAGGCGGGGGAATCGGCGGCCTCTATGAGCTCCCACGCCTTGGCGCTCACCGCCGCCGCCGCCAGGCCGGGCGGGGTCATCAGCGCCTTCTGGGAGCCGGTCACCAACACGTCCACGCCCCATTCGTCGGTACGCAGCTCCAGCGCCCCCGCCCCGCTGATGGAGTCCACCACCAGGATGGCGGGGGTATCCCTCACCACCTCCCCGATGCATTTGACGTCGTTCACCACCCCGGTGGAGGTCTCGCTGTGGGTGACGAAGACCCCTTTGATGTCCGGCTTGTCCTTCAGGAGCGCCGCTATGACCTCGGGGTCGGCCGCCTCGTCCCAGGGATATTCGTAGAGCTCGACCGACAGCTTGTACACTTTGGCTATCTCCGCGAAGCGTTGTCCGAACTTCCCGCCCACCGCCACCAGCACGCGATCGCCGGGGCTGAAGCAGTTGGCCACCGCCCCCTCCATGGCACCCGTGCCGGATGCGGCGAAGGTTAGCACGTGGTTGGAGGTGAGCAGGACCTTCTTCAACCCCTCCACCATGCGCACGAAGATCTCCGTGTACGCCGGCGTGCGGTGGTGGATCATGGGCTCCGCCTGCGCCAGGCTTACCTGGTAGGGGATGGGCGTGGGACCCGGGGTCATGAGATACTCCTTGCGAATCATTACCGTCCTCCTGTCGATCGTCCTTCCGCCTTCACCCGGTTTTCAGGGTAACCTCCACCCTTTTCACGCTTGCCATGATTGCTCGCGCATACCTCCCGCCACGAAGCCCCTTCAAAGGGGGCTTCGCCCTGCAACGGGTTATGTCCTCTAATAATAACAGAAATCCCCGCGTCAAGGGTTTCGCTCTCCCCGCGGACTTTCCGCCGCTCCTAAAGCCCTCATCACGCGGTGGAGGCGGCGAGTGCTTGCAGCGCGGGAAGCGGAAAAACCCCTCATCCTGGAACGAGGCCGGCAAGCCTAAAAACGTGCCATGCCGCCATGGCGCGATCCGCGGTGACGGACCCCTCGGGCTCGGAGACCGAGGGAGGTCTTTGCCCTATTCTCGCCGCAACCAGCTCATCATGGAGCGCAGTTCCTTGCCCACGCGCTCGATGAGATGCTCGGAGTCGCGGCGGCGCAGGGCGTGATAGACCGGCCTTCCCGCCTGGTTTTCCAGTATCCACTCGCGGGCGAACTCGCCGCTCACCACCTCCTCCAGGATGCGGCGCATCTCCGCGCGGGTTTCCTGGGTGATGATCCGCCTGCCGCGCGTGACGTCCCCGTATTCCGCAGTGTCGCTTATGGAATAGCGCATGTAGGAAATCCCGCCCTCGTAGATGAGGTCCACGATGAGCTTGAGCTCGTGCAGACACTCGAAATAGGCTATCTCCGGCTGGTATCCCGCCTCCACCAGGGTATCGAACCCGGCGCGGATGAGCTCGGAGACGCCGCCGCAGAGCACGCACTGCTCCCCGAAGAGGTCGGTCTCCGTCTCCTCCTCGAAGGTGGTCCTGATGACCCCCGCGCGCGTCGCTCCCAGGCCCTTGGCGTAGGCCAGCCCCGTGGCCAGGGCACGCCCGGTATAGTCCTGGTGCACGGCCACCAGGGAGGGGACACCGCTGCCCTGCTCGTACATGCGGCGCACCATGTGTCCCGGACCCTTGGGGGCCACCATGACCACGTCCACGAAACGGGGAGGGACGACCTGGTGGTAATGGATGTTGAAGCCGTGGGCGAAGAAGAGGGCGTCGCCCTCCTTCAGCCCGGGCTCGACGCTCTCGCTGTAGATGCGGCGGTGGTCCTGGTCGGGGACGAGGATCATCACGATGTCTCCCGCCTCCGCCGCCTCCGCGACCCCCGCCACCTCCAGGCCCGCATGCATGGCCTTCTGCCGCGAGGGGCTGTTCTCCCGCAGCCCCACCACCACCTCCACGCCGGAGTCCTTGAGGTTGAGAGCGTGGGCATGTCCCTGGCTCCCGAAACCTATTATCGCCACCTTTTTCCCCTCCAGGAGGGAAAGGTCCGCGTCGCGGTCGTAATAGATCTCTGCCATTTTCTACCTCCTCAGGCTTTAGCTTATTCCCGCACCCGGGCACCCTGGCGGCTGCAGGGCCGATTTCTCGCTATCATACCAGACGCCTCCCCCATCGCAGCGCTCTCCCGTCAGTCCCGGACCTCGCGCCCGGGCATGAGCGCGGAACGCAGGCCGTACGCAAGCGCTCTCGCTCAGGTTCGGCGAAAATCGAGGCCCCGCGGGAACAAGGAACGCGTCTTACCGTGATCATGCCCGTGCAATACGCGCCGTGAAGCGTTTTCCGCTCCCTCTCCACCGCCATGCGTCGCGGTTCTCGCCGAGGCGTCGATATCCGCTCTTCAAGCCACCAGGCCTATTTGCCGCGCGGCAGCGCCACCTTTCCCGTCCGCACCAGCTCCTTGATGCCGTAGGGCTTTACCAGATCCTCGAAGGCGCTGAGCTTGGAGGCGTTCCCGGTCACCTCCACGGTGATGCTCTCGCGGGACACGTCCACGATGTTGCCGCGAAAGATGTCCGCGATCTCGATGATCTCGGAGCGGTTGGAGGTGTCCGCCCTCACCTTCACCATCACCATCTCCCTGGCCACCGAGGCCTCGGGATCCAGGTCCACGATCTCGATGACGTTGACCAGCTTGTGGAGCTGCTTGCGCACCTGTTCCAGGGAGTGCTCCGCCACGTCCACCACGATGGTCATGCGCGATATGTCCGGCTTTTCCGTCGTCCCCACCGCCAGGCTCTCGATGTTGAAACCGCGGCGGGCGAAGAGCTCCGCCACCCTCGCCAGCACCCCGGGCTTGTTCTCCACCAGCACGGAAAGCGTGTGTTTCATCCCCATCACCCCTTAGAGGAAGGGCTCCTCGGCCTTTTCAGGGTGGATCTTCTCCACCGGGTAGAGCATGTCCCCGATCATGTCGTAGAGGGGCGCGCCCGGGGCCACCATGGGATAGACGTTCTCCTCCGGCTCCACGCGGAAATCGATGACCGCCGGGCAGTCGGCCTCCATGGCCTCCAGCAGCGCGGGCTCGACCTCCTCGGGCTCCCTGACGCGCAATCCCTTGGCCCCGTAGGCCTCCGCCAAGGCCACGAAGTCGGGGCAATCGCGCTCCCTCTCCAGGCAGGAGCAGGAATAGGTGCGACCGTAGAAGAGCTGCTGCCACTGGCGCACCATGCCCAGATAACCGTTATTGAGGATGGCCACCTTGACCGGCGCGCCCTCCAGCACCGCCGTGGCCATCTCCTGCAAGGTCATCTGGAAGCTCCCGTCCCCCGCGATGTCGATGACCAGCTCATCGGGCTTCCCGAGCTGGGCCCCGATGGCGGCGGGGAACCCGAAGCCCATGGTCCCAAGGCCGCCGGAGGAGATGAAACGGCGCGGCTTTTCCATGGGATAATACTGCGCCGCCCACATCTGGTTCTGCCCCACTTCGGTGCAGATGATGGCCTCCCCCCGCGTGACCTCATATATCTTCTCCACCACGAACTGCGGTTTCAACCCGCCGCTCTTGTCGTAGGCCAGGGGGTACTTGCGCTTCCATTCCGATATGAGACGGTTCCACTCCCCGCGGTCCGGTTTCTCCGTCTCCGCCTTTATCTCCTTGACCGCCGCGTTGAGATCGCGCAGGACCTGCTTCGCGTCGCCCACGATGGGGATATGGGCATAGACGTTCTTGCCGATCTCGGCGGGATCGATATCGATGTGCACCACCGTGGCCTTGGGGGCGAACTCCGAGAGCTTGCCGGTGATGCGGTCGTCGAAGCGCGCCCCCACCGCGATGATGAGGTCCGTCTCGCACATGGCGTAATTGGCGCACCGCGTGCCGTGCATGCCCAGCATCCCCAGGGATAGCTTGTGGGTCTCCGGGAAGGCCCCCTTGCCCATGAGGGTGTGGGTGACGAAGATGCCGTTGTCCACCGCCAGCCTCTTGAGTTCCGCGGCGGCGTTGGAGGTTATCACCCCTCCCCCGGCGTAGATGACGGGATTGCGGGCGCGCAGGATGGCCTGGGCTGCGAGCTTGATCTGCTTTTTGTGCCCTTTGTAGGTGGGTTTGTAGCCGCGCAGCGCGGGATGCTCGCGCCGGTGATAGGTGAGCTCGCCGCGGGAGACGTCCACCGGCACGTCTATGACCACCGGCCCCGGCCTGCCCGTGGAGGCGATGTAGAAGGCCTCCTGCACCACGTCGGGGATATCCGCGGGGTCCTTCACCAGGTAGTTGTGCTTGGCTATGGGCATGGTGATCCCGGTGGTGTCCGCCTCCTGGAAGGCGTCGGTCCCTATGAGGTTGGTGGCCACCTGTCCGGTTATGGCCACCAGGGGCACGGAGTCCATGAAGGCGTTCGCTATCCCCGTCACCAGGTTGGTGGCGCCGGGACCGGAGGTCGCCATGCACACCCCCACCCTTCCGGTGGCGCGGGCATAGCCGTCCGCCGCGTGGGCGGCCCCCTGCTCGTGGCGGGTGAGCACCTTGCGGATGCGGCTGTGATGCAACTCGTCGAAGACGGGCAGGAGCACGCCTCCCGGGATGCCGAAGATTATCTCCACCCCTTCCTCCTCCAGGCTTTTAACCAGCGCCTTGGCTCCCGTCATCTTCACGCCCTACCGCCTTTCTCCCTTTAAGCCGATCCTATTCGCGCAGCCTCACCGCTCCCCGGCTCGCGCTGGCCACCCTGCGGGCGTACTCCGCCAGCGCCCCCTCGGTGACCTTGGGCGCCGGGGGCTTCCAGGCCTCTTCGCGGCGCTTCAGCTCCGATGCGTCGATCAGCGCCTCGAGACGCCGCGCCGGTATGTCCAGCTCGACCATGTCCCCCTCCTCCAGCAGCGCGATGGGTCCTCCCTGCGCCGCCTCGGGGGAAACATGCCCCACCGCCGCACCGCGCGAGCCCCCCGAGAAACGGCCGTCGGTGACCAGGACCACCTTGTCCGACAGCCCCATACCGGCCATGGTGGCGGTGGGGTTGAGCATCTCGCGCATGCCGGGCCCCCCTTTGGGGCCCTCGTAGCGGATCACCACTACGTCCCCTTCCCGAATGCGTCCCGCCAGCATGGCCTCCACCGCTTCCTCCTCGCGGTCGAAGACCCGCGCGGGACCCCGGTGCCGGAGCAGGTTCTCCGGCACCGCCGACTGTTTGACCACCGCTCCCTCCGGCGCCAGGTTGCCGTGGAGGATCGCCAGCCCTCCGGTGGGCATGTAGGGGTCGTCCACCGGCCTCAACACCGCGGGGTTGAGGGTGCCTCTGCCCTGGAAGACGTCCCCGATGCGCTCCGCCGCCACGCAGGGCACCTCGGGGTCGATAAGTCCCTTCCTGGAAAGCTCTCCCATCACCGCCGGGATGCCCCCCGCCTCGTGCAGGTCCTGCATGTGGTGGCGCCCCTCTCCCGCGGGGCTGATGCGGGCCAGGTTGGGGGTGGCGTCGCAGACCTCCTGGATGGTGCCCAGGTCCAGCTCCACGCCCGCCTCGTAGGCGATGGCCAGCAGGTGGAGGACGGTGTTGGAAGAGCCCCCTATGGCCATGTCCACCGCCAGGGCGTTACGCAGGGAGGCGGGGGTGATGATGTCCCGCGGCCTGCGCCCCCTGCGCAGCAGGTCCATGACCGCCATGCCCGCCTGCTTGGCAAGGCGTAGGCGCTGGGCATGCGCCGCGGGGATGGTGCCGTTTCCCGGCAGCCCCATGCCGACGGCCTCGGTGAGACAGTTCATGGAGTTGGCGGTGAAGAGTCCGGCGCAGCTCCCGCAACCCGGGCACGCCAGCTCCTCCAGCTCCGCCAGCTCCTCCGGCGTCATGCGTCCCGATTCCACCGCGCCCTGCGCCTCCATGACGGTGATGAAGTCCACGTCCCGGCCGCGGTGGCGCCCCGCCAGCATGGGACCGCCGCTCACCACCACGGCGGGGAGGTTCAGCCGCGCCGCCGCCATGAGCACCCCGGGATCGATCTTGTCGCAGTTGGTGACCAGGACCAGGGCGTCGAAGGCATGGGCCCTGGCCATGAGCTCCACGGAGTCGGCGATGTTCTCCCGCGAGGGCAAGGAGTATCTCATTCCCGCATGCCCCATGGCTATGCCGTCGCAGATGCCGATGATCCCGAACTGCATGGGGGTACCTCCCGCCATGCGCACCCCCGCCTTGACCGCGTCCGCGAGCTGCTGCAGGTGGGTATGCCCGGGGATGACCTCGTTGAAGGCGCAGGCCACTCCCACCCACGGCTGCTCGATCTCGCGGTCGGTGTAGCCTATGGCCTTGAGCAGGGAGCGGTGAGGGGCGCGGTGCACGCCCTTTTTCGCGGCGTCGCTGGCAAGTTCCATTATTTCCCTCCGGATAAGAAAAGCGGCGATACGCTGAAGCCGCAGTTATAGACTGTATTATTTAGATATTGACTGGCGGCGTCAAGCCGCGGGAGGGCGGAAACCCCCGTTCCCGTCCCGCCCCGGCCCGCGGAACCGCGCCCCTGGCGCCACCGGCCGGGGGACCTTTCCTCTCACAGGCGCGCGATGACGGCGTCGGCCATCTCGGAGGTGCCGGCCTCCCCGCCCAGGTCATAGGTGACCGTCTTCCCCTCCGCGATCACCGCCGCGGTGGCCTGGTATATGCGCCGCGCCGCCTCCTCCTCCCCGATGTGATGCAACATGAGCACCCCGGTGAGGATCTGGGCGGTGGGGTTGACCTTGTTCATGCCGGTGTATTTGGGGGCGCTGCCGTGCACCGGCTCGAATACCTGGATGTCCTCGCCGATGTTGGCGCTGGGAGCCACTCCCAGACCGCCCACCAGCCCGGCGCAGAGGTCGGAGATGATATCGCCGTAGAGGTTGGGCAGGACCAGCACGTCGTAGATATGGGGTTTCTGCACCAGCTGCATGGCCATGTTGTCCACGATGCGGTCCTCGAACTCGATGTCCGGGTACTCCTGGGCCACCTTGCGGGCGACCTCCAGGAAGAGGCCGTCGGTGAACTTGAGGATGTTGGCCTTGTGCACCGCGGTCACCTTGCGCCGCCCCTCCCTGCGCGCGTACTCGAAGGCGAAGCGGCAGATGCGCTCCGAGGCCCCGCGGGTGATGAGTTTCACGCTCTCGGCGGTGTCCTCGTCCACCTGGCGCTCGATGCCGGCGTAGAGGTCCTCGGTGTTCTCGCGCACCACCACCAGGTCTATGTCCTTGTAGGGCGAGCGCACCCCCTCCATGCTCCTGGCGGGGCGCAGGTTGGCGTAGAGGTCCAGCTCCTTGCGTAGAGCCACGTTGATGCTCCGGAATCCCGAGCCCACCGGGGTGGTGATGGGTCCCTTCATGGCCACCTTGTTGGCGCGGATGGAGTCGAGGACGTGGGTGGGCAGGGGAGTTCCATACTCCTCCATGACCTCGGCTCCGGCCCTCTGGACCTCCCACTCTATCTTTGCCCCCGCCGCCTCGATGATGCGGCGGCAGGCCTCCACGATCTCGGGGCCTATCCCGTCCCCCGGTATCAACGTCACGCGCCTCATAGCTCGAAACCTCCGTGGTTCTTCAGGTATTCCGTCAGCCCGCCTTCGGAGAGGATATCCATCATCACCGCCGGCAGGGGAACGATGTCCATCTCCGTCCCCCTGGTGATGTTCACCACCTTACCCCCGGCGAGGTCCACCTCCAGCTCGTCGCCGGCCTGGATGCCCGAGGTGTCGCATTCCACCACCGGCAGGCCCTTGTTCACGGCGTTGCGGAAGAAGATGCGGGCGAAGGAGCGCGCCAGCACCGCGCCCACTCCGGCGTGCTTTATCACCAGCGGCGCCTGCTCCCGCGAGGAGCCGCAGCCGAAGTTGTTCCCCGCCACGATAAAATCCCCCGCCTGCACCCGGGAGGCGAAAGCGGGGTCGATGTCCTCCATGCAGTGGCAGGCAAGCTCGTCCATGTCCAGGGTCTTGAACTTGTACTTGCCGGAGATGATGTAGTCGGTGTTGACGTCATCCCCGAACACGTGCGCCCTGCCCCTCAAGACCATATCTTCCCTCATGACCTATCTCCTCCGTGAGCCTCACAGCATGCGCCTGGGGTCGGTTATCTTTCCGGCCACCGCGCTCGCCGCCACCGTGGCCGGGCTGGCGAGATAGATAAAGGCGTTGGCGTTCCCCATGCGACCCTTGAAGTTGCGATTGGCGGTGGAGATCACCGTCTCTCCGTCGGCGGGAACCCCGTTGTGCGTTCCCACGCACGGCCCGCAACCCGGGGTCACCAGGGCCGCTCCCGCCTCTACCAGCGCCCGCACCACGCCCCTTTCCATGGCCTCCAGGAACACCTGTCGCGAGGCGGGGGCCACTATGAGTCGCACCTCGGGGCTGACCCTGCGCCCGGAGAGGATGCGCGCCGCCACCTCCAGATCCTCCAGGCGCCCGTTGGTGCAGGTGCCGATGACCGCCTCATGCACGGGAGTCCCCTCCACCTCCTCCACCGGGCGCACGGCGTCCACGCGGTGGGGCTCCGCCACCATGGGGGTGAGGCCGCCGAGGTCGAGCTCCCTCACCTCGCGGTACACGGCGTCGCGGTCGGGCGCCGCCGGACGGAAAGGCCTCGACACCCTGCCCTTCAGCCAGGACAGGACCTTGTCGTCCGCCTCCATGAGGCCTGCCTTGGCCCCCATCTCCACCGCCATGTTGGAGATGGTGAAGCGCGCCTCCACGCTCAGGGAGGATATCACCTCGCCCCCGTACTCCACCGCCATGTAGGTGGCCCCGTCGGCGGTGAGCTCTCCCGCCAGGAAGAGGGCGACGTCCTTGGAGTACACGCCCTCGCCCAGCTTTCCCCGCAGCTCCAGGCGCAGGGACTCCGGGACCTTGAACCACAGCTTGCCGGTGAGCATGGCCGCGGCGAGGTCCGTGGACCCCACGCCGGTGGAGAAGGCGTTGACCGCCCCGTAGGTGGTGGTATGGGAATCGGCGCCGATGACCAGCTCGCCCGGGGCCACGTGTCCCTGCTCCGGCAGCAGGCAGTGGCAGACCCCCCGACCCACGTCGTACAGTCCCACCTCCTGCTCCGCCGCGAACTCGCGCATCATGGCGTGGAGATTGGAAACACCTTCCAGGGGGCTGGGCGCGCTGTGGTCGATGACCAGGGCCACCCGGGAGGGGTCTTTCACCCGCTCTCCCCCCAGCTCGCGGAAGGCCCGGATGGCCAGGGGCGAGGTCCCGTCCTGCCCCATCATGAAATCGACCTCCGCCACCACCAGCTCCCCGGCGGAAACCTCCCTGCCGCAATGGGCCGCGAATATCTTCTCCGCCATGGTCTTTCCCATCGGCGCTCTCTCCTCCTCGCTGCCTTTCCTAACGCGATCCTTTTACCGCCCCTTCCGCCGCCCGTCACCGCCCGCCGCGTCCCGGCCGACCCGGGGTACGGCTACCATTATTCAATACCGAGGGGGTTTTCGCAAAGCCGGCTTTCCGCCTTTTCCCATCGCACGTCCCGGACCGCTTTCCGCCCGGCCGGATCGCTTCGGCCCCCGCTTAGAGCGGGGCCTGATCCCTCGCCTTCCGTGCCCTCGCGGCACACGGCATCACGGCCGCCCGCGCGTCCCCGGGCATGCACGCCCCCATGCCGCTTTTCCCTCCCCACCCACGCGGCCGGGGAAGGCTCCGCGACCCTCTCCATCACCTCCTAACCTCCAGCCTCCCACCAGCCTTTATCCGGCCCCCATACACCGCATCCGCCTTGATAATGATAAAATATGCCGGGACGTTTACCGCCGCTGAGGCGACGAACCCACCGCGTGCGAGGAACGTTTGAAGGAGGAAGACATGGCAGCAGAGACGAAAAAGGCGAAGCTCGTGGTAATCGGCGCCGGGCCGGGAGGTTATGTGGCGGCGATCCGCGCCGCCCAGCTCGGCGACGGCGTGATGCTGGTGGAGAAGAATCTCCTGGGCGGGACCTGCCTCAACTGGGGCTGCATCCCCACCAAGGCCCTCCTGGCCTGCGCCGAAGCCCTGGAGACCATCAAGGAGGCGCACGAATACGGCATCAAGGTGACGGAGCCGGTGCCCGACCTCAAGGCCATGGTGGAGCGCAAGGAGAAGATCAGCGCCCAGTTGCGCAACGGCATAGCGCAGCTCCTCAAGGCCAACAAGGTGGAGGTGGTGAAGGGGGCGGCCTCCCTGGCCTCGCCCAACCTGGTCAAGGTGCAGGGAGAGGAGGGAGAGACGGAGATCGAGACGGAAAAGGTGATCGTCGCCACCGGATCCGAGCCCGCGCGGCTTCCCACCTTCGATTTCGACCAGCCGGCCATCCTCACCTCCACGGAGGGCCTGGAGCTCACCGAGATCCCCAAGTCCATGATCATCGTGGGCAGCGGGGTGGTGGGGTCGGAGTTCGCCACCATCTACAACGCCCTGGGCACCAAGGTGACCATGGTGGAGCTCATGCCCCGCATACTGCCCACCGAGGACGAGCGGGTGGCCCAGCAGATGAAGCGCATCCTCAACAAGAAGGGCATCGAGATCCTCACCGAGACCACCATCGAGGAGATGGTGGAATACCGCCCCGACGGCGTGAAGGCGAGGCTCTCCAACGGGGAGATCCTGGAGGCGGAAAAGCTGCTCGTCTCCATCGGGCGCTCCCTCAACTCCAAGGGCCTCGGGCTGGAGGAGATAGGGGTGGAGCTGGGCCAGCGCGGCGAGATAGTGGTCAACCGGCGCATGGAGACCAGCGTGCCCGGCATCTACGCCGTCGGTGACGTGGTCGGAGGCATACTGCTCGCCCACGTATCCTCCTTCGAGGGCATATGCGCGGCGGAGAACGCCATGGGCATACAGTCGGAGATGAATTATGACGTGGTGCCGGCGTGTATCTTCACCGAGCCGGAGATAGCCAGCGTGGGCCTCACCCCCGCCAAGGCGGAGGAAAAGGGCATCGAGACGCGCATCGGGCGTTTCATGTTCGGCGGCCTGGGCAAGGCCCTGGCCATGGGCAAGGGCCAGGGATTCGTGCAGCTGGTGGTGGACGCCGCGAGCGATAAGGTCATCGGCTGCCAGATCATGAGCGCCCATGCCTCGGACCTCATCCACGAGATCGCCCTCGCCATCCAGGTGGGAGTCACCGCGGATCAGATCGGAAAGACGGTGCACGCGCACCCCAGCCTGGCGGAGGCGGTCATGGAGGCGGCGGAGGCGGCCCACGACCGCGCCATCCACGCCGCCCCGGCGCGCAAGTGACGGGTGTGGCGCCCGCATACGGGTTGCGTTATTATGTCATCGTCGTATCGGAGCTACCTGGAGGTGAAACCGATGTATCCCGAGGATCTCAAGTACCATCCGGAGCATTGCTGGGCAAGGATCGAGGGCAATATCGCCACCCTGGGCATCACCTATTATGCCCAGGACCAGCTGGGAGAGATCGTGTTCCTCGAGCTCCCCGCCGTGGGCACCGAGGTGGAGGCGGGCAAGCCCTACGCCGAGATCGAGTCGGTGAAGTCCGTGTCCGACGTTTACAGCCCCGTCAACGGCACCATCATCGAGACCAACCAGGAGGTGGTGGAGGCGCCGGAGATCATCAACGAGGACTGCTACGAGCAAGGGTGGATGGTCAAGGTGGAGCTCGCCGAGGACTCCGGCGTGGACGACCTGCTGGACGCCGCCGCCTACGAGAAACTGGTCTCCGAATAGGCGGCTGAGGGACGGGAAACCCTGACGGGGGCTAGCGGCCCCCGTCTTTTTTCTCCCCTTTATAGGCGTGTAATTACCTGGCAAAGAGCGGTTGGAATCGCCCCCATACCGGCCATACCCGGCGGCGGAGGGCCTCATGTCGCAGCGACTTATAACGCTATCACGCCGTCAAGCGGCGCCATGCTCGTCGCATGGCGGATAATCTCCGCCGTCCCGTGCGCCGTTGCCGCCTCCGCCTGAGAGAAAAGCCGGGCGGAAGGCCGTGCGTCCTCGCATCCCGAAGCGCCGCTTGATCCCGGGCTTGAGATGAGGCCAGATCCCTGTGCCTGGACTCCCATGCCTCGACTAGGAGCTGGTTCCCTGGCTGGGCAGTTCCTCCAACATGCGCTCCAGCTCCTCGAGAAGCTTCAGCAGCTCATCCGGGCTCATGTTCTCCAGGTCCTCGAGGCTCATGCCCTCGGGCAGGAACTCCTCCAGGTCCTCCAGGTCCTCCAGGTCCATGTCCTCCGGCAGGAGGTCCTCCAGGTCCTCCAGGTTAAGGTCTTCCAAGTCTTCGAGGTCCTCCAAGTCCTCTAAATCCATCCCCGGCCCCATGGAGCCGGGCATGGGGTCCTCGGTCAGGTACCAGCGCCCTCCTTTTTTCTTCATGCTGAAGAGCATGGAGTCATCGGCGAGATCGTATTCCTGTTTGAAACCCATCACCGAGACCGTAAGCTTTCCCGCCGTGGTGACCACCTCGGCCTTGTCGGGGCTTTCGGACTTCTTCTCCAGCTGCACGCCCTGGAAGCGGAACTCGGACATCTCCAGGGTCATCTTGATCATCTTCTCCATGTCCATACCCATCCCCTCCAGGAAGGGATTGTCTTCCGTGGAAAAATATTCCGGCTCGAAGCAGTCCATGAACGCCTGCGCGTCGCCCTTCTCCAGGGCGGAGATGTATTTCTCCGCCAGCGCCACGGGGTCCCCGGTCCCGCCTCCGCCGCCCCTCCACAGGGCCAGCCAGAGCACCAGCACCGCTACCCCTCCCACCACCAGGATGCCGCCGATCACCCCCATCACCAGGGGAACCTTGCTTTTCCTGCGCGCCATCCCCGTCGCCGCGGCATCCGTCACCGCCGTATACGCCGGGGCGGCGGCCGCGGCGGCCTGCGCGCCCGGCGGCAGCGGCGGAGCTCCCCCTGGGGGCATGGGCGCCGCTCCCCCGCCCGCCGCCTGGCCGGTATCCGCTCCGGCTCCCTCTCCTCCCGGCGCCGCCGTACCCTGCGCGGGCCCGTCCACGCCCCCCAGGGCGGCTCCGCAGTGGGTGCAGAAGAAGGCGCCCTCCTTCACGGGCTTCCCGCAGCTCGGACAGTAACCCAGGTTCGCATTATCCATCCTTATCTCCTCCTCGCCGGCGACACCACCCCCGCGACGACGGCGCGCCTTTGCATTCTTTGCCCGCTTGCGGGGCGCCTTCCACTGCCGAATAAAGGGTCTCGTTCTCGTGTTTATAAACAACCCGGCCCATCCGCCCGCTTTTCCTGCGAGTCGCGCGACCGGGCTAATCCTCTCCCCGCAGCCTCCTCATCAGGAGCTCGTTAACCACTTGGGGGTTCGCCCTTCCCCCGCTCTTGCGCATGACCTGCCCCACCAGGAAGGAGACGGCCTTTTCCTTCCCCTTGCGAAAGTCCTCCACCACGGCGGGGTTCTCCTCGACCACCTTTTCCACCATCGCCTCCAGCTCTCCCTCATCGCTGATCTGGGTGAGGCCGCGCTCCGCCACGATATCCTCCGCGTCCCTCCCGCTCCGCAGCATCTCCTCGAACACGGATTTGGCGATCTTGCCCGATATGGTGCCCCTTTCCACCAGCCTTATCATCCCCGCCAGTTGAGACGGCGACACCGGCACCTCGCCGATCTCCACGCCCCTGGCGTTGAGGTAGGCCGAGAGCTCGCCCATCATCCAGTTGCTTACCGCCTTGGGGTCCGCGCCCGCCGCCACCGCCGCCTCGTAGAAATCGCCCATGGCCTTGGAGGAGGTGAGCACCACCGCGTCATGGGCGGGCAGGCCGTAAAGCTCGCGCAGGCGCCGTCTCCTCTGCGCCGGAAGCTCCGGGAGCGCGGCCTCCACGGAGGCGACGAACGCCCGGTCCAGCTCCAGGGGCACCAGGTCCGGCTCCGGGAAGTAGCGGTAATCATAGGCGTATTCCTTGCTGCGCAAAGGCGTGGTGACGTTGGCGTCGGCGTCCCAGTGCCGCGTCTCCTGGCTCACCTCCCCCCCCGACTCCAGCACGCCCTCCTGGCGCTCTATCTCATAGGCCAGGGCGCGTTGCAGGGCGCGGAAGGAGTTCATGTTCTTGACCTCCGTCTTCACCCCCAGTTGGGTGGAGCCCACCGGCCGCAGGGAGACGTTGGCGTCGCAGCGCAGGCTCCCCTCCTCCATCCTGCAATCGGAGACCTCCAGGTGCTCCATGATGCTCTTGAGCTCCTGCATGAAGGCGCGTGCCTGCCCAGGGGTGCGGATGTCGGGCTCGGTCACGATCTCCAGCAGGGGCACACCGGCGCGGTTGAAATCCTCCAGGCTGTACTCCGACGCGTGGATGCGGCCGCTCTCGCTCACGTGCACGGTCTTGCCGGTGTCCTCCTCCAGGTGCACGCGGGTTATTCCCACTCGGAACCCCTCCCCGTCCAGCTCCAGATCCAGGTAGCCGCCTACCCCGAGAGGGAGGTCGTACTGGGATATCTGGAAATTCTTGGGCATATCGGGATAGAAATAATTCTTGCGGTGGAAGATGCTGTAAGGGGCTATCTCGCAGTGCAGGGCCAGCGCCAGGCGCGTCGCCAGCTCCACCGCGCGGCGGTTGAGCACCGGCAGCACCCCGGGGAGCCCCAGGCACACCGGGCAGGTCCTGCTGTTGGGCTCTCCCCCGAAGGAGGCGTCGCAAGCGCAGAACATCTTGGAGCGGGTCTTGAGCTCCGCGTGTATCTCCAGCCCGATAACCGCCTCGTATGGGCTCATTTTCCCTCCCCCCTCACGGGATCCGGGGAGGCCCGAAAATCAAGCGCCTCCTCCAGGGCGCGGGCCGTGCGCAGCAGGACGGCCTCTTCCAGCACCCGGCCCATGATCTGCAGGCCCACCGGCAGGCCGCCTTCCAGCCCGCAAGGTACGCTTATCGCCGGTATGCCCGCCAGGTTCACGGGGATGGTGCACACGTCCGAGAGATACATGGACAGGGGATCCTCCACCTTCTCCCCCAGCCCGAAAGCGGGGGTGGGGGAAGTGGGGCTCACCAGCACGTCGAAGCGGCTGAAGGCCTTTTCGAAGTCCGCGACTATAAGCGTCCTCACCTTCTGAGCCTGCCCGTAATAGGCCTCGTAGTATCCCGCCGAGAGGGCATAGGTGCCGAGCATGATGCGCCTCTTCACCTCCGCCCCGAAACCGCACGCGCGCGTTCGCCCATACATCTCCAGCATGTCCTCGGCGCCCTCCACGCGCAGGCCGTAGCGCACCCCGTCGAAGCGCGCGAGGTTGGAGCTGGCCTCGGCGGGAGCGAGGATGTAATAGGCGCTCAGGGCGTAGTCGAGATTGGGCAGCGAGGCTTCCGAAACCTCCGCGCCGAGTTCCTCCAGCAAGCGAAGAGAGCCCTCCACCGCCTCCCTCACCCCGGGGGTCAGGCCCTCCTGCATGAGCTCGCGCGGCACCCCCACCCTCAGGCCGCGCACCCCTCCCTCAAGGGCGGAGAGGTAATCCGGGGCCTCGCCGGGTAAGGAGGTGGAATCGAGGGGATCGTGTCCCGCCAGAAGGGAGAGCAGGGTGGCGCAATCCCTGACATCCCGGGTTATCGGGCCCACCTGGTCGAGGGAGGAAGCAAAGGCCACCAGGCCGTAGCGAGACACCAGGCCGTAGGTGGGCTTCAGGCCCACCAGGCCGCAGAAGGAAGCGGGCTGCCGTATGGAGCCCCCGGTATCCGATCCCAGCGCCCACACCGCCTCGCCCGCCGCCACCGCGGCCGCGGAGCCCCCGCTTGAACCGCCGGGCACCTTGCCCAGATCCCAGGGATTGCGAGTGGGGAAAAAGGCGGAGTTCTCGGTGGACGATCCCATGGCGAACTCGTCCATGTTGGCCTTGCCCACCATGGTCAATCCCTGCAAGCGCAGCCTCTGCACCACCGTGGCGTCATAGACGGGTACGTAGTCCTCAAGCATGCGCGAGCCGCAGGTGGTGCGCACGCCCCGGGTGCACAGCACGTCCTTCACCGCCATGGGTATGCCCGCCGCCGCCCCCGCCTCCTCGCCCTTGGCGCGAGCGGCGTCAGCGGACACCGCGGCCGACCTCGCCTCCTCCTCGGTAAGGGTTATGTAAGAGCGCACCTCGCCCTCGACCCTCGCCACACGGCCCAGGACGGATTCGAGAACCTCCACGGCCGAGACCTCGCGCCGCTCCAGCAACTCTCTCAGCTTCCATGCCTTCAAAGCGTAGAGTTCGTCCAACTTTCCTTCCCTTCTATGGCTCGATCCCTTGGGGTACCGACGGTAAGCGGAAGGACCACACCAGCAGCAACACCCCGGCCAGATACCCGAGGCATCCTATATTCACGGCGTACCCCTTGATACCACCCACCATACCCCTCACCGAGTCCGCCGACAGTAGGATGAACAGCGCCAGAGTCAAGGCCAGGGCGCGCCGGCTTTCCTCCGTCTTGCCTTCCCTTCGCAGGGTGAGGTAGAGCAAAGCCGCGTAGGCCACGGCCAGCGCGGAATAGAGCCAACCCACGCAAGCGATGGTGAAAGCCATGGAATCGCCCGCGTCCAGAACCCAGGCCCCGCCCTCCATGCGATAGATATGTTCCCAGTTGAGTGTGTTCACGGCCAGCCCCAGTTGCAGAGGTATAGACCAGAAGAAAAGAGTGTAATCGGAGCCGCGGCTGAAGGAGCGCGTGAAAAGAAAGGCGATAAAGGCCGCGATCATCAACAGGGAGCGCGCCGCAGCCGCGAAGGACAGGCTCACCATCTCGTCTTCGATCCAAAGGCTCGCCGCCAGAATCAGGGAGGCCGTCACGCTCAGCGCCAGCCAGGTCATGACGTAAGCGGCCGGCTCGCCGCGCGTGCGTCCGAAGCGACCTATCCAGGCCGCCAGGACGAGCATGATGGCGGCGGAGACCACGAGGACGAAGGGCGCCACGCTCAACCCCCGCTTTCCTAGATGATCCTCGGAACCACGAAATAACCCCCCTCGGACCGCGGAGCGTTGGAGAGGGCCTCTTCCTGGGTCAGGCCCGGCCTGACCACGTCATCCCGCATGACGTTCTTGAGCGATATGGGGTGGGAGGTAGGCTTGATCTCCCGCGTGTCCAAGGACTTTATCTTTTCCGCGTGCTCCAGCACCTGCCCGAGCTGGCGCGTGAACCTCTCGATCTCCTCCTCGCTCAGCTCCAGACGGGCAAGCCACGCCACATATTCCACGTCCTTCCTCTCTATCATCCTTCCCCTCTCTCCTCTTCGCCTTATCCGCCGCGCCCTTGCGGCAAAGGAAGCTCGGCGGCTCCGCCCGGGCGACTGCCCAGCATCTCCAGGAACTCCTCCTCCCCTATAATCCTCACCCCCAGCTCCACCGCCTTGTCGTACTTGCTGCCCGGGTCCTTGCCCGCCACCACGTAGTCCGTCTTCTTGCTCACGCTGGAGCTCACCCGGCCTCCCCTGGCCTCGATGGCCTGGCGGGCCTCCTCCCGGGTCATGGCGTCAAGCCCTCCCGTGAGCACGAAAGTGAGGCCCTTCAGGTCTCCTTCGCCCTCCTCCGCCCCCGCTTCCTCCATGTTCACCCCCGCCTCCTTGAGGCGCCGGATGAGCCGGATATTCCTGGGTTCCGAGAAGAAGGCCCTCACGCTCTCGGCGATGGCCGGCCCTACCTCCTCTATGGAAAGGAGCTCTTCCTCGTCCGCCTCCATCAAGCGGTCCATGCTGCGGAAGCGGCGCGCCAGCACCTCCGCCAGGTGTGCGCCGACGTGCCTTATGCCCAGGGCGAAGAGCAGCCTGGAGAGGGGGCGCTCCTTGCTGCGGGCGATGGACTCCATCATGTTGGCCACCGACTTGTCCTTGAAGCCGGTGAGGGAATAGAGCTGCTCCTCGGTGAGGTAGTAGATGTCCTCCACCGTTTTCACGTACCCCTTCTCCATGAGCTCGCCGATGGTGGCGGGACCGAGCCCCTCGATGTCCATGGCCCCCCGGGATCCGAAGTGCAGGACGCTCTCGAAGAGGCGGGCGGGACAGTCAACGTTCAAACACCTCGCCACCACCTCCCCTTGGGGGCGAAAGACCTTGCCCCCGCAGGCGGGGCAGCGGTCGGGCATGACGAAATCGCGCTCCGTGCCCTCCCGCAACTCCACCATGGGCTTGATCACCTCCGGGATGACGTCCCCCGCTTTGTGCACCAGGACCACATCCCCTATCTTCAGGCCCTTGCGCCTGATCTCGTCCTCGTTGTGGAGGGTGGCGCGCGAAACCGTCGAGCCTCCCACGAAAACGGGCTCCAGCACCGCCGTGGGGGTGAGAGCCCCGGTACGCCCCACGTTTATCTCGATGTCAATGAGGCGGGTGGTCTTCTCCTCCGCCGGGAACTTATAGGCGACCGCCCAGCGCGGCGCCTTGCTGGTGGCCCCCAGCCGCTCCCGCAGATCGAGACGGTTGACCTTGATCACCGCGCCGTCCACCTCGTAGGCGAGCTCTTCCCGCCTATCGATCCATTCCCGGCAGAAACGCACTATCTCGTCCGCGCCGGCGGCGACGCGCCAGTGCTCGCTGACATGGAATCCCCAGGAGGCTATCTGCTCCAGAACCTCGCGGTGGGTGCGGAAGCTCTTTCCCTCGATGTAACCGATCTCGTAGCAGATCAGGTCCAGGTTGCGCGAGGCGGTGACCCTGGGATCGAGTTGCCGCAGCGAGCCCGCGGCAGCGTTGCGGGGGTTCGCGAAGGGCGGCTGGCCCTCCTCCTCGCGCTGGCGGTTCAACTCCGCGAAGGACTCCTTGGGCATGAAGACCTCGCCCCTTATCTCCAGAAAGGATACCTCGCTCTCCTTGAGCAAGCGTAAAGGAAGCGACTTGACCGTCCTCAGGTTTGCGGTGACGTCCTCGCCGGCGGTGCCGTCCCCCCTGGTGGCTCCGCGCACGAAAACCCCGTCCTCGTAGGTAAGGGCTATCCCGGCTCCGTCTATCTTCAGCTCGCAAACGTAATCGCTCTCCCCCACCTGCCCTTCCACGCGGTGGATGAAAGCCTTGAGCTCCTCTTGGTTGAAGACGTTGTCGAGACTCATCATACGGGCACGGTGTCTCACCGTCTGGAAGGCCTGGTCCGGGGGCGCTCCCACCCTGCGGGTGGGAGAATCGGGGGCGACGATCTCCGGGTAGCGTTCCTCTATTTCCTGCAGCTCCCGCATCATGCGGTCGTATTCCTCGTCCGAGATCACGGGGTCGTCCAGCACGTAGTAGCGGTAGTTGTGATAATTCAGCTCATTCCTTAGCCTTTCGGCCCTCTCCGCGGCCTTTTCCATCTCCGAGACCAAGGTATTCCCCCATCGCTTCCCGCGACCTGCTTTTTCTGTAATATATACCATTCATCCGACGCCTTGCGACAGGGAGTGGGTCCACCGAAACCTGACAGCAGCCAGGGCCGGCGCCTTCATCCGCCCCAGCGGAGGAAGCCGCGTGTATCCGGGCGAAGACGGCTTCATCCCGTGCCCCTGGATCTCGAGGCAGCCGGGAAGGGAAAGCTCTGGAGCGCCCCAGAGGGGTGCACGTCTTTACCTCTATTTTCCTATAGGCCCTCGAGTCTTAGGTCGCCGCGCACCCCGAGGCGTTCCCCCAAGACCAACAGGCAACCCATGACCCCCGCTATCTCCATCACCGCCTCCATCGCCTCCTCCATGCGCTCCGCATCCTTCGCCCGGTTCCCGAGGGCGCTGGCCGCGGCATCGGCCAAGGCTGCGCACTCCGCCACCACCAGGGCGCAGTCGGCCACCCCCGCGCTATAAGAAGGTCCCACGGTGGCGGATGAGGTGCAAATACCCATGCCCTCCGGCGGCGTGGGGTCCACCTTCAGCGCCAGGCGACCGCTCCAGGGAGAGTCTCCGGCGAACACCCCTACTCTGCGTTCCCTCGTCGAGCGCAGGTGGATATCGCCGCCGTTCTCCACGATGACCTCCTCGCTCAGAGGAGAGAGGTCGTCGGCCACCATGTCCGCCACCGCTCCTGCCACCGACGCCATGGGGCCCACACCGGCGCGGCGCGCCGCTTCCGCCATGGCCCTCACCACCCGAGGCGAGTCCTCCGGCACCTCGTAGGGACGGAAGGCGGTAGCGAAAAGGGGTTGACGGGCGATGAAACCCTCGAGGTCCGACCGGTGCCTTGATAACGAGAGGCGCGCCTCCCTCGAGAGGTCGCGCCGAGCGAAAACAAAGAGGTCGCTCTCCCCCATGGACACGCGGAAGGGAACGAGGCCTTCCGCGTGCATGGCGTCGCGATAGAAGCGGTGGGAATAGCCTCCCATTCCCGCAGGGGATCAATAGGCGTTCATGACGATCCTGGGCAGGAGCATCCAGGAGATGAAGGCCACGTAGAGGACCACCCCCACCAGGAAGGTCGCCACCTGGACCAGCAACAGGTTGTAGCTCATACTGGAGGACTTTCCGTTCCGGGCCTTGGGTGCAGGGGCTCGCTCACGGTCTTCCGCCTCCTCCTCGGCGCCTTCATCCGAGGAGGCGGGTTCCGCGCCCTTTTCCTCCTCCTTATCCTCCGCCATGAAGACGACGGTGTTTCCCGCCCCTACCACCAGGGAGACGGTGAGCGCCACCCAGGAGGCGAAGAGCAGGTAGCGCGTCCACTGGCTGGAGAGAAAGTTGGCCCCCCAGGAGCCGGAGATCAGCACCAGGATGGACAGGGGAATGAAGACCACCGTGAGGGCCACGAACCACCGCGAAATCACGCTTATCCTGTCTTCCATATCCTTCCTTTCCTTTTTCGCCGCGCCTTTACCCCTCGCGGCTCTCCCTCTCCTCCTCGCCGGACTTCTTGCGCGTCACCACCACCACCGTGATCACCGCGGCCATGATGGCCAGCCAGATGACCGCTATGGTCACTATGAGGCGCACCGTGCCGCCTCCTCCCTCGTCCGCCTCGCTTTCTCCCTGCGCCAGGGCGGGGACGAGGCTTCCGAACCACAATAGCACACAGAGGAGCAACACCAAAAGCGAGGCCGACTTTTTTTTCATGCGCAACCCCCTTCATCGCGTTTTCCACCAACCGCGCAAAGCCGGCGCGGAGCTTCATACCAGGCTGTAGATGAGCAGCGCCACCAGGACCACCGCGATGGCCAGGGCGCCCAGGGCGATGTCGCGGTTCAAGCGCCTGGCGGCCTCCGGCAACATGCGCCTCGTCTCCCTGCGAAGCCGCCGCCAGTCGCCCTTGATACGCACCTTGGCCTGCTTCTTCGCCTTGGCGTACCTCCATCCCCCTCCCGCCAGGAAGGCCTCGAACCACCGCGCCGCCCGCGTATACCAGTACTCCACCTTCACCTCCTTGGGTACCTTGATGGAGTAGGGGTCGAACTTGAACAGCTTCAGCTCGAAGAGGTCCGAGGCCGCGGCGTAGAAAAGGACCGCGATGCCGGCCGCCGCGGCCGCCAGAGCGGCGTAGAAATCCCTTGCCAGGCCGCTTTCGGCCGCCGCCAACCCCATGTAGAAACCGGGCAACATGGCCATCATCCCGAATCGTGAACGGCGCCTGCGCCGCCCCTCGCGTCCTCGGCCTTCCTTGCTGTCATTCTATCTATCCCCGCCAAAAGTCTTGCCTTCACAGCAGGCGCATGATCAAAAACAAGGTCAGGGAAACCGCGATGACCAGCGCCCCCACTGCCAGATCCCCCTGGTATTCCCGTATCCTGGGCAGAAACTCCCTGCGCGTCTCGCGATACAGCCTTAAGGTATGCGCTTTGATCCACGCCAGGGGCCGCGTGGTCAGGTTGGGATACACGACCTCTCGCACCAGGCGCACCGCCCCCGCGGCCCCCGCTTTGGCCTCCCTCACCACCCCTTCCTTCACGGGAGCGTAAAGGCGCTTGGCGCTGAAGAGCAGGGCAAGCGAACCTTTGGCCCCCCGCACGTACCAATAATCAACCCCCAGCCAGCGAGGCAGCCGGAGGTGGAATAGATCGGGGCCGCGCCGCTTCGCTCCCAGCAGATCAGGCCACGCAGCGAGGGAGAAAAGCCCCAGGCCGATGGCCAGGGGGATGAAGATCTCCTTCAGGTTGGCCCAGATATAGACCGGCACCTCGGAGAGGTGGGCCGCCATGTGGGCATCGAAGCCGGGCACCGTGCTCACCACCGGTCCCACCAGCCGCCGCAGGAGAAGGCCGGGAAACAGCCCGTTCACCAGCACCCCGGCGGCGAGCAACGCGGTGCCGGCGAGCATCCAGGCGGGGGCCTCGCGCACGTGCTCCAGGTGATGCGCGTGCTCGTCCCGGGGACGGCGGAAGAAGGTGTAGTAGGTCGTCTTGGTGATATAGCAGATGGTGCCCCCGCTGGTGATGATGAACATTATCTCCGCGAATTTCACCAGGCTGGCCGTGCCCAGGTGCCCGGCCTCGGCGAGGTGGTGCGATTCCAGTATGGCGTGATGGAGAAGGGTCTTGGACACGAAACCCCCGAAGGGCGGGATGCCCATGATCCCCAGGGCCGCAACGCACCAGCAGAAGGCGGTGAAGGGCATGCGCCGCCATAGGCCCCCCAGCTTGAACATGTCCAGCTCGTGGGCGCGGAAAAGTATGGACCCGGCCGCGAGGAAGAAACACCCCTTGAAGAAGGCGTGGTTCAAGACGTGGTAGAGGCTCCCGCCTATGCCCATGGGTCCCTCCGCGCCCAGGAAGGCCAGGCATCCCGCTCCGAACAGTATGTAGCCCATCTGGCTCACGCTGGAATAGGCCAGGGTGCGCTTGATGTCGTTCTGCACCAGAGCCAGGAGCATACCCGTGAACATGGTGGCCACGGCGATGAGGATGACCACCATGCCCAGGGCCTGCACGTTGGAGGCCAGGCCGCCGGCGCCATGTATCGTCCCCTCCGCCCCGTGGGCGCCCGCCGCGGCCGTCTCCGCGTGCGCCGCGTGCGTCGCCGGTTGCTGGAAAAAGGAGAGCAGGGTGCGGATGATGCCGTAGGCGCCCGCCTTGATCATCACCCCCGAGAGCAGGGCGCTGGCGGGAGAGGGCGCGGCGGGGTGGGCGTCGGGTAGCCAGATGTGCAGGGGCACCATGCCCGCCTTCACCCCGAATCCCGCCATGAGACATACCAGGGCGACCACCTTGAAGGAGCCCGCCAGCCAGGCGCTCTCGGCGAGGGGCCGGAAGGCCACCGTGCCGGCGTACCCCAGGTAGAGGAACACCCCTCCCACCAGGCTCAGGCCTCCCACCACGGTCATGCAGATGTACTTGGCGGCGGCGGCGCGCGCCCGCTCGGTCTCGGAGTGGATGACCAGAAGATAGGCCAGCAGCCCCATAGCCTCGAAGAAAAGGTAGAGGGTGAAGAAATCCTGCACCATGAACACGCCCAGGGTGGCGGCCTGGGTGAGGAGCATGAAAAGATAGAAACGGGTGCGCTTGTGCTCGTGGTCCAGGTAGCGAAAGGCGTGGAGCGAGGCGGCAAACCACAGCAAGGAGGCGAAGAAGGCGAAGAAGGCGCCCATGGCGTCCACCTCCAGGTTTCCCACGAAGCGGTCGCCCAGGCGCAAGATGTCGAGGTTGAAATAAACCGCTCCTCGCGAGAGCACGCGCGAGAGCAGGGCGGTCACCGTGGCCAGGGTCGCTCCCGTGGAGACCACGGCGGCCCAGTTGCGTAAGCGCGCGCGGCCCTCTCCCGCCGCCGCCGCGCAGGCGGCTCCGAGCACCGGCAAGGCCAGGGCCAGGGCCGGCAGAGCCGAGTACGCGAGAAGGGCCGCTTTTTGCTCGTGCAAACCTCTACCTCATGCTCTCAGGGGAAGATGGCCCCCACCACCTTGCTCACGAAAGAGTAGGGGAACCCCGGAACCGTGACCCAGATTCCCACTATGATCACCAGGGCCGCCAGGATGACGATGGGCACCACCATCTCGTGGTCCGCCTCCTTGCCGAAGACCAGCCTGGGGCGGTGGTGCTCCTCGCCTTCCTCCGCCTCATCCCCCTCCCAGCGGAAGAAGGCGGTGTAGATGATGGGCAGGAAATAAGCCGCGTTGAGAAGGGCGCTGGTGAGGAGGATGATGACGTAAACCGGCAGCCCCGCCTCCAGGGACCCGCTACCCAGCAGCCACTTGGTGATGAAGCCCACCGAAGGCGGGGTGCCCATCATGGCCAGGGCGCAAACCGAAAAGCAGATCATGGTGATGGGGAGCTTGTATCCTATCCCCTTCATGTCGCTTATGTTCTTCTTGCCCGTCTTCACCAGGATCACCCCGGCGCAGAGGAACAGGCAGCCCTTCATGAGAGCGTGGTGGGTTAAGTGCATCACGCCTCCCAGCGCGCCGTCGTGGGTGAGCATGGAAAGCCCCAGGATGATGTAAGACACCTGGCCTATACTCGAATAGGCAAGCCGCCGCTTGAGGTTGTCCTGGGTGAGGGCGAAGACCGACGCCACCACGATGGTGATGCACGCCAGCACGGCCATGACCACGAACACCTTGAGCTCCCGCATGAGGTCCACGCCGAAGACGTTGAAGCACACGCGGATGATGCCGAAGGCTCCCGCCTTGAGGATGACCCCCGAGAGCAGGGCGCTGGCGGGAGAGGGCGCGGCGGGGTGGGCGTCGGGCACCCATCCGTGCAAAGGCATGATGGCGGCTTTCACCCCGAACCCCGCCAGGTAGGTGAAGAAAACGGTCATCAGCGCCGCGCGGCCGGCGGACTCCAGGCTGAGCACTCCGTAGGAGGCGAACCCGAGCTGCCCGTCCCCCCAGAAATAATGCGCCACGATGGCGAAGAAGAGCACGGTGCCGGCGGAGATGGCGTACACCAGGTACTTGTAACCCGCCCTGCGGGCCATGGCCGTCTCCTCGTGGATGATCAGGGGATAGGAGCCGAAGGTCATGAGCTCGTAGAAGATGAAATAGGTGAACATGTTGGCCGAGAAGGCGCAGCCGATGAGAAAGGACTCGCACAGCGCCATGAAGACGAAAAAGCGGTTCTCCTTGTGGTCGATGTAGGAGATGGAATAGACGGTGGCCAGAAGCCACAGGAAGGCCAGGATAAGGGAGAAGTAGTAACCCAGGGTGTCCACGGTGAGGCGCATCTCCAGGCCCTCCACCACGCTCGCCAGCTTGATGGTGTAGGTGTTCCCGTCCAGGATGCCCGGGAGAAGGGACAGCACCGTCCCGAAGGTCGCCAGGGCGCCCAGGGCGCACAGCCACAGGCGCAGGGTGCGCGCCTTCTTGGGGCTGGCCGTGATCACCACCAGGGAAAACCAGGGCAGCAGGATCGCCACCAGCGGGATCACCGAGAACGTACTCTTGTCCGGCATCGACTACCCCCTTTTTCTCAGAGCAGGAAGGCGGCCGCCTTCAGCAACGAATCTATGATCAGTCCCGAGAACACGCCGAAGAAAAGGGTGCCGGCCGCAAGCAGCCACACCGGCACGAGCATGGAGGGCGGGGCGTCGCCGCCGCCCTCGTCCCATGCCCCCTCCTTCCCCGACTGGAAAAACATGTAATATATCACCCGCAGGCAGTAAACCGCCGCCAGAATGGCCCCCACCAGGAGCACCAGGGCATACGGCCACCTTTCCGCGGAGAAGTTGCCGTAGATGAGGTAGAACTTGCTGATGAAGCCGGCCGTGGGCGGTATGCCGATCACGGAGATGGCGGCGAGGGAGAAGGCGAAACAAGTCCAGGGCATCTGCCTCCAGGCGCCCTTGAGGTCGTCGATGCGCCGGTAGCCCTTGACGTAGATGATGCACCCCGCGCAGAGGAAGAGAGTGGCCTTGGCCAGGCCGTGATCCAGCATGTGGTACATGGCCCCCGCCAGGCCCTCCTTGGTGAAGGAGGTGATGCCCAGGAAGATGTAGCCGATGTGGCTGACGGTGGAATAGGCGATCATCACCTTGAGATCCCTCTGGGTGATGGCCATGATGCCGCCGTAGAGCACCGCCGCCGCCGCGAACACGCTCACCGCCTCCGAGGTCCCCCCGATTACGGAATCGGCGCCCGCGGTGAAGACGGAAAAGGTCAGGCGCACCAGGGCGAAGGCGCACACCTCCACCAGCAGGCCGGAGAGCATGGCGCTGATGGGGGAGGGGGCGATGGAGTGAGCGTCCGGCAGCCACATGTGCAGCGGGAAGAGGGCGGCCTTTACCCCGAAGCCGATGACGAAGAGGATGAAGGACGCCACCAGCACCTCGGTGTACCCCGATGCGGCGATGCGTGCGGAGAGGTCGGCCATGTTGAGGGAGCCGGTGACGGAGTAAAGAAAGCCTATCGCCAGCAGCACCATGATGGAGGACGGCGCCCCCATGAGCAGGTACTTGAAGGCGGCCCTGACTGCGTTGCGGTTGCCGGTGATGGCCACCAGGGCGTAAGAGGTCAGGGCCAGTATCTCCATGAACACGAAGAGGTTGAAGACGTCGCCCGTGGCCATGAAGCCCAGCATGGCGCCGCTCATGAGCAGGAAAAGCACGTAATACGCGGTCATCCTCCCTCCCGTGACCTCCTTGCCTATATAGCGCCGGGAGAACACCAGCGCGAGCAGGGATATGCCGCAGACCACCAGGAGCAGGAAGAGGCCGAGGTAATCGACGCGTATCTCGATCCCGAAGGGCGGTTCCCAACCTCCGAGGTGATAGCTCAGGTGTCCCTGGGCCGGTATCTTCCCTATGAGCAGCAGGCCCAGGAGGGTGGAGGCCGACAGCGGCACCAGGGCCGCCCAGGGCACCCACTTTTCCCTCAGGTACCCCAGGAAAGGGAGCGTCACCGCGCACACCAGGGGGATGGTGATCATGAGGATGGGGAAATGGCGGTAGGCACCCATTTACGGCGCTTCCTCCCCGGGAGGGCCGGGCTGTTCCCCCCCGCCCTCGTCGCGGTAGAGCCGGTCCACGTCCAGGGTGCCGTACTGGCGGTATAGCAATATCACCAGGGAGAGCGCCAGGGCGGTTACGCTCACCGCCACCACGATGCCGGTGAGGATGAGGGCCTGGGGGATGGGGTTGACCATGCGCGCCGGCTCCGCTCCCCCCACCCTTATGGGAGCGATGCCGCCGTCAAGGTACCCCAAAGAGATG
>JACVJD010000010.1 GCA_015711825.1 Candidatus Solincola daggyaiensis
CACTTTGAGATCGGAGAGCACCCGGGTCTGGCAGGCCAGGGCGTACCCCTTTGCGGCCTCCGCCTCGCTGAGCTTGGGGTTAGGCTCCCTTTCCACCTCCCCTTCCTCGATGACCACCCGGCATTTTCCGCAGGACCCCGAACCGCCGCAGGAGGCGTTGATATGCACGTCGGCATCCATGGCCGCCCGGAGGAGATTCTCTCCCCTGGCCACGGTCACGAAACGGTTATCGGGGAGGAAAAGCACCCTGCAGTTGTCGTCCGCCACTTCCCGGCCTCCGCTCTAGATCGTCTTTCACTTGAAGATACCCCGGTCCGATCGGACCGGGGTATCGTTCCATCCTGCCATCTTCTTCGGGGTCAGCCTAATTAGAACAACCCCATGGTCCTCCCGTTCTCATCGATGTCCACGTCCACCGCCGCGGGACGGCTGGGCAGGCCGGGCATGGTCCTCATGGCGCCGCAGAGGGGGTAGAGGAAACCTGCGCCTATGGAGGGCCTGATGTCCACCACCGGCAGGCGGTACCCCTTGGGAGCGCCCTTCAGGTTGGGATCGTGCGATAGCGACAGGTGGGTCTTGGCCATGCAGATGGGGAGCTTGTCGTAACCGGCCTCGGTGAACTGCTTGATCTTCTGCTCCGCCAGGGGGCTGTAGTCCACTCCGTCCGCGCCGTAGATCTTGGTGGCTATGGCCTCTATCTTCTCCTTGATGGAGGCGTCGTCGGGGTAGAGGTATTTGAAGTCCTTGGGCTGGTCGCAGGCGGCCACCACCGCCTCCGCGGCCTCCTTGCCGCCCTCGCCGCCCTTGGCCCACACCTCGATGGGCACGCAGGCCACCACGCCGGCCTGCTCGGCCAACTTCTTCACCAGCGCGATCTCGGCGTCGGTGTCGGTGGTGCGGCGGTTGATGGTCACCACCACCGGCACGCCGAAGAGCTTCATGTTCTCGATCTGCTTGACCAGGTTGCCGGTGCCCTCCTCCAGGGCGGGCATGTTCTCCTTCTTCACCAGTTCCTCGTCCAGCGGCTTGCCCGGGCGCGCCTCGAAGGCGCCGCCGTGCATCTTCAGGGCGCGGATGGTGGTGGTGATGACCACGCAGTCCGGAGTAAGGCCGGAGTAACGGCACTTGATGTTCATCATCTTCTCCGCCCCCATGTCGGCGCCGAACCCGGACTCCGTCACCACGTAGTCGCCGCACTTGAGGGCGACGTAGTCGGCGACGATGGAGTTGTTGCCGTGGGCGATGTTGGCGAAGGGGCCCGCGTGCATGATGCAGGGGTTGTGCTCCAGGGTCTGGATGAGGTTGGGCTTGAGGGCCTCCTTGAGGAGCACGGTCATGGCCCCGGCCGCCTTGAGGTCCTCGGCGGTCACCGGCTTGCCGTCATATGTATAGGCCACCACGATCCTTCCCAGGCGCTCCCTCAGGTCCTTGAGGCTGGTGGCCAGGGCCAGGATCGCCATCACCTCGGAGGCCACGGTGATGTCGTATCCGGTCTGGCGGGGATAGCCGTTCTCGCGCCCGCCCAGCCCGATGACGATATCGCGTAGGGCGCGGTCGCTGATGTCCACCACCCTGCGCCAGGAGATGGTCAGGGGATCGATGTTGAGGGGGTTGCCCAGTAGGATGCTGGTGTCGATCATCGCGGCCAGCAGGTTGTTGGCCGCCCCCACGGCGTGGATGTCCCCGGTGAAGTGGAGGTTGAGGTCCTCCATGGGCACCACCTGGGAGTAACCGCCTCCCGCCGCGCCTCCCTTGATGCCGAACACCGGCCCCAGGGAGGGTTCGCGCAGGGTAAGCACCACGTTCTTTCCGATCTTGGCCAGGGATTCCGTGAGGCCGATGGAGGTCACCGTCTTGCCCTCGCCCAGCGGGGTGGGGGTGATGGCGGTGACGTCGATGTACTTGCCGTTGGGCTTGTCCTTGACCCTCTCCAGGAAGCGCTCGAAATCGATTTTGGCCTTGTACTTGCCGTAGAGATCGATCTCTTCTTCCTCCAGGCCCATCTTCTTGGCGATCTCCACGATGGGCAGGAGTTCCGCCGCTTGCGCGATTTCCAGGTCGCTCGGAACCATGCTGCAACTCCTTTCCTTTACCTGTGGTGACGGTTTTCGGGCGTCTCCTTTCACCGCGTCCCATGGCCGTATGGCCGATTTTAGACATATATTAAACCGAAGGCCCAGGACTCGCTTCCGCAAGCCCCTGAGTCCCCGGTGAAGTCCTCATCGCGCGTGGTCGGCGCTCGTGCTCCTTCCGGAGCGCCCAAAGTATTATATCCGTTCGCATCCGGCATTGCAAACGCAATTTAGGCGCGGGCTGATGGTGTTTCCGCAGGTAAAATAGCTTTTTGAGGAGCGCGTCTCAGGGAGGGCGTCAGCGTGACTCCCATTCCCCGGCCACTATCTCCGCTACCTCGCGCTCGCGGCCGAAAAGAAAGTGATCCGCTCCCGGCAGCAGGCGCAAACCGGCATCCAGCTTTAAAGCCAGCTTCTCCAGCTTCTCCCGCTCCGCGAACTGGTCGCGCTCTCCCGCCACCAGCAGGCAAGCTGCGGGCACCTCCACGCCTTCCCCCTCCAGGAAAGTGAAGAAATCGAATCCCACCATGGGCGGGCTTACCAGCGCGATCCTGCGGCAGCGCCCGCCCCTCACCGCCCAGCGCAGACCCACCCAGGCCCCGAAGGACCATCCGGCCAGGGAGATGTCGTCCGCCTTGAGATCATCCCGCTCGCGCAACCACTCCCATGCCCCCTCGATATCCTCCACTTCCCGGATGCCGCCCGAGGGCACGCCGCCGCTGCGCCCAACCCCGCGGAAGTTGAAACGCAGGCAGGCCCAGCCCCGACCCACCAGGACCTCGGACATCACCTCCAGCAGGGGAACGTGCATGGAGCCGCCGCCGATGGGGTGAGGATGGCACAGAATGCAGGCGGGGGGGCACGGCGACCCCTCGGGCATCTCAAGGATGCCCTCCAGCCTGATGGGCTCCAGGCTCTCGGCATAGAAATACGCTTTTTCCCTGCCCATTACGCTCCCTTCGACCTTAGATGCCTAAAACCGGTTCCCTCCTGGTTATATCATGAAGACCTTAAGCAAATGGCGGGCGATCCGCTCCAGCGTCGATACCCGAGGGTTTTTCGCCATCTCGGCCACGGGCTTTCTTTCCCGCCTGTGCCTCTCCATCCGTCTTTCCCAACCCATATTTTCAAGAGAAGGACCCGTGATGACAAGCCCGGATGCCCTCCGTCATAACCGGCAAGGCGGCAAGGCGGCGCTGTCCTTCGCAGCTCGGTGCAAATGCACGGAGCGCTGAGACGCGCGCGTAAAGGATTCACGGTTTTTAAGGCTCTTCCCCCGCAAGCGTGGGAAAAATTCCTCCAGACTATACACTTCTTTGTTGCTCTCTTCCCCCGCAAGCGTGGGGAAAAAGCGGAGGCCCTCCATTTCCGGGAGGGATTTCGCTCCTCCCCTGCAAGGGCGGGAAAGGAGATTATGGGGCGGTGATAGCGGCGGCGACGAGAAAGAGGTCGGGAAAAAGGAGGGGGGTTGGGGGCCGTCCGCGCAGACGGCAGCCGGGGCCTACGGCGACGCGGCGAAAAGGGGGTGGTCTTGTCACAGAAGACACCTGGCGGCCCAGGCGGGTACGGTCTTCAAAGCGGCGAGCGGAGAAGGCGGGTGGTTAAGGCGCGGCAGCAACCCTCGCGTGCCGGCCCGGAACGGAAAGCTCACATCCCGCGGCGAAGAGTCTTTTTGGGAGCACTTTCTTTCTTTCTTCCCGGCTCCCGGCGTTCCTCGCAGGGGGACCTTATGGTTTAATAATCCTCGGACGCCTGCGACGGGAGCCGGATATCGCTCATGCACTCATGCGTTCATGATCCAAGGTTGAGTGAAGAAGTAAGGGGGCGGAGATGGATTACGACGTCATCGTCATCGGCGGCGGGTATGCCGGCCTATCGGTGGGCGCCCTGCTGTCACACAAGGGATACCGGGTCCTCCTACTGGAGAAGTCCCGCAACCTCGGGGGAAGGGCGGGATACCAGGAAAGAGACGGGTACACGGTGGAGTACGGCCTCCACGCCAACCGCTTCGCCGCGGAGGGCGCGGCGGCGGCGGTGTTCCGCCGCCTCGGGCGTGAGCTGCAGTTCATCTCCCCCGGGGAGCCCGAGCTTTGGCGGGAGGACGGCTTCCAGCCCCTTCCCAACAACGTGGGCAAGATATTCAAGTCGCCCGTCCTTCCCTTCTCCGCCAAGCTGAGCGCCGCCCGCTACCTGCTCAAGCTGGTCGTCGGCAGGCCCGAGAGGAAGTACCAGATGTCCATGGAGGAGCTCACCTCGGGCTGCAGGTCCCCGCAGACGCTGGAGCTCATGCGCGTCCTCTCGGGCATAGGCATCATCGCCCCCGACCTCAGGCATTCCTCGGCGGGTGAGTTCGCCGCCTTTCTGAAGAAAGCCCTGCGCGCCAAGGTAAAGGTGGGATACCCGAAGGGGGGAACGCGCAGCATCATCGAGGGGCTGCGGGAGGAACTGGAAAAAAACGGTCAGGTAATGACCTCCTCCAAGGTCAACCGCCTCATGCTCAAGAAAGGGGTGGTGAGCCAGGTGAAAACGGATGCGGCGACCTACGTCTCGCGCGCGGTGGTATCGGCCATACCGGCCCAGGAGGTGCCGGAGCTTTTCGGGGGCAAGGACCTGCCGATAAAGTTCGTCAAAACGGCGCGCGAGCTGATCCCCACCGCCGGCATATCCCTGGACGTGGGGCTCAGGGAAAGGGTCAGCGACAAGGACGGGCTCCTGGTGACCTCGGACCCCGTGAGCATGGGGCAGTTCACCTCCAACATCGACCCCTCCATGGCCCCCGAGGGCAAGCAGCTCCTGTCCTGGTACTATCCCTTGCCGCTCCCCTGGGTGAAAAACCAGGAAAAGGCGAAGCAGGAAGAGGAACGCTTGAGGGACCTTTTGGGCCGCATGTTCCCGGGCATCTGGGAGGCCGCGGAATGGGAGCGCCCCATGCGCCTGTCCATGGTGGACGGATTCCTCCCTCGACCCGGGCAGACCAGGGAGGACAGGCCGGACTTCACCATTCCCTCCCTGGACAACTTCTTCCTCTGCGGAGATACCACCCGGGCGGAGGGAACGGGAGGGGACACCGCCTTCAACTCCGCTATCCACGTCTCCCGCCTGGTGGACGAGTACCTCGAGGGAGCGGCGAAGGAAGGGGACTGAGCGACGGCGCCTTAAAGGAGGCAACATGCAAAGACATCCGGCTTTGGCCAACGCGGACGACAGCGTGCTGGTGGTGGTGGACCCCCAGGAAAAGCTGGTGAGGATGATACATAACCGCGAGGAAGTGGTGGAGAACATGGTGCGCCTCGTCAAGCTCTCCGCCATCTTCTCGCTACCGGTGGTGCTGACCGAGCACTATCCGCAAGGGCTGGGCTACAGCGTGGAGGAGATCAAGGGCGCGCTCCCGGAGTACAACCCCATCGTCAAGCGCATCTTCAGCTGCTTCGGGGTGCCCGAGTTCGAGGAAGCGCTGGTGGCCACGGGGAGAAGACGCCTGGTGGTGACGGGCATCGAGACCCATATCTGCGTAAGCCAGACGGTGATGGACGCCCTGCAGCGCGGATACCGGGTGCACGTGGTGGCGGACGCCACCGGCACCCGCAAGCGTCAAGACCACCAAGTGGCTCTGGAACGCCTGCGGCAAGCTGGAGCCCAGGTGACCACCTCGGAGGCGTTCATCTACGAGGTGACCTGCCGCGCGGACGGCGAGGAGTTCAAGCGCGTGCTCGACCTGGTGAAATAAGCGCTCGGCGCGGCGGAGTGGAGGGGGGTGTTTCCCTCCCGCCGCCTTGCGCAAACGGGCGGCGGAAGGCGTCCTCGGACCCTCTCGGCCGACGCGGCGCTTCCGGCCCGGCGATGGAGACCTCGAGGTAAGACGGGTAAACGGTGCAGGGTTTCAAGGGAAGGGACGAGGGAAGATGAGCGAAGGCGTGGACACCTCCGACCTGCCCGCCGACCGCTACCCTCCCCTCGTGCTCACGGGAGAGCGGACGCTTCCCGGGGTGAGGGAGGAGAACTACTGGTTCCAGCGCCACCTCGTGGCCTACCGTTTCCTGCTCCCCCTGGCGGAGGGCAGGCGGGTCCTGGACCTCGGGAGCGGGGAGGGTTACGGCACCGACCTGCTGGCCTCCCGCGCGCTTGAGGCGGTGGGGGTGGACCTGGCGCCGGAAGCGGTCTATCATGCCCGGCACGCCTACCGTCGCCCCAACCTGCGCTTCCACTACGGCGATATCTACTCCCTCCCCTTCGAGGACGGCTCCTTCGACCTCGTGTGTTCCCTGCAGGTCATCGAGCACCTGCACCAACCCGAGAGCTTCATGCGCGAAGCGGCCCGGGTGCTCGCTCCCGGGGGCACCTGCGCCGTCAGCACCCCCAACCGACTGCTCATCTCCCCGGGATCGGAAAAGCCCGTCAACCCCTTCCATATCCTGGAATACGACGCGGGCGAATTCCTCGCCTTCATGCGCGCCTTCTTCCCCGAGGTCAGGATGCTGGGGGTGTTCCACGCCCGCAAGCTGCGCCTGCACGACCTCCTGTCAAGGCGCAACTTCTCCCGCTTCTGCCTGGATATGCCCCCCAGGTTGGAGCGCTTGTTTTACCGCCCGCTCTTTATCCCCTCCATAAGCCGGCGTGATTTCCGCATCCATCCCGCGCCCCTGGAAGAGGCGCTCGACTTCATAGCCTTGGGGAGGAAGGCATCCGGGGACGAGACGTGCGGGGTGGCTTGACATGGCGGCAAAGGTGGCGGTGCTCCTCCACACCCACATGCCCTACGTGCGGAGAAACGGAGACTGGCCGGTGGGCGAGGAGTGGATACTGGAGGCGTGGGCGGAATGCTACCTCCCGATATGGAAAATAGTGGAGGACCTCGCCGCGGGCGAGCTGGCGGGAAAATTGGCCCTCACCCTCACCCCCATCCTGTGGGAGCAGCTGGACGACCCTTACCTCCAGGAGCGACTCGTCGCTTACCTGGAGAACAAGGCGCGTCAGGCCCGAGCCGAGAGGGAGCGCATGCGCGGGCTGGGCGACGAGCATCGCGAGGAACTGGCGCGGCGCTGCGACGAGCATTACCGCCGCCTCCTGGACGCGTTCCTGAAGAGGTTCAGGGGCAGGATGGCGGAGGTGCTCAGGGCGGGCGTGGAAGCGGGAAAAGTCGAGGTGCTGGCCAGCGCCGCCACCCACGCCCTTCTCCCCGCCCTCAGCGACGGCTCCCAGCGCAGGGCCCAGATAGCCGTGGGTCTGGAGTCCCACCGGCGCGTTCTGGGAAGGGACCCGGAGGGTTTCTGGCTGCCGGAATGCGCTTATGCGCCGGGCCTGGACGGGGTGCTGCGGGACTTCTCCCCTCCCCTGTCCTACGTGGTTCTCGACCATACCGCGCTGCCCGAAGAGGGCGGTGAGCGCCCCACCTGGGAGCCGCGCCTGCTCGGCGACACCCCGCTGCTGGCGCTGTTCCGCGATGCTTTGGCCCACGAGCTGGTGTGGACGGAAAGCGGCTACCCGGCGGGCGGACACTACCGGGAGTACGCCAAGCGCGACTATGAGGGGTTCGGATTCCAGTACTGGCGTATCACCTCCACCGCCACCCCCCTGGACGAAAAGGACGTCTACCGCCCCGAGAAGGCCATGGCCCAGGCGCGCGAAGACGCCGGGCATTTCGTGGAGAGCATGCGCCGTCGCTGCGCCGAAACGGCCCCCGAAGGCGGTCGCGGGGTTGGGCCCGCCCTCGCCCTCGCCGCCTACGATACCGAGCTCATGGGCCACTGGTGGCTGGAGGGCACGCTGTGGCTTCGCCACGTCCTCTCGCTGCTGGGAGAGGAGGCGGAGCTTCCGGGATCCGTGGCCCGTCAGGCGCGCCTGTCGCAACCCCGCCCGCTACACATCCACATGACGGCATGGAACGTGGACGGCACCTTCTCCACCTGGGTAAACCGGGAGACCAGCTACGTCCTAGAATGCGTTCACCTCTCGGAGATGGAGTTCGCCGACGCCTTGACCCACACGGCGAAGGGGGCGCGAGGGGAACCCGGGCGGGAAAGGGCCCTGCGGCAGGCCGCCCGGGAGCTGCTCATCCTGCAGGGAAGCGACTGGCCCTTCATGATCACGCGCGACCAGGCGGCCGCCTATGCCCGCGAACGGGTGCTCTCGCACCGCGCCCGTTTCAGCCGCCTGCTGGAGATGGCGGTGACCGGGCGCGTGGACGAGGGGGAACTGGCGGAACTCGAGGCCATCGACAACCCTTTTCCATGGCTTACCCTCGATCCCTGGCTTTAGAAACGACTTGACCTTGCCCTCACTCACCCCGCGGCTTATACACGCAAACGGCGATCGGCTTTCCGAGGCGATAGCATCCCCGCTTTCGGCATACGGACAGCGTCAAAGCAGGATGGGGGCGTTCCCCACGGGTCCTTTCCTCTATGCGGGGGCATAGGGGGCACAAGAAGACGTGGTCTGCCGCTATTGTTGCCATATGCCAGGGGTTTTATTAGAATATTGACGCCTGAAAGCGATATGCCTGATGGTCCAGTGGGGTTTGGCCGGAAACACCGAGGGGATAGGCCGGTAAGCCCAAAAGCGCGAGAACGGGGAGAGGTTTGAACGCACTGATACTGTCCTGGGAATACCCTCCCAGGATCATCGGGGGGCTGGGAACGCACGTCCACCAACTGGCGGTTAACCTTGCCCGCATCGGGGTAAACGTCCATGTGGTCACCAAGGACGCGCCGGATGCGCCGGACTACGAGCGCGCCGACGACGTGCACATCCACCGCGTACCGCTTTACCCACCCGAGATCCCCCAGGACGAATGGGTCCCCTGGACCCTCCAGTTCAACATGGCCCTCATGGAAAGGGCGGTGCCCATCATCAACGACAGGATCGGCAAGGTGCACGTGCTCCATGCCCACGACTGGCTGGTGGCCCACGCCGCCATCGCCCTTAAGCACGCCTACCGCATCCCCCTCGTGGCCACCATCCACGCCACCGAGTACGGGCGTCACCAGGGACATATCCCCCCGGGGATGTCCAAGATCATCCACCAGATCGAGTGGTGGCTGACCTTCGAGAGCGTGCGCACCATCACCTGCAGCAATTACATGAAGGAGGAGGTGACGCGCATCTTCGAGCTGCCCGAGGACAAGGTCACGGTCATCCCCAACGGCATCGAATACGAGTTGTTCCGCTGCGATACCGACACCGAGCGCATCCGCAGGCAGTTCGTGGAGCCGGATTCGCGCATGATCTTCTTCGTGGGCAGGCTGGTTTACGAGAAGGGCGTGCAGACGGTGATCGAGGCCATGCCCATGGTGCTCAAGGAGTTCCCCGACCTTCGCTTCCTGGTGGCGGGAACCGGGCCCCACGCACGCGCCCTCCAGGTGATGATCGAGGAACTGGGCCTGGGAGAGAAGATCAAGCTCCTGGGCTTCGTGGACTCCACTAAACTGGTGAAGTTCTACAAGTGCGCGGACATCACCGTGGTCCCCAGCATATACGAGCCCTTCGGCATGGTGGTGCTGGAGGCGATGGTGGCGGGAAGCCCGGTGATCGTGGCCGATACCGGGGGCCTCAAGGAGATCGTGGTGCACGAGGAGACCGGACTGTGCTTCAAGCCGGGAAACCCGGAATCCCTGGCCCAAGCCATGATCCGCGTCCTCTCCGACGACGAGCTGGCGCGGCGCCTCACCGCCGACGCCCAGCGCTTCATCGGGGAAAAATACAACTGGGGACGCATCGCCCGCCACACCATGGAGGTTTACCAGCGCTCCATAAGGGAATACGAGTACCGCCCGCGCGCCCTCCACGTGTGCCCTCCCATACCGGAGAGCGCCCAGGGCGGCTAGGATATGGATGAAGACCTGAAAAAAAGCCTGGACCGCATCTTCCACCCCTCATCTGCGGCCATCGTCGGGGTTTCGGAGCGTATGGACAACCCGGGGACCCTTTTCCTGCGCGCCTACCTGGACATGGGGTTCGAGGGGGGGCTCTATCCCGTCAACCCACGCCACGCGGAGATACTCGGCCGCCCCTGCTACCCGGACCTCGCGAGCCTTCCCGAGGTCCCCGATCTGGTGATCCTGGCGGTTCCCCCGGCCTCCGTCCCCGCCCTGGTGCGCGAGTGCGCCGCCCTGGGAGTGGGGGGATGCATCGTGAACACCGCCGGCTTCTCGGAGACGGGCAGGGCGGAGGGAAAGGCGCTGGAGGAGGAGGTGCGCCGCGCCAGGGAGGGGACCCCCCTGCGCTTGGTGGGACCCAACTGCATGGGCATATATTCGGCGCGCGGCAGGATAGCCCTTTTCGCCGGCATGTTCCCCGTGGAGGGGAGGGCGGGCATGATCTCCCAGAGCGGCTCCCTCTCCAGCATCGCCTACGTGACCGGACTGGAGCGGGGCATCCTCTTCGACAAGATCGTGTCCAGCGGCAACGAGCTCGACCTCAACTGCGCCGACTATCTGGAATACCTGGGCGAGGACCCGCGTATCTCCATGGTGCTCGCCTATCTCGAGGAGGTGCGCGACGCGCGGCGCTTTCTGCGCGCGGCGCGCGAAATGCGGGGCGGAAAGCCCCTCTTGGTGCTCAAATCGGGCCTTACCCCTTCGGGGGGAAGGGCGGCCTCCAGCCATACCGCCGCCCTGGGCGGCGACGCCGAGGTCTTCGCGGGAGCGGCGCGCCAGGCGGGCATGATCCTGGTGCGCGACCTGGGGGAGATGCTGGACTGCGCAGCCGCCCTCTATCACCTCCCGGGATGCCTGGGAAAGAGGATAGCCGTGGTCAGCGCCCCCGGCGGCCTGGCGGTCAACTGCGCGGACGCCGTGGACCGGTACGGACTGGAGATGTCTCCTTTGAGCGACGAGACCCGCGCCGAGCTCGCTTCCTTCCTTCCCTCCGAGGGCACCTCCCTGGCCAACCCCGTGGATCTCGGCTTCGGAGCGGTGGTCCCCGGGAACTACCGCAGGACCCTGGAGATACTGGACCGCGACCCCACCGTGGACATCCTCATGACCGTGGGCTCCGCTCCCGCCTCCCGCGACGGCGACATCGGCCTCATCGCCGCCATCACCGAGGAGATGTTGGAGGCCCGGAAATCCCTCTCCAAGCCCCTGGTGTGCGTGCTCTTCCCCAGCGCCTTCGTCGCTCCCCACGCCGCCAGGCTGCACGCCGCGGGCATCCCCGCCTACCTCACCCCCACCGCCGCCTGCTTCGCCCTGCGCGCCTACCACGACTTCCACGCCGCGTCACGGGCATGCTGAGCAAAGCGCCGCCGCCGCTCAACGGGGGAAAGGCGTACCGCACACGCGCCAACTCATGGCGGCCGGGCGGTCGAGCGTGGATGCTTTTTCCCGCCAGACTGCGCGGTTTCGCCGCCGCGGCCGGGGGCTTCGGTCAGCGCAAGAACAGGGCCGTAGAAACGTGGTTTTCCATTACCCCCGATTACCAGCCACGCCCTATCCCCATCCGCCCGCCGCCCTTTTCCGCAAGGGACCCTCGAGCGAGATGCCCATGTGCGCAAAGCCTTTCTCCCCCTGGGGATCTTCCCCGTTCCCGGGCAGCAGGTCGGATGGTTCTCAACCCGCAGCGTCGCGCAACTGGCAGGCCGCCTCAGCGGGATCCATGACGTTCAAGTACATGCCGGTGGCGAGCTCGAAGCCGGCGCTGATGACCACGCGAGGGATCATCTCCAGATGCCAGTGGAAATAACCGTAATCCTTTCCGTCACATGGAGAGGAATGCAGCCACAGGTTGTAGGCCGGGTCGCCCAACAGCCTCGAAAGCGCCCCCAGGGAGCGGGCGAGCATCTTCGCCAGGCCCCGAAGGTCACCACGGTCCGCGGCGGCGAAATCCGGCGCGTGGCGCAGGGGAGCGAAGCGCAGCTCGAAGGGGGCCCGCGCCGCGTAGGGCACCAGCGCCGTCCAGCCCCCGCCTTCCGCAACCAACCTGCCGTCTCCCGCCGCCTCCTCCACCTCGGCGCACACGGGGCAACCGCCGCCCGGGCGCCCGGAGCGCCGCAGTTCTTCCAGGACCGCTCGCGGGATCAGCGGCAGGGCGAAGACCTGGGTGTGGGGATGCTCCAGGGAGGCTCCCGCCTCCCGCTTGTGGTTCACGATTATCTGGACATAGCTCACGTGCGGCATGGCCGCGAAATGCCGGTAACGCGCCTGCCAGGCACCGAGCAGCCCCGCCGCCTCCCTCGCCTCCATCTCCCCCAGGGAAAGCCCGTGGCGCGGGGAATGGATGATCACCTCGTGGTCCCCCCGGGCGGGCAGCCCCACCATGCCTCCTCTCCTCCACCCCTTTTCCCCCGCCTCGGGCATGAGGGCGGGGTAGAGATTGGGGACCACCCTTATCTTCCATCCCGGCGAATCGGGAGGGCCGCCTTTCCTCCCCGTGGACCATACCTCGGGAGGGGTGAGCGACTCGTTGCCGGGGCAGAAGGGGCATACCGGCTCGCCGGAGGAGCCGGGCGCGGCTCCGGGGCGGCGAGACCGGCCCACCGCCAGGATGGACCAGGCTCCGCTCAGGGGATCGCGCCTTATCTCGGGAAAGGGAACGGCTAGCGAGTTCCCGTTTTCAACCACCATCTTCACTCCCCTGGACGCACCCGGAGGCGCTGAGGGCGGCGCGGCCATGCCCGCTTTTCGCTTTCTCATGCCCCAGATCGATCATGATCCTCGGCCTCGTGCTCCTGCAGCGGCCTCGGCCTCCAGCCCAGCACCCGCGCGGGCACGCCTCCCACCACCGCGTAAGGCGGGACGTCGCGATTGACCAGGCTCATGGCCCCGATGACCGAGCCGCGGCCCACGGTGACCCCGCGCAGGATGGACACCTTCTCCCCCACCCAGATATCCCCCTCCAGCCGGATGGGGCGCTTGGTGATGCCCTGAGAGCGTATGGAGATGACGGGATCCCAGTAATTGTGGTCGAAATCCACGATGTACACGGAGTCGGCGAAGAGGCACTCGGGTCCGATATACACCCCCGCGTAGCAGTTGACGGTGTTGTCGGTCCCGAAGATGGTGTTGTCGCCGATGTACAGCTCGCCCTCATGGCAGCGCAGGGCGTTGTTGGTGCCTATCCATACCCAGCGCCCTATACGCATGCGGGCGCCCTTTTTCACCACCACCTGGTAGCGGCGGGGCAGGAAGATGAACCCCTCCGTCTTCACGCGGGGATGAAGGATCTTGAAGCGCAGGAAACGGTAGAGGAAGCGCCAGTAACGCGGGCCGTACATGCGCTTGTCAAGGATAAAGCGCAGGGTGCGCGCCAGCCATCTCCAACCCCGCGGCCTTTCCTCCTTTCCTGCGGGGAGCTGCGATCCCTTCTCCACCTCGCGCAGGGCCTCGACCATGCCTTCCATCATGGTTTATTTTTCCAGGTAAAGGATGAGGTTGTAGAACCAGTCCTTGGGCAGCCAGCGGTAAAGCCTCTGGTCCAGGGCGCGCGCCCGCTTGTAGGTGTTGTAAGCCCCCCAGCGCCAGCGGTCGGTGATGTTGTCCTCGCTCACGCTCCCCTCCACGGTGCGGATCATCCAGCCGATGAAGCTGGAAAAAAGCTCCTCCGACTCGCAGCGCGCCGTGGAGAACCCGGCCCTGCGCGCCAGCTCGCACAGCTCGCGGGGCCGGAAGTTGTGGATGTCCACCATGAACTCCAGTTCCTGCAGCTCGTGGTCCTGGGGGTTTTCGGAGGCATGGTAGTCGCGCAGGGCGATCCTGCGCTTCCCCAGCCGTCCTCCCAGGCGCGCGTAAGCCCTCACCCCGCCCGAGGCCAGGCTTTTCGCCACCCTGGCCAGCTGGTGACCCTTCACCGACGGCTCCCCTGCCACCACGCACCTGCCCCCGGGCCGCAGCACGCGTCGTATCTCGCGCAGCGAGGCGTCGAGGTCCGGGAGGTGGTGAAGGACGGCGTGGCCGATGACCAGGTCGAAGGACTGGTCGGGGTAGGGCAGGCGCTCGGCGTCAGCCTGCTCCAGGTGCACCCGGATACCGAGCCTCTCGGCGTTTTCGCGGCAGACGTCGAGCATCCCCTGGGAGATGTCGCAACCCCAGGCCTCCTCGAGCACTCCCGCCAGGCCGAGGTTGAGCATGGCGTAGCCGGTGCCGCAGCCGATCTCCAGCAAGCGCACGCCGCGCGGGAAGGGACCCCCGAGGCCGAGCTCGAACTTGGAGAGCACGAAATCCGCCATGTCGGAGTCGAAGCGTATGGCCCACTTGCGGTCGTATTCGCGGCTGGTCTCATCGTGAAAGACCAGGTTGGCTTCCTTCACGTCCATAGCAGAGATTATATGCGCAGAATCGCCGGCGGGGAAACCCTCCACTTCTCCCCCTGTTTCCCCGCGAGCCGTGTTTGCGCGTTGCGGGCAAGAACGTCGGGGGCAGTATCGCCATGTTTACGCGCCAGGGATGCTTTAAACCGCCACGGCGCGGCGTTTTGCCGTAGATGTAAGCAGGCCTGCGCCTCGCGGGCGTTCGAACTCTCCGGCCTTATATGAGAAAATGATCGCGCCGCATGGACCACGCCGTCCAGGCCGGAGGAGAGCGATTTTCCGGCATATGGAGAGCGAGTGGGAATGACGACGGTTGAGCGCCGGCAAACGACAAAGGCCGGACGCGGCGCTTTCATTTAATATATGGGGGAAGAGGTGGAGGAAGCAGGGGCGTCCCGGGAAGAAAGCGAGCGGGAGGAAGGGAATTGCAGCGCGGTCCGTCTCGAGCGCGCAGAGGCCCCGGCTCCGGGAGCTGGTGGGCACCCGGCGACATCGCCATAGCCCTGGCGGTGGCCGCCCTGAGCGCCTTCCTCATCGCCCAGGGGGTGGCGGACGCGAAGTCCGGCTCCTCCTTGAACGCGGTGATAAGCGTCAACGGACGCGAGCTGGATTCCCTCTCCTTGCGGGAGGACCTGGAGGAGCTGGCGGTTGAGGGTTACCGCGGCACGAGCTACCTGCAGCTCAGCGAGGGGAGGATCCGCATGCTGGACTCCGCGTGCCCCGACAAGCTCTGCGTGCATACGGGATGGATATCCCGGCCGGGGGAGAGCATCGTCTGCCTTCCCAACCGGGTGGTGATCGAGATAAGGTCGGGAGAGGAAGGGCCGGATGTCGTCAACCGTTAGCAAGCCCGCGCACCCCTCCGCCGATCGCAGGGCCTACCTGGTGGGACAGGTGGGCATGCTGGTCGCGCTGGGCCTGGTGCTGCAGATCATAGAGGGGACCATCCCCCCCATCCTCCCCCTGCCCGGCGCGAAACTCGGCCTGGCCAACCTGGCCACCGTCGCCGCCCTGGTGTTCCTGGGACCCATGGAGGCCCTGGCGGTGAACGTCCTTCGCTGCTTGCTGGGCGGGCTGCTGCGCGGCAGTTTCTTGGGCCTGGCCATCAGCACCGCGGCGGGGACCGCGGCCACCCTGGTGATGGTGGCCCTTTACCGCCTGCCGCCACGCCTGCTGAGCCTCACCGGGGTGAGTATAGCCGGCGCCGTGGCCCATAACGCCTCCCAGCTGGGGGTGGCCATCTTGCTGGTAGGATTCCCCGGCCTGCGCTATTACCTCCCCTACCTCCTCCTCATCGCCCTGCCCACCGGTTTCTTCATCGGCATCACCGCCCGCCGCCTCTCCACCGCGTTGGGCAGGTCACTGCCAATGGGGGTGGGTTGAGCTGGGCGCGCGCGACAACCCCGCGGCGGCGGTGGCCTTCGAGGGGGTCAGTTTCGCCTACCCGGGCCGCGAGGACTCCCCGGCGCTGCGCGACATCACCCTCACGGTGAGGGAAGGCGAGTTCCTCGCCCTGGTCGGCCTCAACGGATCGGGCAAATCCACCCTCTGCCGCATGATCAACGCCCTGCTGCTCCCCAGCGCGGGAAGGGTTCTGGCATGCGGGATGGACACGTCTTCGGGAGACAACCTGGCCGCGATTCGCGGCCGCGTCGCCCTGGTGATGCAGAACCCCGATAACCAGATCGTCGGACCCACGGTGGAGGACGATATCGCCTTCGGGCCCGAGAACCTCGGACTTCCCCGCGAGGAGATCGCGGAAAGGGTCGCGGAGGCGTTGCATATCATGGGCCTGGATGATCTGCGCGCCCGCGAGCCCCACCTGCTCTCGGAGGGGGAGAAAAAACGCCTTGCCCTCGCCGGCGCCCTCGCCATGCGCCCACGCGTCCTGGTTTCCGACGAATCCACCTCCATGCTCGACCCCCGCTCTCGCCTGCATACCCTGTCGCTGCTCAAGCGCCTGTCGGACGAGAGGGGCCTCACGGTGGTGCACGCCACCCACCACGCGGATGAGCTGCCGGCCGCGGGACGCGTGATCCTGCTCTCCTCCGGCTCCATCGCCTTCGACGGCACTCCGGAGGATTTTTTCGCGCCGGGGGGCTCCGCGGGGGAGGTGGGCATGGAGGAGCCGCCGCTTTTCGCCCTGGCGCGCGAGCTCGCGAGCATGGGCTTAGAGGTGTCCCGCAGGCCGCTGAGCGCCGAGGAGGTGTGTGAGTCCCTTTGGGCATAGCGCTGCAGGAAGTGGGCTTCACCTACCTCCCGGGAACGCCCATGGCCCGGGCGGCACTGGAGGGCGTGGACCTTTCGCTGCGGGAGGGCGAGACGGTGTGCCTCATGGGAGCCTCCGGCTCCGGGAAGACCACCCTTCTCCGCATCGCCGCCGGCATATCCTCTCCCGCGAGGGGACGGGTGCTTCTGGACGGGTCACGCGCCGACGACACCGCCTCGGGAAGGCGGCGCCTCAGGGCCGCGGTGGGGCTGCTTTTCCAGTCCCCCCAGAAACAGCTTTTCGCGGAATCGGTGGAAAAAGACGTGGCCTTCGGCCCCCGCAACCTGGGCCTGCGCGGCCGGGAGCTCTCGCAACGGGTGAGGGAGGCCATGGAGGCGGTGGGCCTTGACCCGCAATCTCACTCCCACCGCTCTCCCTTCACCCTCAGCGACGGCGAGATGCGCCGCGCCGCGCTGGCGGGGGTGCTGGCCATGAGGCCGCGTTTCCTCCTCCTCGACGAGCCCACGGTGGGCCTGGACGCCCCGGGACGCCGGCTTTTCCGGGAGCTCATACAGGGGTTGAAGCGGCGCGGCATCGGCGTTCTCATGGCCTCACACGACTGGGAGGAGGTGGAAGCGCTGGCGGATCGCGTGGAGGTGATATGCGAGGGACGCATCGTTCATTCCGGAGACGCGCGATCAGCGGCCGGCGATCCCGGGATGCTTCACGAGGCCGGGCTCGCGTCGCCGCCCACGCTACGGGTCTTGGCCCTCCTGCGGGGCAAAGGCCTGGACCTGCCGACGCGCGCCTCAAGCCCGCGCGAGGCCGCCGCCCTCATCGCCGACGCCCTGGGGGGGGAGGCGCAGTGAAGGGAATGGACCGCATCGGGCTCGGGAGATTCTACCCCATCCCCTCTCCCGTGCACCGCCTGGACGCCAGGGTGAAGATCGCCGGCGCCCTCGCGCTCATCACCCTCTCCTTCGCCTGCAGCCGGCTTTCCGGCGTGGTCTTGCTGGTGGTTTTCACCCTCCTGGTGATCTATCTGGCCAAGCTGCCGCCCCTGCAGCTTCTGTCCTCCCTGCGCCCCGTCTTCATCCTCCTGACGGTCACCGCCCTGGCCCAGCTCTTCTTCTCTCCCGGAAGGGTGCTTTGGGAATGGGGCCCCATCGCCATCACCAACACCGGCGTTCAGAACGGGTTGGTTTACTCGCTGCGGCTGGCGGTGTCTGCGACGGCCATCAGCGCCTTGACCATGACCACCGATCCCCTGCAGCTCCTATCCGGCCTGGAGGGCCTCATGGCCCCCCTGCGCCTCCTGCGCTTTCCGGTGCACGAAACGGCCATGGTCCTCACCACCGCGCTGCGTTTCCTGCCGGTGTTGCTGGGAAAAGCGGGCGAGATCGCACGGGCCCAGGAGGCGCGCGGGGCGGATTTCTCCAGCGGCAACCCGCTGCGAAGGGCGCGTTCCCTCCTCCCCCTCCTGGTGCCCCTGTTCTCGGGTTGCTTCCGCGACGCCGAGGAGCTGGGAACGGCGCTCGCTGCACGCGGTTACCGCGGGGGCTCCAGGCGCTCCCGCTATCGCGCCTCCCGCCCGGGACTCAACGACCTCGCCGCCCTGGCCGTGCTGGCGGCGGTGGGCTGGCTGGCGCTTTGGCTCAAGTTGTGAGCGATCAGCGCAGCGCGGCGAGGAGGAAATCCTCCCAGGCCACCTGGGCCATGAAATGGTCGTTGAAGTCCTTGATCATCACGTACATCCAGTAGAAGCCGTAAATGCCGCAGGTGACCAGGGTGAGGAGCAGGAAGGTGACGAACTCGCGCTGGGGCACCGAAGGCGCCGCCTGGCCCGCCTGCCCCGCCAGCCCCAATTTGGTCAGGGCCGAGCTCATCAAGGTGAAGAACTGGGCTTCCGCCACGTCGTGCTCCACGTAATCCTGCATGAGCAGGTAATAAAGGATCAGGGACCCTATACCTGTGAAGATGCAGATGAGTAGCCAGATGGCCGCTCCCCTCTCCGCGGCCATGGTGGCCATGCGCATGCGCACCTGTTCCAGTTGCGCCAGCTCCGGCGCTATGAGGTCCTCCCTCCCCTGGGCCTTGGCCCGCAACTGCGACACCGCCGAGTCCGCCACCGCCGCCATGCGCTTGAAATGCTCGTCCCGCCTCTGCACCAGCTTATAGATGATATACATGCCGTAGATGCCGCAGGTGACAATGGAGAGCAGGATGGCCGTCCCGGGGTCGGTGATGAAGTCGGTGTTGGCGCGCGCCGCGACGTTGTACTCCAGCGCGGACCCCGTCTGGGCCGGGTACGGTGTTCCCTCCATGTTTACCTCCTTTTTCCAGTGCGGATCGCCACCAGACCCGCCTTGCAGAGCATCCCTTTCAAAGAGTCCCTACCCCTTTATGCGAAGGCATCGCTACCGCCGATACCGCCGTTGCATGCGCGGCCCCGCTCCGCCACCGCCGCCCGCATCCCCGCCTCCGCCGTCTCGCCGCGCAGGCCTCGTCGCCCTCGTGCCTTACGGCTCTCCCGCGGCCTTTACCATCCCCTGGGCGCCCGGCGACATCGCCGTTAAACGTTGACCCCGAAAAACACCAGGCGCAGTATCCACGCCACCGCTAATAGAAACAGAAACGCCCACGCCGCCTTCCTGAGCGAGGCCCTCCCCGGGCGGGGCAGAAAGCGTCTCGAGGACGCCCTTTCCAACGCGAGCAGCGCGGTTGACGCAGCGACCAAGATGAACAGCGGAGGGCCCAAAAGATGCATCCGGAAGGCCTCCTCCCAGCGCCCGTGGGCGGTAGCCGCGAAGCTGCGGGTCATGCCGCAGAGAAGGCAAGGCAGTCCCGTCAGGCGGTGGAACAGGCACCCGGGGGTAACGGAGTCCACTATCCCCTTCAAGTAAGGATAAAGGAGGGAGCCGGCCAGGATCAGAAAACCCGCCCCCATAAGCTCGTCCTCCCGCCGGAGCGCTTTAGGCCCGGAGTTGCCCATGGGGAGCGTGGCTTGGGGAGAAACGCAAACTATGTCGACCTCATCCAACATTCCCCCGGTTTCCTTTCACTCGCCCTTCATTATACCCTCAAGACAGCCTCGGTGTGCGCAAGCGGGCGGCGGTGAAAGAGGTCGGCGCGAGTGCGCTTCGCCCTGAACAAGGGCGGCCGCTTGCGGGCACTCGGCTTATCGGGAACATGTATCGATAACATATAAAGATCCTGAGTGGAAGGGTTTTCCTCCCCTGCCGCGTAATCTTAAGCTGTGAGCTGAAGAAGCCGATGGTGGTGTTAAGAACGAGCCGTGCGGGGAGGAAAGTTGAGAATAACGCGGTCCCTGGGCCGGGATGAGGGTTTCTCCTTCGTGGAGCTGATGATCGTGGTGGGCATCATCGGCATCCTCGTGGGCATCGCCGTGGCCTCCTACGAGATCTCCACCAGCATGAGCAGGAAGGCGGCTTGCCGCGCCAACCTCAAGATCATCCGGGAGCAACTGCTGAACTATTACACCGACCACGACGGTTATCCGGCGGAGTTGAGCGCGCTGGTACCCTCGTACATCGAGAACGCGAAGGGCATCAGGTGCCCCGCGTCGGGGGACGAATACGCGTATGACCCCGAGACCGGCGAGGTGTGGTGCGAGTTTCACGACGATATCTGAGGGGAACCTGGCGCTTATGGTTCCGGACGGCATGAAGGGAGCGAGACGTTCATGAAGTACGCCAGTTTCGAGCGCATAATCGTGCTGGTGATAGCGGTGACGGTGGCAGCCATGGCGGTGGCCATGGCCATTCAGAAAACGGACGGCATGGAGATCCTGGGCCACCTGCTCATGATAGCGGTCATCGTCAGCAGCCTCTACGGAGGAAAGCGAGGGGCCTTGGCCGGATTCCTCGTGAGCCTGGGGCTCTATTCCGTCCTCCGACTGCTATGGAGGGGAGATTTCGGCTACGGCACGGCGCTTGAGCTCATCGGCATCAAGCTCCTGGTCTACGGGGTTCTCTCCCTGCTCTGCCATCACATCAGGACGCAGTTCCGCTACTTTTTCGTCAAGCTGGAGCGCCAGGATCTGGTGGACGACGAAACCCAGGTCGGCAACGAGAGGTTCCTTGCCCGTGAGCTGGAGGCGCGTATCAACGAACACCAGCGTTACCAGACTCCCTTTTCCGTCATCCGCTTCTCGCTTCACCCGCACTTCGTGGAGGAACGGAGAAAGCAGGGAGTGAGCGTGATGCGCGATCTGGGCATCTCCGTGCTCAAGAACGACACCCGTTCCGTGGATGAGCTGGCGCGCATGGGAGACCAGTTTTTAGTGATCCTTCCTAATGTCGGCAGCAAAGGCGCGGAGGTATGCTGCAACCGCCTGCAGGGCAAGATGGAGGCATACATAGAACGCCACCTGGAGAGCGGGGATGCCGGCAAAGTCCTGGGGGTCGAGGTCCTGTCCTACCCGGAGGACAAGGAGTCGATAGACGCCATCCTCTCCGAAGCCGGCGCTCGGCTGGAACCGTAAAGTCGAAGCTCTGCCAGAAACCTGAGGCATATATCGCCTTGGCGTGCGCGCAAGGGTGATGCTATGTCGGCGTCGCTATCTCACCCCTAAAAACCCAAGCGCCCCGAGAAGGCGAGGTAGGCGGCAAGCGAATCTTGTAAAAAGCCCCCGGCTTGGCCAGGCCGTAGCCCGGCCCCTCGGTTCACGATAGGAGAGAGTTTACAGCACTCCCCCGCCGCTAACCTCGCTTTTTTCGGATCCTTGCCTTCTCTCGCCTGCCTTTCCCAGCACCCTCACGATGGAGGGTGAAAACCCCATGCGCCCCGCCATCTTCGCACCAAGCCATAGGAAGGCGAAACCCGCAGCCGCCGCGGCCGCCACCGCCGGCCCTTCTCCTCCTCCCACCCCCGCCAAGGTGGTCAGCGCCATGACCGAGAGGTAAGCGGCCGCTACGCCGAGCACAGGAAGCCCGAACAACACCAGGTAGGAGAGGGCAAGGCGCCGCGAAGGCACCTCGAGGATCACCTCGTCACCCTCCTCCACGCCGAGTCGTGCCGCGGCCGAGAACTCCATCACCTGCTCGCGGTCGCGCGCCAGCAATCCACACCCTCCGCACTCCGCGCAGTTCACCCACGCCACTCGCACCCTGGCGCGTCCTCCCTTTACCTCCGTGACCACCGCCCTGCATTCCATACCCTAAGTCTAACATGCCGATCTCTCACCATCCTCGTGCGCGTTCTTCGCAACCGAGGGCATGGCGGGGTATTTGGATACGCCTATGCTCTTTCCTGCCCCATACCGGCAAGCGCGTTACCGCACGGAAACCGAAAATCCCTCTGGACTTAACCGCAGCTAAGGATTAGATTACTGGTGGTATTTTTTTGCCCACGCCCCGGAGGGCGTGTTACGGGAGGGGTCCTTACGGCATAGAAGGAGCCATGACCAGGACTAGCGGCCTGCTTTATAAGATCCGGGGGGGCGTGCATCCCCCCTCCTCCAAAGCTCTTACGGCGGAGAGGGCGATCAGGAAGATCGAGGCGCCCGCAACCATCACCATCCCCATGCGTCAGCATATCGGCGCCTCCTGCACGCCCAGGGTGAAAAAGGGCGAACAGGTGCTGGTGGGAACGGTCATCGGCGACTCCGAGGCCTTCGTCTCCGCCCCCATCCATTCCAGCGTCTCGGGAAAGGTGGCGCAGGTCGCCTCCCAGCCCCATCCCGCGGGAGGGGAGGTCCTGGCGGTGATCATCGAGAACGACGGCGAGTACAGGAGCGAGCCCGGGCTTACACCCCTTCATGGATGGGAAGACATGGAACCCGGCGAGATTCGCAAAGCGGTACGGGCGGCGGGCATGGTGGGCCTGGGGGGAGCGGCCTTCCCCACCCACGTAAAGCTCAGTCCCCCCAAGGAATACCCCATCGACACCGTGATATTGAACGGGGCCGAGTGCGAACCCTATCTCACCTCCGATTACCGCCTTCTCCTCGAGGAGACGGAGGGGATACTTTTGGGCATGCGCATCATCATGCGAGCGGTGGGCGCCCGGCGCGGCATTGTGGCCATCGAGGACAACAAGCCCAAGGCCGTCAAGGCCGTGGAGGCAGCCGCACGCGGCCTCGGAATAGAGGTGACATCGTTGCGCACGCGCTATCCCCAGGGGGCCGAAAAAGTGCTCATCGCCAACCTGCTGCGCCGGGAGGTGCCCTCGGGAGGGCTGCCCATGCACGTAGGAGTAGTAGTGAACAACGTGGGCACCGCCCATGCCATCGCCCGCTACTTCACCTGCGGCATGCCCCTGGTGGAGAGGGTGGTCACGGTCACCGGCTCGGTGGTGCGCGAGCCCTCCAACCTCCTGGTTCCGCTGGGCACCAGCTTCTCCCACGCCGTGGAGGAGTGCGGCGGCTTCAGTGAGTCCCCAGCCAAGGTGATAATGGGCGGCCCCATGATGGGACTTGCGCAGTACACCCTGGAGGTGCCGGTGGTAAAAGGGACCTCGGGGATCCTCGCTCTATCCTGGAAGGAGACGCGGTACAGCGTGCCCTCGGAGCCGGTTTGCATACGCTGCGGGCGCTGCGTGGATGTATGCCCCATGGGACTGATCCCCACCTACTTGGGGTCTTACGCCCATAACGAGAAGTGGGACCTTTTGCATAAGCTGCACATCGAGGACTGTATAGAATGCGGCTGCTGCACCTACACCTGCCCCACCAAGAACCCCCTCGTACAGCTCATCAAGACCGGCAAGGCGGAGCTGGTGCGCCGCAGTCGACGCGAGGAAAAGGACTCCGCATCAAAGGAGCGGAGAGGGGAGGCGGATGAAGATGTATGAGGACAAGCTCATCGTATCCACCTCGCCCCACGTGAGGGACCCCATCAACACCCGCCGCATCATGTGCAAGGTCATCGCGGCCTTGGCCCCGGTGACGGCATATGCCCTGTTCATCCACGGGCTGTCGGCCTTGTGGGTCTTGCTCGCCTCTATGGCGGGTGCCGTGTTGGGAGATTTCATCGTGCAGAAGGGCAGACGCATCCCCGTGACCCTGGACGACTGCAGCGCCCTGGTCACGGGCCTGCTCCTCGCCCTAACCCTGCCGCCCAAGCTGCCCTGGTGGGTGGCGGGGATAGCCGGACTGGCGGCGACCGTCCTGGGCAAGCAGATATTCGGGGGCCTGGGGCACAACATCTTCAACCCCGCCCTGGTGGGGCGCGCGGTGGCCTTCGTGTCCTGGCCGGCCTACTTCGCCGCCGCATACGCCAAATCCGCCGCCATCGGCATCGCCAATACCGCAAACCACAAAGCCATCGAGAGCGCGGTGGACATCGTGAACGGGGCCTCCCCTCTGGCGGCCATGAGATACGTCTACGACGGCGCCCCAAAGGCGCCGCAGGGCCTTTTCGCCTCCAAGTACTACCAACCCCTGCTTTTCGCCAATCCCTGGGGATGCCTGGGCGAGGTGTCCGCGCTGCTGCTCATCCTTGGCGGCATCTATCTGGTGGCCACCAAGACCATAGGATGGAGGATAAGCGTGGTTTACGTGGGAACGGTGGCCGCGCTCACCGCCCTCACCGGGCGCGATCCCCTCTTCTACACCCTGGCGGGAGGCCTTCTCATAGGAGCGGTCTTTATGGCCACCGATTACACCACCAGCCCCCTCGCCCGGAGGGGCAAGGTGGTCTATGCCTTGGGCCTTGGGGTGGTAACCTGGCTGCTGCGCTTCTGGTCCAACAACCCGGAGGGGGTCATGTTCGCCATCCTCTTCATGAACGCCCTGGTGCCCCTCATCGACCGCTACATCATGCCGCGCAGATACGGGGCGTCAAGGGAATCGGGGGAGGTGCCGGCGCCATGACCAGAAACGTCCTGAACCTGGGACTCCGCCTCTTTCTGGTCTGCGTGGTGGCTGCGGTGGGCCTCGGCTTCACCTACTCGGTGGTGAAAAACCGCATCGCGGAGCAGGAGCGCAAGCAGCGCGCGGAGGCGGCGGAAGCGGTGCTGGCGTCCATCGAGGCCATGCCGCAAGAGGACCCCGACCTGGTATCCTCCCTGCAGGGAGATTTCCCCGACCTCACCGGCGCCTTCGAGGGCCTTGACGGATCGGGAGAGACCATAGGCTACGCCTTCGTGCTCAAGAGCAAGGGGTACAACTTCATCACCATGGCCGTGGGCGTGGACGCGCGGGGCAGGGTCACGGGCATCAAGGTGGTCACCAACGAGGAGACCCCGGGCCTGGGGGCGGCAGCGGCCGAGAAACCCGAATTCCTGGGGCAGTTCGAGGGCAGAGGCCCCGAACCCCTTGCACTGGGCGAGAACGTGGACGGGGTGAGCAGCGCCACCTATACCTCGCGCGGCATCACCAACGGCGTGAACATGGCTCTGGAGATCTGGAGATACCTGAGCGAGCGGAGCTAGGAGAGAGGTGCATGGAAAAGGAGAGGACGCTCTGGGGCGAGTTCATCAAGGGTTTCATCACCACCAACCCCCTGTTGGTGCTGATGGTGGGCCTGTGCTCCTCCCTGGCCATCTCCACCAAGGTTGAAAACTGTATCTTCATGGGACTGGCGGTCATCTTCGTGCTCACCTGTTCCAACATCATCATCTCCCTCATACGAAACTTCATACCCGACCAGATCCGCATCCCTATCTTCATCGTGGTCATCGCTTCCTTCGTGACCATCGTGGATCTCACCCTTAAGACCGTGCCCGCCGTCTATGAACGCCTGGGGGTGTGGATACCCCTTATAGTGGTCAACTGCATCATCCTGGCGCGGGCGGAGGGTTACGCCTCCAGCGCCAAGCTCATGCACGCCATGATGGACGGCCTGGGCATCGGCCTGGGATACACCTGCGTGCTCCTGATCATGAGCGTGTTCCGCGAGCTCTTCGGAACCGGGAAGATCGTGATATTCAAGCGCACCATCATCAGCCTGGGAACCAGCAAGATGCCGGTGATCCTCATACTCTTCCCCGGCGCCTTCATAACCTTCGCCCTTTTCTCGGCGCTGCTGCAGTGGTACCAGCAGCGCCGCAAGCCCGGGACCAGGGAGGGATGACGAGATGCACGAGGCCTGGCGTTATTTCCTGCTCTTCTTCGGGGCGTCCATCGTCGCCAACATCCTGCTCATCCGCTTCATCGCCCTCTGCCCCTTCTTCGGGGTGTCCAACAGCCTGGAGACCTCCCTGGGCATGAGCATCTCGGTGATCTTCGTCATGGTCATGGCCACCTCGGTGAGCTGGCTGGCCTGGAACTACGCCCTGGAGCCGCTGGGGGTGGGGCAGTTTCTCTACATCCCCACCTTCATCCTGGTCATCGCCAGCCTGGTGCAGTTCGTGGAGATGGTGATAAAGAAGACCAGCCCTCCCCTCTACCGCGCCATGGGCATCTACCTGCCCCTGATCACCACCAACTGCGCCGTGCTCGCCGCGGCTACGGAAAGCGTGAAGCCCGGGTTCTTCACCAAGCTGAATATCGCCTATAACTACGGTTTCCTGGAATCGGTGGTGTACACCCTGGGAGTGGCGGTGGGTTTTTCGCTCGTGCTCATCATCTTCTCCGCCATGCGCGAACGTATAGATCTCGCGCCGGTGCCCAAGTTCTTCCGGGGCGTGCCCATTGCCTTCATCGCCGCCGCCCTGTTCTCGCTGGCCTTCATGGGCTTCGCGGGCATGTTCGGACTGTGAGGTGACGGGCATGGACTGGTCCTTGATCTGGAAAGCGGCCATAGCCCTGGCGGGCTTCGGGGCCCTGCTGGGAGCGGTGCTGGCGGTGGCCTCCAAGCGCTTTTACGTGGAGGTCGATCCGAGGGTGGAGGAAGTCCTCAACGCCCTGCCGGGATCCAACTGCGGCGCCTGCGGACTGCCGGGCTGCGAGGCGGCGGCCGAGGCGGTGGTGAGGGGCGACGCGCCCTTGACCATCTGCCGCGCGGGTGGCCCCGACGTGGCATCCGAGGTGGGGAAGGTAATGGGAGTGGAGGTGGGTACCCTCGTTCCCATGGTCGCCCACATCCACTGCCGCGGCGGCGCCACCCTATCGCCCATACGCGCCGTTTATCAGGGCGTGAACTCATGCCGCGCCGCCGAGACCGCGGGCGGAGGAGGAAAGGCCTGTCCCTTCGGGTGCCTGTGCCTGGAGGATTGCGCCAAAGTCTGCCCCGTCAACGCCATCACCATCGACGAGGACTGCATCAGGCGCGTGAACGTCAAAAAGTGCACCGGCTGCGGTCTTTGCGCCGATGTGTGTCCTCGCGACCTCATCGAGATAGTGCCCGCTTCGGCCGCCGTGTTCGTGCGCTGCAAGTGCCAGTACACCGGCAAAAAGGCCCTTAGCGTGTGCAAGGTCGCCTGCATCGGCTGCCGAAAATGCGAGAAGGTCTGCCCCGCCGACGCCATCCACGTGGACAACGGCTTCGCCACCATCGATTACGACAAGTGCACGGATTGCGGGGAGTGCGCCATGGCCTGCCCCACCGACTCCATCCAGGTATGGGTTGCCGACGAGGGCCATCCCGAGGGCGGTGAGTTCATGCTCCCCGAGAAAAAATACAGAAAGGGGCCCGACAAGGAAGGGGCCGAAGCGTAGGGGAGCAACCCTTTGGGACGGTTCGGGTCGTGGTGGTATGGCGAGGGCCGCTTCAGCCGCACATCGCAACCGCGCTCACCAAAAGGGAAAGAGGTCATTCGCCGCGCAGCCAGCGCAGGGTGGGTGCGAGGAAAGGGTACTCGCCTTCCACGCGGCTGAATTCGGGGCCGCGGAGAGCGCCCCTCTCGCGCGCCCAGGAAAGGGTGTTGTCGTAAGCCACTTCCACCCCTATGGGCGCCGCAAGTCCGAGCGCCCCCTCCAGCGCCCCGAAGAGGCGGACGAGAAAGGTGGCGAACAGCTTTTCCGCCCCTGCCTCCTCCCGCGGCAGGTCACAGGGCAGATAAACCCCCAGCAGCCGGGGGGCGCGGAAGACGGCGATCACCGGCTCATAGACCATGGCGAAGAGGCGTCGTCGGAAACGCGTGAGGTGGTAGCCGCCGTGGGGCAGGGCGCAGTCCGCCCTCGGCTCGCCCTCGCGTTCGCAGGGCGGGAAAACCTCCTCCACCGTCACGCGCACCTCTCTCTCCAGCACCCCCACCATCTCCTCCCATCCCGGCTCCGCCGGCAGGGAGGCCTCTGCGAAGAGAGAGCCGCGCAACGACGCCCCGCCGTCTATGACCTCCAGCTCCATGGCCTCCAGGAAGGAGAGCATGCCGCGAGCGGAATAAGCGTCGTAGGAGCGGTCGCCCAGCCCCGCCAGGCGGTGGGCCGTCTCCCGCCCCACCCGCAGAAGGCGGCCCCGGAAAAACACCTCCCCCCTCGCCGACTCAAAACCGGGCGGCACGAGCACGGGGATGCGATGGTAATCCCTGGTAAGCACCTCACGCACGTGGGCGGGGAAGTCCGGCCGGTCGAACGCCTTCTTGGCGAGGGGATGGAGGAAGCACACCCTGCGGCCGTCCGCAGAAAGCGGCAGCCTGCTTACGGGGAGAAAATGCGGCGAGGCGGCGGGCTCGCTTTCGCCCCGCCTCAGGGCGGCGCGCATCTCCCCCAGCACATACTGGGGGTAATGCGCTCTCGGCCTGTACACCGCCGCATAGGGCCCCGCCACCGCCTCCCCCTCCACCACGTCGCCGGGCGAGACGGCCCCGGAGAAGATGCCCGCCTTCAGGGAGGCGACGTCCATGCGAGCGTGGACCCTGCCGTGCGCGTCACCGCCCACCGCTCCCTCGCGCTCGCAGAGGGCGAAAGCGAGGGCAAAGCGGGACAGCTCCTCCGCCATCCCGCGCTCCCCGCGCGGCGCGGGCAAGCGGTATTCCCTCTCTTCCTCCATTATCTTTCCTTTTTTATCCAGGGGATCGAAACCGCCGCCGTGATGTCCGCGGCAGAAACGTCCTCGCATACCTTGGGGCTTGCGCGGCGCAGATACCCGCCCCGCCGTGTCCCAGGTGCATGGCGACGGCGCCGCCCGCATCCTGGCGAAGATTATACCCCCTCTTCGCCCCTGCGCCGAGGATCATGCTCCGGCCCGGCGCACCATGCGCGATGCGTCCCACGGGCCGGCCCCCGAGCTCAATCTTGTCCTTGCCACGCAAGCCCTTCCCACCACGGCCTACAACTTAATGCGATTACCCCGCCATGTCTATGGGAGCCGCTGCTTGACCCGCAAGGCGATCACGTTCCCGGCGCTTTTTCCGCCCTTTGCGAGCCCCGATGGCCTGCCAATGGAAATACATAAATGGTAAGATGTGTACGGCGCGCGGCGCCGCGTCCGGGAGGGGCGGAGGAAAGGAGGAGCCTTGGCGAGCAAAGCCGACGTCACCATTTACGGGGCCGGCATGTCCGGACTGGTGGCAGCCATCGACCTGGCGCGCAAGGGATACGGCGTGGTGGTGCACGACCGCGAGAAGGGGTATGGGGGGGACTCCATCTACAACCCCTCCACTCACACCACGGGCATCGACGTGGAGCGCACCTCGGAATACGTGGGCATCGACCTCTCCTCCGTCTTCCACCCCCTGGCGCGCTGCCCCTTCTACTTCCACGAGACGGTGCTGGAGGCTCCCCTGGAAGACCTGGACATGTACACGGTGGAGAGGGGCAACCGGCCCACCAGCCTGGACACCCTGCTCTATGGGGAGGCTTTGAAGCTGGGGGTGGAGTTCAGGTTCGACTCCCCCCTGAAAAAGGAAGACCTTCCCGTCTTGCCCGAGAACACCATCGTCGCCTGCGGGCTGACCCCGAGCGTCTATGACCTGCTCGGTATCCCTTATCAGCGCTGGTACGGCTGGATCTCCCGGGGAGAGATAGGCTTCAGCAACATCTCCTGGATCTGGATCGACGAGGTGATCAGCGAGTACGGCTACCTCAGCTCCTGCAACAACTTCTACTTCGACCTCCTCTTCTCTATCCGTCCCATCGACCGCTCCGCCCTCATGAAGTACAGCGACTTCATGGCCCGCCACGAGGGGGTGGAACACCGAGAATGGCGCTACGTCTCCGGGGCCGTGCCCATCGCCGCCCCCGACAACCCGCGCCTGTTCCACCGCGACCTCATCCTCTGCGGGACCATCAGCGGGGCCATGGATCCTTTCTTCTGGTTCGGCATCCTGGGAGCCCTGGTGTCCGGCAAGGTGGCGGCCATGGCCGTCTATGACCGTCACAAGGCGCTGGAGGATTTCGAGCGCTTCAACCGCGGCTTCAAGGCGGGCTTCCTCTTTAAAAAACACCTCTGGTACAGGATAAGGCCCCACGTCGGCCTGCTGGAGCTCCAGCTCAGGCTCCTGGGGCCGCGACGCGTGGCGAGGATGGTGGCCGTCGGCGTGAACAAGGGGGCCAAATTCCCCTTCAACCTGCCCGGTTTCAGCCTGCTGGGAAATTACTAGGCGATGCGGTCACCGGCCAGCGGAGGCATGGCGTTGTACACCTCTCTCACCCGCAAGAGGAGGGTGTTGCGCCCCAGGGAACGGAGCTCCCCCTTGACCTTATAGCTCTTGACGTCGAAGGTGAGCACGCAAAGCGCCGCTGGGCAGGGAACCTTGACCCCGGCGAGCTCGCGGTTATAAGAGGTCACGCGCAGCGCGAACCCCCCCTCCCCCGCCGCGGAAGCCGCCATCACGGGGTAGATGCGGGGGTAGCCGTCCTCGCCCATCACCGCCAGGGCCTTGACCGAGGTGAGCTTGACGAACTTCTGCCTGACCATGGGGGGCACGGGCACCGAGCCGTCCCCTTCCGCCCGGCGGTGGGCCCTCACCAGGAGGAAATCCAGGGGCACCGCGGCCATGGAGGCGGCGCGCGCTTGTCCCGCCTCGCGCACGTCGATCACCCCCGCCGCCCTCACCCCGGAATAGGCGTTGTAGCGCATGAGGGGAGAGGAATCAAGGGCATCCTTGTAAGGCCCCGTCTTCTCGAAGCCCCGGAAATCCCCCGTGAGGGTGGCCATGCGCAGCTTGGTGTTGACCACCGCGGCCGCCACACGGGGATTTCCCTGCAGGTACTCCTTGCTCTTCCACATCAGGAATTCCCCGAAGATGAGCCGGTCACGCCTGCCGTCGGGAGGCGGCTGCAGGGTGACGATGAGAGCCACGTTGGGCCGCCCTTCGGGATCCACGGTGGCCAGGAATTTGGCCGCCATCTCCTCCGCGAAAAGATCGCAGACCTCCTGGGGCATCTCCATCCCTCATCCCCCCTTAGCCCTCGCCGTCGCTCCCGACCAGCGCGCGATACTCAAACCCTCCGCCGCCGCCGCCTCGGCCAGCCTCTCCATTCTCTCCTCCGCCATCAGCCCTTCCCCGGCGAGGGGAAAAAGCATGTCCAGCCGCCGGTACTTGGCGTCGCAGGTGTTGTTGAAGGCCAGCAGGTCGTACCTCTCCGCCGTGGGGAGCTCGTCCCTGATGAAGCGCGCTATGGCCCGGATGTTCTCCTCGCCGTCGGTGTAGCCGGGGATGACGGGGGTGCGTATCCACATGGGCTTGCCGGTCCGCGCCACGGCGCGCGCGTTCTCCAGCACCAGCGCGAGGGGGACGGCGGTGTAAGCGCGGTGCTTTTCCGCGTCCATAATCTTGAGGTCGAAAAGCACCAGGTCCGCGAGCTCCACCAGGGGACCCAGCCGCTCCCAGCTCACCCCGCCGCAGGTGTCCAGGGCCACGTGCACCCCTTCCTCCCGCAACCTGCGCATGAGCGAGAGGGTGAACTCGAACTGCAGGGCGGGCTCCCCGCCGGAGAGCGTAACCCCTCCCCCCGACTTGTCGTAGAAGACGCGGTCCCGCAGGGCCTCCGCCGCCACCTCCCCCACCGTCCTCACCTTGCCTATCACCTCCAGGGCGGCCGCGGGGCAGGCCTCCTCACACTTGCCGCAGGCGTCGCAGCGCTCCCTGTCGATGACCATGCCCTCGGGGGTGAGGGTAAGGGCGGCGCGGGGGCAGGCGCTCAGGCAGTCGCGCGCCCCTATGCAGCGCACCTCGTACCAAACCAGTTGCGGGTCCCGCAGCAACCCCTCCGGGTTATGGCACCACGGGCAGCGCATGGGGCACCCCTTGAGAAAAACGGTGGTGCGGATGCCGGGTCCGTCCTCGGTGGAGTAACGCTGCAGGTTGAAGACCACCCCGGTCACGGCGTCCCGCTCAGAGCTCATGGGACTCCCTCGCGATGATCTCGTCCTGCATCTCCCGGCCCAGCATGACGAAGTAGGCGTTGTAGCCGGTTACCCGCACCAGCAGGTTACGGTAATCCTCCGGCCTGCGTTGCGCCTCGCGCAGGGTGTCGGGGTCGATGACGTTCACCTGCAGGGCCGTTCCCCCCTTCTCGCCGTAGGCGCGCAGAAAGGCCATGAGCTTGGACACGTGTTCCTCGTCACGCAGGAGGGAGGGGCTGAAGCTCATGGTGTGCGAGGCGCCGTTGGGCGCCGTTTCCAGACCCATCTTGCCCACGGAGAGCAGCTCCGCCGTGGGGCCGTTGCGGCCGGCTCCGTCCACGGGGCCGATGGCGTTGGAGAGGAAGGTGCCTTTCCTCCTGCCGTCCGGCGTGGCCGCCGTTCCCGGCGCGAAGGCTATCCAGTAGTTCCAGGAGAGGTAGCCGGCGCGATAACGCCTGCCGGTGGCCGGGGATACCCGCTCGGCCACCATCACCGTCCACAGCCGGGAGAGGTAACGCGCCACCTCGTCGGCGTAATCGTCGTCGTTGCCGTACTTGGGAGCCTTGTTGAGCAGGGTCTGGCGCAAAGGCTCGTGGTTCTCGAAATCGTCGCCTATAGCCGCGGCGAGGTCCTCCATCCTCACCCTGCCGTCCTCGTAAACCAGCTTCTTCACCGCGGCCAGGGAATCCGCCGCGGTGGCGAAGGCCACCCCCTCCACGGTGATGAAGTTGTGGCGCGCCCCGCCCTGGGTGATGTCCTTTCCGCTCTCCGCGCAGCCTCCCACCAAGGTCGACAAGTAGGGGGTGGGCTCCCAAGCGGCGCGGATGCGGTCGGCCTCGTCGCTGATGGAGAGCATGTAATCCATGAGCGCCTTCATCTGCGCCTCGAAGGCGGTCTTGAAATCCTCCCAGGTGGAAAGGTCTTCCACCCTGCCGGTGTCCGGGCCGATACGTTTGCCGGTGGCGGCGTCCCGACCGCGGAAGAACACCATCTCCACCGCCTTGGCCAGGTTCACGTTCACGTCCACGGTGCCGGAGCGGTCGTCGCCCTGCAGGGTGTTCTCAAGACAGCCCACGGGAGCGTAATCCCAAAGGCGGTCCTCCGGCAGGCCCTGCCAGGCCAGGCCGCGTATGGAGTTCTCGTCGAAGTTCATGAGGAAGGGCGATCCCTGCGCCCCGGAGATCATCTCCGCCACCCTGCGCAATAGCGGTTCCGGGGTGCCGCGGTGCAGCCTGATGTTGGGCTTGGGCTCCAGCATGTTCATCTCCTCGATGACCTCGAGGATGAGCCAGGTCAGCTGGTTGGAGGCGTCGTTGCCGTCCGCGTCTATGCCTCCGATGGTGATGAGCTGCCCGAAGCCGGAGTTGATGCCCTGGTTGTTCATAACCCGGCACTGGAAGTCGTAAGCGTAATTGTGCTTTATCCAGTAGCACTCCAGGAGCTCCTTGGCCCGCTCGCGCGTGAGCCTGCCGCTCTCCAGGTCCGCACTATAGTAGGGGAACATGTACTGGTCGAAACGGCCGTGCGACAGGCCCGCGCCGGGGTAGGACTCCGCGGCCATGACCAGCATGTGGGTGAACCACAGCGACTGCAAGGCCTCGTGGAAGGTCCCGGCCGGCTCCCAGGGCACCTTGCGACAGATGCGCGCCAGCTCGCGCAGCTCCTCCGCCCGGCTCGCGTCGTCCTCCTCCTGCGCCAGCCTCTCGGCCTCCTGCGCGTAACGCCCCGCGATCTCCCGCGCCGCCTCGCAGCACTCCATGAGGGCGCGTAGGAAATCGGCGTGGGCGGGGTCGTCGATCTCGGCGATCAGCTCCGCCAGGCCGGCGTGTATGCCCGCGAAGCCCTCGCGCAACACGCGCGGATAGTCGGGGATAAGGTGCCCCGGCACCGCGCCGGCGTTGCCGATGCCCAGCTCGTTTATCTCCGCCGCCCTCTTCCACCATCTGTCCACGGCCTTCTTCCACTTTTTGGCCTCCCGACGGTTGAAGCACCTGGAGAGCGCGGTGTTGAACTGCCCTCCCACGATGAGCTCTCCCTCCAGGATATGCACCGGCAGGTGGCGGCGGCAGACCTGGCGGAAAAAGAGGGCGCGGCGCATGACCAGCGAGCGTTCCCAGAATCCCTCCGGGAGGTCCACCACGCGCGCCGAGGCACGCAGCGACTCCGAGAAAGCCCCCATGAAAGGCACCAATTCGGGGATGATGCCCCAGTTCACCGGGGACCACACGACGTCCCATTCCGTCCCCGTGGTGAAGGGCATGACCTCGTTGCGGAAATAGGGCCTGTCGTCGATGGAATAATATTCCTCGCGCAGCCTGCGCACCCGCGGCGTCAGTCCGTCGGACGCATGCCATATCCTCTCGGGCGAGATGACTTCGCTATCCCTCATCCTTCAAGCACCTCCCGGAACCCGGCCGTCCTGATCGCGGCCTTTCAAACGCTCCTCCCAGCTTCAGGATATGTCCGCGCCTGCCGCGGCGACATGATCCCCGTCACTTAACAGGTTAGCAAAAAGCGCTTCCTGACCCAAGTTAAAGGATGGCATGCAACGGCGGCGTTGGCAGCGTCCTCCATCCGTGCCCTGTCGCGCCCGCGAGGGTCGAGCGACCGCCCCTAGAAAAGAAGTTTCTGGAATTGCCAGTCAAGCAGGGAACGGCCTACCTCCAAGAGGCGGAGGTCTTGGCCCATGGCCTGCATGGTCTCGTCCATCGGCACCCTCGCCTCCTCCACCGCCATGCGCATGCTCTCCACCCACTCCGGCAGCGCCTTGCCGAAGAAGAGGAGGAGCTCCATGCGTTCCCGGCCGTTCTCCGTCTCTCCGAAGGAGAGCTCCAGCAGGCGGGAGCCCAGGGCCCGGTACGCCGTGAGCTCGACCTTCCTCTGGGCCAGGACGGTGCGCAGGTCGGGCGAGATGGCGGCGGGGTCAAGGGTGGAGACCACCAGGTGATGCCAGCGCTCCAGGTAGGAAACGATGACCGGGATCAGGGCCGTCCGTTCCCATATGAAGAGGGATCGCGATATCTTTTCGTGCCCCCAGCCCTCCTCTCCCAGGAGGTGATCCCGGGAAATCCTCACCCCGCCCAGGATCACGCGCCCGTGGGGAGAGGTGGGAAGGTACCCCAGGTCAACCTCCTCCACCTCCACGCCGGCCGCCCTTTCCACCACGAAGGCGGAGAGCCCGGCCTTGCCCGCGCCGGGATCGGTGACCGCCACCACCAGAAAGACGTCGGCCAAGGGGGCGTTGGTAACCGGACCTTTGACGCCACGCAGGGTAAAGGAGTCCCCGCTCCGCACGGCGTTGCTCTTCATGCACGTGGGATCGCCGCCTCCCTCCGCCTCGGAAACCGCCGCCGCTCCTATATAATCCCCGTTGCACAGGGAGGGCAGGTAGCGCTCCTTCAACTGTTCCGACCCGAAGACCTGCAGGGGGTAAGCGCAGAGGGTCACGTGATCCACCAGGCTGAGCGCCAGTCCCAGGTCGAGCCCCTCGCCCGCCAGCAAAGCCGCGCACTCCACGAACTCGCTCATGCCCGCTCCCGCGCCGCCATAGCACCGCTCCAAAGCCATTCCCACCACGCCGGTATCCGCCATGGCCCTCCATAACCCGCGGTCGAAGCTCTTCTTCCTTCTTCGCTCCTCGAGGCTCCCGTAGATCTTGCTGCGCGCGAAGGTCCTCAGTTCCTTGGTGTTCATTCCGCCTCACCTCTCAGGGCTCTCTCCTCCCCCTCCATGAGCGCCGGCGCCGCCGTGTTCTCACCATCCCTATCATATCCGCAACCGGGAAAGGGCGGCAAACCGGGGCGGCGCGGGCTCAGGCGCGGATGGCGTCGTTCAAGCACTGGGTGTAGTCGATGAGCTCCTGCATGGAGGAGAACTCCTCTCCGGCGAAGCAGAACTCCTCCGACCAGGGATTGAGGCGCAGACGCTCGCGCTCCTCCTCGTTGAAGGCGGCGAGAAAATCGCGGTACAGCGCGGTGCCCCGGAAGACCACCAGGGGGAAGAAGGTGGCCTCGGTTACCCCCTCGCGGCGCAATATCTCCACCGTGCGCTCCATGCTGGCGCGGCTTTCTCCCGGCAACCCGGCGATGAAGGTCAGGATGGGAGTCATGCCGTGGGCGCGCACCGCCCTCACGGCGTCCAGGATCTCCTCGCGGGTGGTGCGTTTCCTGACCACTTCGCGCAGGATACGGTCGTCGAGGGATTCCGCGCCGATGGCCACGCTGCCGAACCCGCTCTCCCTCAGGCCCTCCAGTACCTCCGGGACCAGGGAATCGGCCCGCGTCTGGATATGGTAGGTGAAGGGGAACTCCCGCACCGTCTGCAGGAGCGCCTTGAGGCGGGGTCGGTTGAGGGCGAAGGTGGCGTCGCCGAAGTAGAAGCTGCGCTCGCCTGCGGTAAAGCGCTCCCAGCAATAGGCGAGCACCTCGCGTACATAAGACGGGGAATGGAAGCGCGTCTTGCGCTTCCACACCGCGGGGTCGAGGCAGAAGGTGCATTCTTCCGGACAGCCTCGTGAGGTGAGGAAACCGCCGCCGGGGATGTAGTCGTCAAGGGGGTTGAGGGATTTCAGGATGCGATGGCGGGTCTCGACGGCGAACTCGTCGGACACGGTGTAGATGTGGGGAAAAAGGTCGAGGTTCCTTTCCCGTTCCCTCTCCGGGTTATGGACCACCACGCCGTTCCCGTCACGCCAGGTAAGGCCGGCGACGGCGGAGAGGTCGGCGTCTTTTCCGCCCGTCTCCAGGGCGCGCAGGAGCTCCAGGGTGGTCCACTCCCCCTCCCCCCGCACCACGAAGTCCGCGGCGCCGTCCTCCATGATCTCCTCGGGGTGCAGGGTGGAATAGACGCCGCCGGCGACCAGATACGCCTCCGGCGCCAGCGCCCGCAAGCGCTTGAGCATCTCGCGGGCGTGCAGGGCGATGTAATAGATGGAGATGGGGAAGAGGACGACGTCGGGTTGAGCCCGTTTGACGGCCTTTTCCAGGTTTTCCCTCATGAGCCTCAGCGCTTCCTCTCCCCCGATGGGGGCGGTGGAGAGAGCGTCGTCCGGCATTCCCTCCTGCGCTTCCTTGAACCAGCTCTCCTGGTCACAGACGTCCACGACCAGGTTGGTGACCTCTATGTCCACGCCCATGCCCTTGAGGAAGGCGGCGATATACATGGCCCCGTATTCCGGCACCAGAAGCGCCTTGTTGCGTATGGCCCAGTAGCGCACCTGCCAGAGGGGATGCGGCCTGGTCTCAAGGAGCCCGAAACCCCAGGCGTCGGAGACGATCAGCGCGCGCAGCTTCCGCTTTGCCGAGGCCATGGCCTAGGTAATCACTCCTTTCCCGCCAAGAGCGCCGGAACCACACGCCCACCATGATAGCACGCGCGGCAGGTAGCGGAGCGGGAGCCCGCGCGCCTCAGGCCAGGATGCGCTCCACGCAGAGGATGGCGGAACGCGACGCGCCCTCTATAGCCAGGCCCCTCCCCAGGTAGGTATCCCCCGCGAAGAAGAGGCCGTCCACGGAGGGCGCCTGTACGTCGGGCTTGAAGTCCCCGGTGAGCCCCGGCTTGCGCGCCAGCCCGTCGCATCCGGTGGTGTAATAGGGAATGGCGAGCTCCACCTCCCCGTCATCGAAGGAGTAGAGCTCCTTGACGTCCTCCCAGTGCCGCTCCATGAGGCGAGCCAGGTTGAACTTGTCCTCCAGCTCCCAGGGCTCGGCGACGTTGTCGGTGACCAGGAGGTAGCGGCCGTCCGGAGCCACCCCGGGGTCGAAGGCGGTGGGCGCGAAGGCCTGCAGGGGCAGGCCGGTGCGGGGCGATTTGAGGGCGGACATGAACACCGTGCGTTCGTAAAGGGGCCGGCGGGTGGCGATGATGTAGCCCAGAAGCCCCGTCCTCTCCCCCCTGATGTCCTCTATGCGCTTCAGCCACCACCCCGGCAGGGGCGAATAACGGCGGTCAAAGTCGAGCACCTTGTCCAGGTGCCAGATGGGAAGGGCCAGCACCACCAGGGGCGCGGTCACCAGGTCGGTGGAGACGAAGCGCCATTCCCTGGCGATGGGGCTGGCTCCCTTGCGCGCCACCTTGACCCCCGCCACCTTCCTGCCCTCGAAAACCACCTGCTCGACGCGGGCTCCCAGCCTCAGCTCCCCTCCCAATTCCCGGAATGCATCCACCAGGGGACCGATCACGCCCCACATCCCTCCCCTGGGATAGGCGGCGATGAGCACCGCCCTCCCCTTGACCAAGGCCTCCTTGGCGATGTAGAGGCACTCGCCCGCCGACTGCTCCCTGGCGTCGGGTATGGTGGTCATGATCATGCTCATGTTCTCCCACACCTCGCGCAGGCTGCCGGTGAGGTGGTTGCGATCAAGCCACTCGCCGAAGGAGCGGTTGTCCCAGGCCTTGAAGTCGGGCTCTTCCATCTCCGCGATGCCCTTCATGAGCTCGATGAAGCTCGCCTTCTCCTCCTCGGTGAGCCGGATGAAGCTCTGCATGTCCTGCCACTTCCCCTCCTCGTAGAGGTCCAGGGTCACGGAGAAGGCGGCCCACTCGAACTCCTTGCCCACGCGGGCGCCGAGCTCATGGCAGTACCCCTTTTTGCCCATCTCGATCATGTGCAGCCCTATGTCCACGCGATACCCTCCCGGCAGGTCGTAGGACTGCATGCGCCCCCCCGCCTTGGGATACATCTCCAGCAGCAGGGTCTTCTTGCCCGCCTGCTGCAGCTGCGTCGCCACCCCCAGGCCGGCGACGCCCGCGCCCACCACGATCGCGTCGTAATCGCTCATCACGCCTCCCTCTGCCTCGCACCCCTCCCAGGACTCGCTGTTGTATCGCCTTCTATGCATGCCCGGCCCGGCGCCGGGTTGAGCACGACTCCAGGCGACGACGCCATGCCGGCGCGTGCGCCATCCACCGGCAAGCGCGCGCCTGTTCCCTCGGTCAAGCGGGAGCGCCATGCCGACGACAGGCGGCTTTGCGGAGTCCCTGGGCATTCCCGCGCCCGGGGGCAACGGGGGCGCAGGCAACCCACGGTCTTGGAGCGAGTCCCCTACCCTCCCGCCATGCGGCTTATGATGAAGATCTCGTCCCCGTCCCGCAAGGGATCGCCGTCCTCCAGGAAGGGCGTGCCCCGGCGGGCGGCCCTGATGACGGGGTGGAAGCGTTTGCTCCCGGGATCCCACATGCGGGGAGGCAAGCGATGCCCGAACTCCTCGCCCACCCGTCGCAGGAGGTCCTCTGCGGTCGCGCCCTCGGGCAGTTGGTAGGTCCTGTCCTTTACCCCGGCATGGTGCCGGACGATCCCGGTGAGATGAACCGCAACCCGCACGCCCACAAGGACCTCCCCGCTCTCCATGTGCTCTCCGTACCGCCGGCCTACGCCTTTTCTCGCCGATGCTAGAACTTGCCCATGAGCAGGCGGCTGATGATCATCTTCTGGATCTCCGAGGTGCCGGCCCCGATGGTGCCCAGCTTGGCGTCGCGCAGGGTGCGCTCCACCGGGTATTCGCGGATATACCCGTATCCGCCGAAGATCTGCACCGCCTCGTTGGCCACTTTGAAGGCGCTCTCGGTCACGAAGAGCTTGCACACGCAGGCCTCCATCATGGCCGGGATGCCCTGGTCCTTCATCCAGGCCACGCGGTAGACCAGGAGGCGCGCCGCGTCCAGCAGGCACTTCATCTCCGCGATCTTGAAGGCCACCGCCTGGAACTTCCCGATGGGCCTCCCGAACTGCTTCCTCTCCTTGGCGTACTCGATGCAGCGGTTGATGTTGCACTCCATTCCGCCCACCGCCGGGGCCACCATGATGGCGCGCTCCCATTCCAGGGTGGCCTTTCCCACCCCGTAAAAGCCCTCGCCTTCCCCGCCCAGCAGGTTCTCAGCCGGCACCCGGCAGTCGTTGAAGGCCAGCTCGGCGGTGGGAGAGGTGCGATTACCCATCTTGTCCAGCTCGCGGCTGACCTCGAATCCGGGGGTGTCGCGGTCCACGATAAAGGCGCTGATCCCCGCGCCGCCCTTCTCCTTGTCGGTCACCGCCATCACGATGCACAGGTCACAGATGGGTCCGTTGGTGATGAACATCTTGGAGCCGTTGATCACGTACTCGTCGCCGTCCCTGACCGCGGTGGTCTTTATGGAGGCGGCGTCGGAGCCGGCGTCCGGCTCCGTGAGCCCGAAGCAGCTCACCTTCTCCCCGCTGCAGATGCCCGGGAGGTATTTCTTTTTCTGCTCCTCCGTCCCCATGACCCAGATGGGCACCGCCCCGATGATGGTATGGGCGCCCCAGGACAAGGACACGCCGGCGTCGCCGCCGCCCGCCGCGAAGGCGTCCATGGCGATGGCGGTGTCCAGGGCTCCCGCGTCGGAGCCTCCGTATTCCTCCGGGAAAGGAAGGCCCAGCAGGCCCATAGCTCCCATCTTCTTCCAGCCATCCCAGAAGAACTCGCTGTTGCGGTCGTACTCCTCGGTGAAGGGCGCGATCTCCTTCTCCGCGAACTCCTTGACCTCCTTGAAGAAGGCCTTCTGCTCCTGAGAGAGTTCAAAGTCCATGCTCAACCTCCTCTTGCCTCTTCCGTTTCTCCGTGGAGAACCCTCCCTACCTGCATGCGCCGCGGCGGCCTCGCGCGGAAGGCCGCATGCGCTATGACCCGGACGGCGCCCGGGGACTCAAGCATCATAATGTGCATGGCGTCCCCCTCGCGTCAAGTTGTTCGCAGGCCGTCCCTGCCGCCTGTGCCGACTCGGCTTTTGCCCGCTCCTCCTTTATCCCGGCGTTGAGGTGCCGGCGCGACCTCTCGCGCTCGCGTCCGCTATGCTGCATCTTCGCCCGGTTTTCTTCCGCCGCGGTTGAAGATCCGCATCGGGCAGGAGGTGATCGCTTTCATTCTTCAGCGCCCCGGCCACGGCATGTGGCCGCTCGCAACGGGGATGAGATCCGGGCAAGTCAAGTTGCGGCCATTACCGCCCCCGAGACGGTCTCACCTGCCCAGGATCCCGCGGGCCATGACCACGCGCTGTATCTGGTTGGTGCCGTCCCAGATCTGGTTTATCTTGGCGTCGCGCATGTATTTTTCCACCGGGTAATCACGCATGTACCCGTACCCGCCGAAGACCTGCACCACGTCGGTGGTCACGCGCATGGCCATGTCGGAGCAGAAGGTCTTGGCGTATGCGGCCTCGCGGGTGAAGGGCATCCCCTGCGTCTCCATCCAAGCCGCCTTCATGTACAAGAGCCTTCCCGCCTCTATATCCATGGACATGTCCGCGAGCATGAACTGCACGGCCTGGTTCTCGGCGATGGGACGACCGAATTGCACCCTCTGGCGGGCGTAATCCACCGCCGCCTCGAAAGCGGCGCGGGCGATGCCCACCGAGCCCGAGGCCACATTTACCCGCGCCTTGTCCAGGGTGATCATGGCGATCTTGAACCCCTGGCCCTCCTCCCCCAGCCGGTCCTCCACCGGCACGCGGCAGTCGGAGAGGATGACTTCAGAGGTCACCGAGGCGCGCACCCCCATCTTGCGTTCCTTCTTGCCCCCGCTGATGCCGGGGTTGCTCTTGGGGACGAGAAAGCAGGAGAGCCCGCGTACCCCCTTGGAGGGGTCGGTGGTGGCGTAAACGGTGGTGAGGTCGGCGATGCCGCCGTTGGAGATGAAGCACTTGGTGCCGTTGAGCACGTAGGTGTCGCCGTCGAGCACCGCGCCGGTCTTCACCCCCGCCGCGTCCGACCCCGCCTCCGGCTCGGTGAGGGCCATGGCCGCCAGGGACGGGCGCGAGGTGAGATCGCAGAGGTATTTTCGTTTCTGCTCCTCCCTCCCCGCCACCAGCAAGGGGGTCACCCCCAGGCCGTTGGCGCCCAGGATGGTGGCGAAACCGCAGCATCCCCAGGAGAGCTCCTCGTTCACCAGGCAGGCGGTGAGGAAATCCATCCCCTGGCCGCCGTATTCCTCCGGCACGTATAGATATGTCAGTCCGGCCCGGAATGCCTTCTCGATAAAATGCTCGGGGTATCTCTCCTCCTCGTCGTATTCCGCCGCCACGGGGCGGATCTCCTTCTCCGCGAACTCGTGGGCCACCTTGGTGATGGCCTTCTGCTCCTCGCTCGGCTCGAACGAGATCATGCGGCAATCCTCCCTTCAAAACATGCCCACCGGGCACCACGTGCCCGATGTCTATCCCTGTACGGCTTGCGGCGGGTTCAGCGCCCCTTGAACACCGGCTTGCGCTTCTCCTTGAAGGCGGCCATGCCCTCCTTCTGGTCCTGGGTGGAGAAGAGGAGGGAGAAGCATTTGCGCTCGTAGGCGAGGCCCGAATAGAGGTCCAGGTTCATCCCTTCGTTGACGCAGGCCTTGGCGCATGCCAGGGCCACGGCGCCGTTGCGGATGCAGCGCCGCGCCAGCTCCCTGGCCTCCGCCATGAGCTCCTCCACCGGAACCACCTTGTTCACCAGGCCCATCTCCAGGCAGGCCCTCGCGTCGTAGAAAGAACCGGTGAAGATCATCTCCTTGGCGCGGTTGGGCCCCACCAGGCGCGGCAGCCTCTGGGTGCCGCCCGCGCCGGGGATGATCCCCAGAGTGATCTCCGGCAGGCCGAAGACCGCCGTCTCCGAGGCCACGATCATATCGCAGACCAGGGCGAGCTCCGTTCCTCCCCCCAGGGCGTAACCGCTCACGGCGGCGATCACCGGCTTGGGGATGCGCTCGAGCTTCTCGAAGCCGGAGATGTCCGCGCCGTAGGCGTTGAGCATGTCGTGGGCGTACTTCCCCGCCATCTCCTTGATGTCGCCCCCCGCCGCGAAATCCCCCTCGCCGCCGGTGACGATGACCGCCCGCACGCCCTCGTCCCTGGCCAGCATGTCCGCAACCTCTCCCAGCTCCGCGATGAGCTCGAGGTTGAGCGCGTTCTTGGCCTCGGGACGGTTGAGGCGTATGGTCGCTATACCCTCCGCGTCCGTCTCCACCAACAGGTACTTGAAACCCATGCGACCTCCTTCTGTGTCGGTATCCCTCCCGGGACGAAACCCGCGGCATGATGCCGCATGCTTGCGTAAAGGACAAATAGGGTGATCACGCGCCGCCTCGGGGAGGCCATGAGGCGGGCCGCCGAAACCCTGATCGCCGCCCATTGCGGGCAACCCTCGCCACGGGATATAACCCCTATTACTGAGTTGCGTTACCGGAAATCGAAGCCTGCCCCGCACCGCCTCGGCGACGCATATCGATGGCCGTTGCACGCCATGCGGCGCCAGGCCTCACTCGAAGATGTCGTCTCCCTCTCCGGACTCCCCAACCGCTCCGGCGTCCTCCGCCGCGGTGGCGCCGCCCTCACTCCCCTGCGGCGGCGAAGGGGTTGGGCCGCCGCCCTCTCCTCCCATCCCTGCCTCCGTCACGTAGCCTCTCAGGGCCGAGGCCGGCTCGCCGCTCGCGAAACAAGTGGTAAAACATTCCGCCTCGAACTCCAGGCCGCGTTCAAGTCCCAGGTCGGGAGAGCGCCTTAGACAGCGCTTGGCCTGGTAAAGAGCCACCCTCCCGCCGGCCGCCAGCCTGCGCGCCAGCTCATCTGCCTCCCGCTCCAGCGCGCCCTCTTCGCTCAATCTGTTTACCAACCCCCATTCCACGGCCTCCACGGCCGTCAACACGCGGCCCGTCAACACCAGCTCCTCCGCCCGGCGCATGCCCACCAGGCGAACCAGCCTCTGGGTGCCGCCTCCACAGGGTATCATCCCCAGCCTCGTCTCGGGGAAACCGAACTTGGCCCGGGGAGAGGCCAGGGCGAGATCGCACGCCAGACACAGCTCCAGGCCCGCCCCCATGGCCACCCCGTTGACGGCGGCGATAACGGGTAGGGGAGAATCGGCGACGCGTCCCATGAGCGCCTGCAGCTCGCGGCATCGCCTGCGCGCCGCCAGGGGAGCGCTCTTATCCAGCCCCGCCAGCTCCATGCCCGCGCAGAACGCCTCCCCCGTGCCGGTGACCACCAGGGCCTTGACCTCGCGGTCCCCCTCGAGCGCGCCGAGGGCGCTCCACAGGGCGCGTATGGATTGCTGTGTAAGAGCGTTCATGCGCTCAGGGCGGGAGAGGATGATCCAACCCGCCGGGATCCTTTTCTCGACGACTACGCCGCCTTTATCCTCGCGCACCTTCTCCCCTGCTCCGCTTTCACCTCCGCGGGCGGCGCGTCGGGCTCGGCTCCCGCTGAGGCTTCAGGACGACCTCTATACCTTCCAGTAGCTCTCCTGCTTGCCGCTGGAGTAGTCGTAATATCCCTTGCCCGTCTTCCTCCCCAGCAATCCGGATGCGATCATGCGGTGAACCAACGGCGGGGGATAATACTTGGGGTCCCCGGTGTCGTTGTAGATGGCCATGCAGGCGTTGGCGAGCACGTCGATGCCGGTCATGTCCGCAAGCTCCAGCGGCCCCATGGGCAGGTTGTAGCCGAGCCGCATGGCCTTGTCGATATCCTCGGGCGTGGCCACCCCGGCCTCCAGCATCCTGGCGGCCTCCATACCCATGGGGAGATAGAGGCGGTTGGCGATGAAGCCGGCGTGGTCCTTGAGCACGCGCACCGTCTCCTTGCCCACCGACTGCGCCCACCTCTCCGCCGCGTCCATGGTCTCTTGCGAGGTCTGAAGGCCGCGGATGATCTCGCACAGGCGCATGAGGGGAACGGGGCTGAAGAAATGGGTGCCCACCACCTTATCCGGACGCTTGGTGGCGGCGGCGATGGAGGAGATGGGGATGGCGGAGGTGTTGGTGGCCAGGATGGTATGCTGCGGGCAGATCTGGTCCAGTTTGCCGAATACCTCGCTCTTTACCTCCAGCTTTTCGAACACCGCCTCCACCACCAGGTCGGCGTCGGAGGCGTCGGAAAGATCGGTGGTGGTGGTGAGGTTGGACAGGGCGGCGTCGTGCTGCTCCCGGGTTATCTTCTCCTTGGAGAGGAATTTACCCAGGGAGGACTTTATGGACTCCATGCCCTTGGCGGTGAACTCCTCCTTCACGTCGTGCATCTTCACCTTGTAGCCGGCGAAGGCGCTGACCTGGGCGATGCCGCTTCCCATGAGGCCGGACCCTACCACGAAGACGTTCTTGATTTCCATTCCATCCTCCTTCACTGCCATGAATCTCCGGCGCTACGCAAAAAACGGTATTTATACCCCTAGGACGGCCGCCGGCGGCGGCGTAAAAAGTATAACACAGGGCCGGGACGCGGTTAAAACCGGTGTCCTGGTTCACTACATCGTGAACAGTAGCTCCCTATGCTTGCTCTCCTCCATCCATTGCGCCAGGAACTCCATGGGGGTGAGATAACCCAGGCCCTGATGGGGCCTCACGTGATTGTATACGAA
>JACVJD010000011.1 GCA_015711825.1 Candidatus Solincola daggyaiensis
TAGCCATATTAATTACCCAATGCGTGGCACTAGTTTCAACCGTGGCTCCCAACCCGCAACGCATCTACCTGGGGTTTTATGTCCTAGGTGGGCCAAAATCGGGGGTTAACTGTTCAAGATGAGTTATGGGAAAGGGGGTGAGAAGATGAAGGGTTTCATCGAGTTCATACGCAAGCAGGGCGTGGTGGGCCTGGCCATCGGATTCATCGTGGGCGGCGCCACCGGCGTGGTGGTGAGCTCCCTGGTGACCGACCTCATCAACCCCATTATCGGGGCGGTTTTAGGACAGGGCAGCCTGGACACCTTGACCTTCCACATCGGCGACGCGGTGTTCAATTACGGCCACTTCATCGGCGTGCTCATCAATTTCGTGATCATCGTGGCCGTGGTCTATCTCATATTCAAGGTGCTGCGGCTGGAGAGGCTCGACCTAGAGGAAGAGGAGGGCTGCCCTCCGGCTCCCCGCCATGGAGCTTAACGCTCCCTCCTCGCGGTGTCCTTAACCTCCCACGGCCTGGACGCCCCTTACTGGCAGTGAACTCAGTGCTCGGCCAGGGATTCGATGGTGCCGTCCGCCCCGCAGGCGGCGGTGGTCTCCTTGAAGGTGCCTTCCCACATCCCCAGCGCCACCGCCAGCTCCCGGTGCTCCTGGGCGTACTCATGGATGGGTACGCCGCACATGGTGGCCTCGATGGCCTGGCGGAAGGCGCGTGCCCCCGCCGTAGGCCCCATGGGGTGGGCGTGGATGCCGCCGCCGGAGCCGATCATGATCTCCTTCCCGATGTCCGCCACACACACCGGCACCATGTCCGGGGTGATGCCTCCCGAGGGCATGGGCATGGTGGGCTTGAGGTTGTGCAGCGGGTAGTGCATGACGTCGGCGGTGACCACGAAGCGGTCCTTGAGATAGGGCGCCTTGCCGTAGGGGGCGGGGAAGACCACGGCGTCGGCTCCCGCCAGGCGGGGCAGCTTGCCCAGCACCAGATGGGAGGCGATGCCGGAGATGGGCGACTCGTAGAGGGCCCCGGCGCAGTCCATGTGGGCGAGGATGGGGACGTTGATCTCCGGGTCCTCGGCCAGGGCCTGCAGGGCGGGAAGCCCCACCGCCAGGTAGTTGACCATGATGGCGTTGGCCCCCGCGGCCACGGCACGCCTGGCGACCTCGAACATCTTGGGCAGGTTGTCGGACACGTTCACCGTGTACAGGGTATGCTCCCCCGTCTCCTCGTAAACCCGCTTTTCCATGGCCATGTAGGCCTTAACGCGGTCCTCCACGCGGTTGAAGGCCATGTCCGCGATGAGCTCGTCATCCTTGATGACGTCGCATCCCCCCAGGGCGGCCTCATAGAAGAGCTTCTCCCCTACCTCGCAGGAATACCCGGTACAGGGCTTGATCATGTTGTTGAGCAGAGGGCGCCGCTCCTTCATCCCCAGCGCCTCGTAGATGCCGTCGATGCCGAACTTGGGGCCGCCGAAACCCTCCGTGTAGCTCCTGGGGAACCAGAGGTCGATGAGCTTTATCTTGCCCCCCATGGAGATGTTCCCCACCACCGCGGTGAGCAGCATGGGGATCTGGTGCTCGATGTTGCGCACCGGGAAAGCCACCTGCACCACGTAGGTGCGCTCATCCACCTCTTTCGGCACCTCGAACTCGAAGAAGGGCACCTCGTGGATGGCGATGACCTTGGCCACGTGCTTGGCCCTCACCTCCGGCGTCTCGCCCGGCACCGCGGTCCAGGTGCCGGTGGACTGCTCCACCGCCAGGAAGGGCGCCAGGTAATACATGATCATGTCCCGCGGCAGGGCGGCGTAATAGGTGGCGATGATGAAATCGTCGTCCACTATTCCCTCCGGCAGCGCCTTCGGTTGCGCCTCATAATGCAGCATTCTCCATACCTCCTTCTGCTCATGCCCCGCAGGCCTGTTCCGGCTCGTTGAGCATGCGGCAGACCCCGGTGAGGTTGCCGTAAAGCCTGCGGAAAACACCGTACAGCTCCTCGTACTCGTCGCAGCATCCCGGGTCCGGCTCGAAGGTCCTGCGCACCTCCACCACCTTCTTCAGCTCCCGGTAGCCTCCGTACTCCTTCAAGGCCACCGCCACCGCCAGGGCGCATCCCACCGCCCCCGCCTCCTGGGGATCCTTGACCGCCTCCACCTCGCGCCGGGTGATGTCGGCCAGTATCTGCATCCAGAGGTCGGAGCGCGCTCCGCCCCCGATGGCGCGCAGGGTGGAGCAGCGCAGGCCCGCGCGGCCCACCGCGTCCACCAGCCAGCGGAAGTTGTAGGCCACTCCTTCGTATATGGAGCGCAGCAGGTGCTCGCGACGGTGTTCCAGGGACAGGTTCACGAAGGCGGCGCGCAGGGTGGTGTCGGTGATGGGCGCGCGCTCACCGAACATCCAGGGGGTGAAGAGAAGCCGTCCCGCTCCGGGCTCCACCTTCGAAGCCGTCTCGTCGAGCACCGAGAAGATGGCCATATCGCCCCCTATCTGACGCGCCTTCTCCCTTTCCTCCGCGCCGGCGAAGTTCTCCGCGAACCATTTCAGGCAGGCTCCGGCCGTCTCCGTCTCCCCGATCATCATGAACATCTCCGGGTCCGCGGAGACCACGGAGACGATGCCGTTGCGGCCGAGGTTCTTGGGCTTGGCCACCGTTATCACCAGCCACCCTGAGGTGCCGAGATAGACGTGGGCGTCCCCGTTCTCCAGCGCCCCGGAGCCGGTGGCGGCCGCGGGAACGTCCCCCATGCCCCCGATGACCGGGGTGCCCGGCTCCAGCCCCATCTCCTCCGCGGCCTCGCGCGTGAGCAGGCCCACCACCTCGACGGAGCTCTTCACCTCGGGCATCTTCTCCAGGGGGATGCCCAGCAGGCGGGCGAAAAAAGGGTCCCATTCCCGGGTCTTGTTCTTGAGCAACCCGGTCACCCCCGCGCCGGTGTGGTCTATGATCATGTTTCCGGTGGCGCGGCACACCAGGTAGCCGTTGACGTCCAGGATCTTGTGGGTCTCCCTGAACACCTGCGGCTCCTTTTCCTTGAGCCAGAGAATCTTGCAGATGACGTCCTTGCCGGAGGGGACCGCCCCCGCCACCGCCATGACCACCCTCGGACCCCCCAGGCGGCGCACCAGGCGCTGCGCTTGCTCGTCGGCGCGGCTGTCTATCCAGATTATGGCAGGACGCAAAGGCGTGCCCTTGGGATCCACCGGCAGGACGCCCAGCATCTGGGTGGCGAAGCCGGTGCCGATGACCTGCTTCGCATCGATCTTGCCCTCCTTCAACACCCTGCGGGTGCTCGCCGTGACCGCATTCCACCAGTCGCGCGGGTCCTGCTCGGCCCAGTGGGGATGCGGGTAGGACACCCCGTAGGGCTCGAAACTCGAGGCCACGATGTTCCCCGCCAGGTCGGTGAGCACCGCCTTGCTCCCCCCCGTGCCCACGTCATGGCTGACCATGAACTTCTCGCCCATCCGCTACCCTTTCAGGTCTACCGCGCGACCGTCTTCAAGCCGCTCCCGTCCGGTTCATGCCATCCCCGCCTGGCCGCGCTCAGAGTTTGAGATCGACCGCCTCGACCTTTCCGTCCTTGTCTATATGCTCGATGAATATGGGGGCGCTGTCCCCTTTGCCGGAGGACTTTATCACCTCGCCCGCGAGCTGCATCATGTCCAGGGGATTTACCGCCGCCTCGGGCGGGAAGACGCCTTTGAGGTCGATCTTGCCCTGCCCCATGACGACGGCCCCCAGGGCGGCGGGTATGCCCGTCCCCTCGCCCATGCCCATACCGCTGGAGGACATCTGGAAGACGTAGGTGTGGGGCTCGCCTCCCTTTTCCCCCTTGACCACGATCTTGAGGCAGCCGCGCGGGGTGTCGATGCCCGCCTCCTTGAGCAGCCCGTCACGCCGGGAGATGACGAAGGCCACCGCGAACTCCCGCGGTATCACCGTCTGACCCTGCACCTCCAGCGGCTCGTCGGAGGTCAAGCCCAACCTGACCATGTCCTTGATGAGGTTGGCGTAGGACACGGGTATGACCAGGCCCAGGTTGGTCACCCTTTTGACGCCCTTGATATACCTGGGAAGGGTTATGGTCTCGGGATGGGGGTAGGCGTAAACGGGATAGATGCCCACGTCGCGGAACTCCGTTTCCTCCTCCAGCGCCCTTCCGCTCTCCTCGAAGAGCCGCACCGTCCTGTACTCGCCGTCCAGGAACATGGGGATGTCGATCTCCATGGAGTGGAAGCGGTGCTTTATCACCGCCGGCCCCTCCACCGGCTCGCCGCCGTGGGCGTGGTAGATGTCCACGGACTCCACTTGGTCGAGGAGGGTCTCGGCGGTGAACTTCACCAGCAGGTTGGCCATTCCCGGAGAGCTGCCCATTCCCACCAGGGCGGAGATACCCGCCTCCTTGGCCTTCGCGTCCATGTCCAGCATGATCTCCGTGGCGTCCATATCGTCGCAGATATCCACGTAATCGATGCCCGTCGCGATGGCCGCCTCGAGGATGACCGGGCCGTACTTGTAGAATGGCCCCACGCAGTTGAGCACCACCGAGGCGCCCTGCATGGCCTCACGCAGGCTTTTCGGGTCGTCGGCGTCGAGCTCGAAGGCCTTGACCCTGTCGGGCCCCAGCTCCGAGGAGAGCCTGCGCGCGGCCGCGATATCGCGGTCCGCGATCACGTACTCGTCGTAGTGACCCGTGCTAGCCAGGCTGCGCGCCGCGGTGCTCCCCACCGCGCCGCAACCGCCCATGATAACCAACTTGGACATCGCTCATACCTCCTTTTCACGGTCCTGACAGCGTGCTCGCCACGCCCGACCTATGCCTTTTCCCGCGCCAAAAGCTTGCCCATGAGAGGCTGCGCCGTCGCTCCCAGGGAGATGACCATCTCCATGGCCCTGCGCAGGTCGAAGGCCTCGGGGTCCTCCAGCCACTGGATCTCCATGCCCTCCACCAGCCCCAGCAACATGCAGGCGAAATAATAGGGATCCACGGGGGGCAGGGAGCCCTCCTCGATGCCCTGCTCGATGATCCTCTGCAGCTCGCATTTGGTCTCGGCGTTGTTGGCGCGCATCCTCTCCACGTATTCCGGCGAGAAGGTCTCCAGCTCCTCCGCCCTCATCTTCCAGGAGAGCTTGGTGTAATCGCGCTCCCGGTAGTGGAGTTCCGCCGTCTCCCTTCCCAGCCAGGCCAGCTTCTCCAAGGCGCTGCCGTCCATTCCCGCCGCCCGCCTCACCAGGCCCACGAAATGCTGATGGGATTCCTGCACCAGAGCGAAATAGAGCTCTTCCTTGGATTTCCAGTACCAATAGAGGGTTCCTTTGCCGAAACCCGCCTCCAGGGCGATCTCCTGCATGGTGGTCTTATGGTAGCCCTTGGTGGAGAAAAGCTTGAGGGCCGCTTGCTTGAAGGCCCGCTCCCTTTCGTCCTTGACCGGGTTCTTTCTCAGCCCCAGGCTCCTGGCCATGTCCTTTTCCTCCATTAGACCAACCGGTCAGTCTTAAACTATCACGCGAGGCTTTGACCGTCAAGCGGGGCCTGTGCACGCCAGGGTGAGGGCGGGGAAAAGGCCGGCGGTATTCGCGACCATCGCGGGAGACGCTCGCACATGGGTATAAACGTCCTCACACCCGAAGCGTGTGCCGCCATGATCCACGGCGTCGCGCATACGACGGTAAAGCGCCAGGCGCGGTCTTCCTTTCGTGCCATGACTGCGCCGTTGTGTATCAAGCCTTGCGGCTGGACTCCCGCTAAGTCAGCATATAACATTCCCCTTGCTGGAAGAGCCGTTGGAAATAATGGCCGGGCTTTCTCGCTGGGGAATGGAGGTACGAGGTGACGCCATATACCGCTTTTTGCTCCTGGAGCGGGGGCAAGGATTCCTGTCATGCCCTCTATCGCGCGCTGCGCGAGGGACACCAGGTGAAGAGCCTGTTCACCATGCTGCACGAGAGCAGCAGGATATCCCGCGCCCATGGCATCTCACGGGCCCTCCACGAACTCCAGGCCGAGGCTTTGGAGATCCCCATGACTTTCGGCAGCGCCACCTGGGAGGAGTACGAACGGGCCTTCAAGGAACAGGTTTCGGGGCTGAAAGCCGCGGGCGTGGAGGCGGGGGTGTTCGGGGATATCGACCTGCCGGAGCACCGCGAGTGGGTGGAGCGGGTGTGCGGGGAGATGGGCATCGCCCCCCTGCTTCCCCTGTGGGGCGAAGACCACGCCTCGCTGGCCCGCGAGTTCGCGGAGCTCGGCTTCCACGCCGTGATCGTCTCGGTGAAAAGAGAGTTGCTGGGGGCGGAATGGCTGGGGAGGGATTTCGACCTCCGCGCCATAGAGGGACTGGAGGAGGTGGGCGTCGATCCCAGCGGCGAGGGCGGAGAGTTCCACACCTTCGTTTTCGACGGCCCCCTATTCCGGAGATGCGTGGGCTTTTCCATGGGGGAGATCAAAGAAAGAGACGGCTACCTGGGGCTGGAACTCCATCCCGCTTGAGCCATGCCGCCGGGCGCAGGATCATCCCGTCACGGGCGCCGACGATCGCTTCGCGCCATTGTGCGCCGCTTCACCGGGCCCGCGCCGTAAGCTCATCACAAAACCATCGACTCAATACGCCGGACCGCCCGCGGCGCCGCTTCCCCACCATGCAGCGCCGCGTCCGTCCAGCGGTTGCAAACCGCCATGAAGGCGTCGATAAAAACGAGGGTGAGACAACCCTCTTGTTGATCACTGTACTGTTCTCAAAGCATCCGCCTTGCGGGCTTTGTCCAAAGGAAAGGGGAGCGAACCCTTCGATGGATGACCGCGCGCTGCCCTCAAGGGTTCTCCAGGGCCCGGCGGCCGGCCTTGAGGAGGCGCGCCAGCTCCACGGCGCGCGACACCGTGGAGGCGGCGGCGGCCATCCCCAACTCGTCCCTGAGCACCAGCAACCTGTCGTCGCCCTCCCTTTTCCCCAGGCCCTCCAGCGAGGAGAAGGCGGAGCCGCCCTGCAGCCCGAACTCGGGGGTGGCCACGATCATGTTCACGGCGTGGAAGAACTGGTTCATGGTGAGCAAAGCCGTCTCCAAGCCCGCCATGCGGAACCAGGCCACGGCTATCGAGCCCCCCACTTTGTCCCTGAGCATGCCCGCGCTCTCGTTGCCGTGCACATAGGGGCGCATGCGGTCGATGAAGGCGGCCATGTAGCCGGAAAGGCGGCCGAAATAGACCGGGGTAGCCAGGATCAACGCATCCGCTTTCTCGATGCGAGGGTAGAGCGCCGCCATGTCGTCTTCCACCGCGCACCTCTTTCCCCCGGACTGCCTGCGCAGGCACCAGTTGCAATGCCGGCAGTCCGCCACCTTATGCTCCGCTAGGGAAACCAGTTCGCCGTAAACCCCCGGCGTACCCTCCTGGCTTTCCAGCGCCCTCTGCATCAAGGCCTCAACGTTGCCGCCGCGCACCGGGCTGCCGCAGACCGCCGTTATTCTTACCTCCGGGATCATGGTCAGTCCCCCACCATGGGCAGAACCCTGAGCCTCACCAGGACCGTGGTCCCCTCCTCCGGCTTGCCCTTGATGGAGAGGGTGCCGCCCAGGGCGGACACGTAGCGGCGGCAGAGGAAGAGGCCGGTGATGCCCGCCCTGCCGTTCCCCATCGTTTTTCCGTTCGACTCCCCTCCCATGATCTTCTCCACCACCTCGTCGGGAATGCCCGGTCCCTGATCCTCCACCCTCAGGAGCACCTCGTCGCCCCAGCGCTCCGCGCCCAGGATAACCGGCGCTCCCGGCGGTGAATGCCTGACGGCGTTGTCCAGGAGGTGGTCGAGCGTCTCGCGTAAAAGCCTGCGGTCGGAGTGCAGTCGCGGGAGGTCCTCCTCCAGCTCCAGGAATATCTCCCCGCGCGGGATTCTCTTACCATAATATTCCTTCAACTCCCAGAGCAGATGCGCCAGGTCGAAACCTCGCGAGGAGGGGATCGCCCTCTCCTCCTCGTGCTCGGCGAACAGCGCGAGGTCGTCCGCGTCGTCCTGACCTTTCACCTCGCGCGCGATCTCAAAATAATCATGCTCATGCTCGGGGTGCATGGTGCGCGTACTCACCTGCACCTCGGACGTCTCTTCTTCATAGGCGGCAGACGGCATGCGACCGGGATCGGCGCCGGCGGTTTCCCCGGCCGGGCTCCCGGTCTCCGTCGCCTTGCGGGTGATCACCGGCATGATGCGGCGCGGCTGCAGATCGGCCTCCCGGCGTTCTCCTTTCTCCTCCTCCCCGTCGCCTCCTGCGGCTTCACCGCGCCCGTCCTTCACGGGCGGCCTCCTCCTCAAGGCCGAAAGGGCGGCGGCAACCGCCTCGCCCAGGGCGGCAAAGACCCGCGCATCGCTGATGTCCAGCTTCACGGCCTCGCAGTCGGCCATGGCGACGAGGCCCGCCGCCTCCCCCTCTCCCCGCACGGGGATATTGACCAGGGATTTCCATCTTCTTTCCCTCAGCAAAGGCAGCAGGGCGTCGGCCCCCTCGATGAGGGAATGGACCTCATCCCATCCCCTCCTGGGGACTCCTCCGTGTATCTCCACCTTCAGCATCTCCATCATCCCGCACAGCCGCGCGTGGCCGGGACGCAGTCGCAGCGTCCTCAATAAACTCGCTTCCTCGTCCTCCAGGCCAAGGCAAGCGCTAAGCTTAGCCTGCCCACGCTCCACGCAGAAGGCGGCCGCGGCGTCGCAGCAGAATTCTTCCTGCAGCAACTCCAGGCATCCCCGCAAAAACTCCTCTTCGTCCCGGCTCGCCGCCGCCAGCTTCAGGACGGCGGTGGTGCGCAGCATGGCCGCGCGCAAGGCCTCCGCCTCCTCCGCTTCCGAGACCTCCCTCCCGGGCTCGCGGAATACCGCCATGTACTCGCGGTTTACCCCGTTGGCCTCATACGCCGGGCGCAAGCTCACGAACAGGAGACTCCCTTTGCCGGCTTTTATCCGCTCGTCCCGCCATTCCTCCCCGCGCGCCGCCCTCTCCAGGAGGGGGACAAGCCCCTCGGCCATGGCGGCGGGAAGGATCTCGGGCAGCGAAGCGCCCACCGCCCGGTCGCTGCTGGTGCCGAGCAGCTCTTCCGCGGAGTGTGAGAGCATGGTCACGCGCAAGTCGGGGGTGAAACAGACCACGGCCACCCCTACCCTTTCCAGCATGCCCCACACCCTCCTCAATTCCTCCTCCCGCTCCCTGCGCAAGCGGGATTCGGTGGTGACGTCCCTTCCCAGGCACAGGAGAGCCTTTTTCCCGCCCCGCTTGCTCTTTATCTCGCTCACCGTGACCGCGATGCAGACGACGCCGCCGTCGCGGCGCGCGAACTCCAGCTCCCCCCTCCACGGCGCCTTATGGGCCGCCTCCACCAAGCGGTTCAGGGATCTCTTCGCGCCCTCGTTGCGCAGGAAAAAGGACAGCGGGCGCCCCGTCAGCTCCTCGCGCTCCTGGCCCAGCGATTCGCACATGGCGGCATTTACGAAAGAGAAATTGGCCTCCAGGTCGAGCAGGAACGCGGGCTCTATAAGAAAGTCGAGAAAACCCCGCAGGTCCTCGGGCTCGTGGGCTTCCGCCTCCTCGAGCGGGGCGGGTTCCTCCGGCGGTCGGCGCGCGGGAGCCGGGCGCAAGCCGGCGCTTTTTATGCTCACCAGGATCCCCGTTTCCCCAAGGGCTTCAAGGGGATAGGGGGACATGTCTATATTCAGGCGCAGGAGCCGCTTCCCCACCTTGTAGGCCATGGCATAATCCTCGACCCCGCGTCCGCGCCGCGTTTTGCCCAACAGCTCCTTCAGCGCGCCGTAAAGGGCGGGGTTCGCCTTACCGAGAGGGACCTTGCGCACCTCGTCCAGGGGCTTCTCGAAAAAGGCCTCGGCATCCCGGTTGCCCTCAAGGATCCTGTCCTCCCCGTCGAGGAGGAAGGAAGCGTTGAGGCCCGCTCCTTCTTCCCTGGCCTCCAAGAATATCCTCCTCCTTCCGGTCGCTTCTTAACAGGAGGACCCCGAACGCCACATCGAGTGGGTTATGGCTGAGAACACGCTCCCGCCACGACTTCGAGGCCCGCCCGGTCGGCCATGCGCCTCGCTTCCCTGCATAGAATATTCGAGGGCGCCGCGCCGCCGCCCTTCCCGTGGCCCGGCGCCCAACCGTTATACATGCGATTCCGCGCCACCGGCGAACATGCCCATTGGCAACATGCGCCGCAGCCCTTTGCGCCAAAAACATCGGGTTGCGGGGTTAAGCGAGGCCGAACAGCCGCTTGATGGGGCGCGAGTCTTCAACCATATGGCGACCATCAAGCGCCGGCGCTGGGAGGTTAAACTTCTCGCCACGCGGTGTCGATAACAAACCCGACCGTTTCTCGGGGGGTTGATAATGACGGCGAATGTTTACCGCTTTCCCGTGCAGGTGCTCTTCGGAGAGGGCTGCGTGAAAGAGCTGGGCGCCCTGCTGAAGAGCTTCGGGAAGCACGCCCTGCTGGTCACCGGAGCAGGGCCCACCTCGCGGAGCCCGGCGGTTGCCGTCCTCGCCCCTCTCCTGGAGGAAAACGGCATCGCCCTTTCCCGCTTCCAAGAGGTGATGCCGGATCCGGATATGGAGACGGTGGAGCGCGGGGCGGCCTTAGCCAGGGAGCGGGGATGCGATTTCGTCATCGGCCTGGGAGGAGGCAGCCCCCTGGATGCCGCCAAGATCATCGCGGCGCTGCTGGCCAACGAGGGCGAGCCCGCCTCCTGGGAGGGTGTAGGGCGCGTTCCCCGCCGCTGTAAGCCCCTTATATGCATACCCACCACGGCGGGAACCGGGAGCGAGGTCACCTCGGTGGCGGTGATCAAAGGGGGAAAACGCGGCCAGAAGATGTCCATCGTCAGCCATAACCTCTACCCCCTTCTCGCCGCCATCGACCCCGAGCTCACCTACACCATGCCCCCGGGCCTCACCGCCTCAACGGGCATGGACGCGCTGACGCATGCCGTGGAGTCCTACGTGGCCCGTCGCGCCTGGGAGCCCACGCTGGCCCTTTCCCTGAGAGCGGTGCAGCTCATCTACTCCAACCTGGAAAGGGCCTGCGCGGACGGATCGGACGCGGAGGCCAGGCGCAGCATGTGCATGGGCTCTTTCCTGGCCGGGATGGCCGTTACCGCCTCGGGACTGGGCCTTGCCCACGCCCTCTCCCACGCCCTGGGAGCTCACAGCGGCGTGGCGCACGGCACCGCCGTCGCCATTCTCCTTCCACGCGTGATGCGCTTCAACCTCGAGGCGTGCCCGGAGCTGTACAGGGACATCGCGGCCACCATGGGCCTGGACGTTTCCGGCCTTCCGGCGCGCCGCGCCGCGGAGGCGGCGGCCGACGCAGTGGAGGAACTGGTGAGCGCGCTGCCCATACCCTCAAGCCTGAAAGAGGCGGGAGTGGTGGAGACGAGCATCGAGACCCTGGCGGCGGAGGCGTTTCTCAACACCAGGCTGCGCTCCTCCAACCCCCGGGATACGGTTCTGGAGGACCTGGTGGAGGTGCTGCGCGCCGCTCAATAACCCCGCAGGACCCGGCTTGAGAGCAAAAGGACAGCTCCCGGAAAAAGCCTATCTCTGCCTATGCCGCGGAGATCCCCGCAATCTCGCTTATCCCCGGGAGCTGAACAACAGCGCCTCTACAATATCTACTCTACCACATTTTCTCCCCTCTTAAACCTCCCTCCCCGCGTGAGCGGAACCGTTTCCCCGGAAGCGACAGGCGGGGGTCTGTTCTCCCTCCCTCCCTCCCCGCGTGAGCGGAGCCGTTGCCATTGCTGCCGCGGATGCGATGATAGGCCTCCCCCATGGCGCGGAACAACCGCGTGGCCGGGGCGGAAGCGGAAGGCGATGATCTACATCATCGATATCGCGCCCTCGGCGGGTTAATATACCCCCATAGGTATATGAGGAGGTTGTTTTGAGGACCAAGATGCCCTGGATAGACGTGGAAAGATGCGACGTCGCCGAGCGCTGCGAGGACTGCAAGGCGGCGCGTTTTTGTCGCCACGGCGCCTTCCAGGTCATCAGAGGCGGAAACGGTTCGGGCTCGACATGCCGCGTGGCCATAGATTTCGAGAAGTGCAGGCTGTGTGGCGAATGCTCTCACGCTTGCGACCTCGGCGCGGTGAAGATGGTATGACACGAGGAGGAGTCATGGGCGAGATAGAGCGCGATTTCTTCAAGAAATATCACCGGGCGGTGGTAAAGGCGAACGCCAAGGAAGTGGAGAAAATCAAGGCCAGAATGGGATCGGAGTGGGCGGATGAATTCCGGGCTCGGGCGGGATGCAAGCTTCAGGGAGAGGAATTCAACCGGGCGCTGGAAGATTACCTCGTGAACGAGCTGAGGTTCTGCGAGCAAGCAAGGGTAAGGGACGAGGAGAGCGGCCTGAGCATCGGGGTCAAAGGCTGCCATATATGCCACGGAAACGAGCTGCTCAAGGCGGAGGGCCAGCCCACGCTCTGCCCCATCGTTCCCACCGGCCTCTTCTCCATCTCCCGCGTGGCGGGGCGCAGGGCCAGCTTGCGAGAGGTACGCAAGAACGGCGTGGTGGGTGAATGCGAGATATGCTATGCGGTGGAGTGAATCGGCTTGACCGCATGTTTATACTGAAATAGATAAGGCAGGCGGTGACTGAACGGTTGTCGGACCGCGAGAGAACGCAAGGAGGTGCGGCATGAAGCGCTTCATGGTTCCACGCGTGGCGCATTGCTCCGAGGGGTGCTTACCCGGGCCCCGATGAGGGGCCTGAAGAGAGCGGAAATATCCTTGATTGACCTGGAGGCGGCGCAAGCCGCCTCCTTCGCATCCGGCACATATCTTATCAGCGTTTTTACGCTCTTATTCCCGCTCATGGGCTGCATGACCCGGCATGGCCACGGAAAAGCGCAGCGGGGAATGAACCAGTCGGCTTGAAGAGGGCTTTTTTGTTTCTGCATGCGGCTTTTCGTGATAGTATCGATAAGCAAAGACCGCGGGAATCGATGCCGCCACCCACCGCCCCGGCGGCGCGTCAAGGGGAGGAAGATGCTCGATGCGCAAGACATTTTGGGACAGGCTGCCGGCCAAGCAGTACCTTGCCGCCCAGGAACAGCACCTCGTGCGCTACATCAGGGAATCGGTATATCCTTTCAGCCCCTACTACCGCGAACTCCTCGACTACAACCGCATCAAGCCCGGGGTGATAAAATCCCTCCAAGACCTTTCGTGCATCCCCTTCACCACCAAGGCGGATATCGCGCCCCTGCCCGAAGACCCGGAAATACCTTTCAACCTGGTTCTGCGCCCCACCCCCGAGAGGCTCAAGGAAGCCGGCGCCGCCGCGCGCCTCAAGCGGTCCTGGCTGCGACTCACCCACGGGGCAAAGGGTTACCAGGAGCTGACGGATTACGAGTTCCTGCCCGTGCATCACCACTTCACCATAGGCCGCACCGCCCTCCCCACTCCCATCCTCTATACCGCCTACGACCTGGCGCGCATGCGCGAAGCGGGGAGGAGGCTCTTCGAGCTCCTGGAGCTGCAGCGCGGTGACCTGGTCATCAACGCTTTCCCCTTCGCCCCCCATCTCGCCTTCTGGATGACCTACTTCGCCACCGAGGCCTCGGGGATATCCGCTTTGCACACGGGCGGAGGGCGCATCCTGGGCACCCACCGCGTGCTGGAGGCCCTGGAGAGGCTTGGCGGGACGGTGCTGACCGCGACCCCCAGTTACGCGTATCACCTCCTGCGCACCTCGGCCAGGGAGGCACGCGACCTCTCTCGCCTGCACACCCTGGTCCTGGGGGGCGACCGGCTGCCTGTGGGGCTGAAGGACAAGATGCGCGACCTCCTTGCCAAGGTGGGAGCGGAAAAGGCGGTGGTGGCCTCCACCTACGGCTTCACCGAGGGGAGGGTGGCCTGGAGCGAGTGCAGGCCCTCGGCCGCGTCCAAGGAGAAGAGCTCCGGTTACCACCTTTTCCCGGATATGGAGGTCATGGAGATAATCGACCCCGAGAGCGGGAGGCGCCGCGACGAGGGCGAGGACGGGGAGATCGTCTATACCACCCTGGACTGGCGCGGGAGCGTGCTCCTGCGCTTCCGCACCGGGGACCTGGTAAAAGGCGGCATAGAATACGGCCCATGCCCTTACTGCGGTCGCTCTCTCCCCCGCCTCGGATACGAGATCACACGCACCTCGGAATACAAGGAGTTCGAGCTGACCAAGGTCAAGGGCACCCTGGTGGACCTCAACGCCTTCTACCCGCTCCTCTCCGGCCACAAGGACGTGCTGGAGTGGCAGCTCGAGATCCGCAAGCGCAACGACGACCCCTTCGACCTCGACGAGCTCTACCTGCACATCGCCCCCGCCGAGGGCATGTCCAAGAAGTACCTGGAGAAGGAGCTGCGGGAGCTCATGCTGCGGGAGATCGAGGTCGCTCCCACGCGCATCGTCTTCCACAGCCTTCCCCGCCTGCTGCAGCGCCTGGGCCTGGACACCAAGGGCCGCGAGAAGCGCTTCCTCGACCTGAGATCCATGGCGGGAAGGGAGGCCGAGGAGGCTGAGGAACCTGAGCCCCAGGAAAGCATGGAGTTCGACGACCTCGACGCGGAAGAGGAAGAGGGGTGCCTCGAAGCCGATACCGAGAATCATACCTCCCGCGACCAAGAGGACGATTCCTGACGCGACCCGGCGAGGTGGGAACCGTGATCATCCTGGCCATCGACGAGGGCACCACCGGCACCAGGTGCATCTGCTACGACCGCGACCAGCGCCCCGTGTGCAGCGCCAGCCGGGAGTTCACCCAGCACTACCCGCACCCGGGATGGGTGGAACACGACGCCGAGGAGATATGGGAGGCCACGCACGAGGCTGCTTCCACGGCCATGCACGAGGGAGGGATCTCCGCGAGAGACGTGGCCGCGGTCGGCATCACCAACCAGCGGGAGACCACGGTGATCTGGGACCGCCACACCGGCAAGCCGGTGCGTAAGGCCATCGTCTGGCAGTGCAGGCGGAGCGCCGATATCTGCGCCCGGCTGCGCTCCCAGGGATACGAGGAGGCGGTGCACGAGAAGACGGGGCTGGTCCTGGACCCCTACTTCTCGGGCACTAAGCTGGCCTGGGTTATGGAGAACGAGCCCCAACTCGCCCGCCGGGCGGAAGCCGGAGAGCTGTGTTTCGGCACCATCGACTCCTGGCTGCTGTGGCGCCTCACGGGGGGGCGCGTACACGCCACCGACGTCTCCAACGCCAGCCGTACCCTGCTCTTCGATATCCATAGACTGGACTGGGACCCCGAACTCATGGCCATGTGCGGCGTGCCCGCACCCATTTTCCCCCAGGTTCGGGAATCGAGCTGCGTCTTCGGGGAGACCGACCCTTCCTCCTTCCTCGGCATCGCCGCCCCCATCGCCGGGGTGGCGGGAGACCAGCAGGCGGCCCTCTTCGGCCAGGCCTGCTTCCACCCCGGCATGACCAAGAACACCTACGGGACCGGGAGCTTCGTGCTCATGAACATCGGCGGGGAGCCCCGCATCTCGCGCCGCGGCATGCTCACCACCGTGGCCTGGTCCCTGGGGGGCAGGACCACCTACGCCCTCGAGGGGGCCATTTTCATCACCGGCGCCGCCGTGAACTGGCTGCGCGACGGTCTAGGCATCATCTCGGAGGTATCGGAGATAGACGAGCTGGCGGCGCAGGTGGAGGACACGGGAGGCGTCTATTTCGTGCCCGCCTTCGTGGGCCTGGGGGCGCCGTACTGGGATCCGCGCGCGCGGGCCCTGCTCATCGGCATGACGCGCGGCACCGGAAAGGCGCACCTTGCGCGGGCGGTCATCGAGTCCATGGCCCTGCAGACGGCGGACGTGGTGGAGGTGATGCAGGAGGAGACCGGGGTGCCCCTGCGCGAGCTGCGCGTGGACGGCGGGGCCAGCGTCATGGACATGCTCCTGCGTTACCAGGCGGACCTCCTCGGCGTCCCGGTGCGCAGGCCGGTGGTCTCCGAGACCACCTCCCTGGGAGCCGCGCTCCTGGCGGGGCTCGCGGTGGGCTTCTGGAAGGATCTGGAGGAGATCGAGGAGCGCTGGGCGGTGGAGCGCGAGGCCTTGCCCCATCCCGGAGCCGCGGAGCGTGTCCGCGTCATGCGCAGGGACTGGAAGCGAGCGGTGGAGCGTTGCCTCGAATGGGCCGGCGAGGACGCGGAGGCCGGGGTCTAAAAGCCTGGGGTCCGCGTCGAGTTCTACGGACCTGCCGTGAGACGCCGGGGCTTGGTCCTCCCCCAGGGCGCGGTGGGGGGCGGCGAGAGCGCGGGGCGTTCTCCGCCTTGCCGCCGAGCATGGAGGCGCGCACGGTCGCACGGAGCCAAACCCCATGGACGAAAAAAGATATTCCCGCTTTTCCCGGCGCCGCGAACTCGCGGCTCGCGAGGCAAGCCGACCATTACCGCGCCCCCGAAGGCAGCGCGCTCTTCTCCTTCATGCCCAACGCCGTCGAGCGCATGGCGCTTCGCGTGCCTATTTTCGCGCGCGCCGCCGGATGATAGGCTAAGGGCGCGGGGGAGAAAGCAGAAAAAGAGGAGGAGGGTCAAGATGGCGGAGGAAGTCTGGCCGGACGCTGAACCGTTTTCCTTCGAGGGCGGAAAGACCGGGGTGCTGGTGGTGCACGGGTTCACCGGCTGCACCCAGAGCATGCTGCCCCTGGGGAAGGGGCTGGCGGACGCGGGGTTCACGGTGCTGGGGCCGCGCCTGCCCGGGCACGGCACCTCGGTGAAGGACATGGGCACACGCAAGTGGCAGGAGTGGACGGGAGAAGCCGAGAAGGGCCTGGAGGAGCTCCTGGGGCGCTGCGACAAGGTCTTCGTCACCGGCCTCTCCATGGGCGGCACCATAACCTGCTTCCTGGGGGAGCGCTACCCGGACGGCATCGCCGGTCTTATGCCTATAAACGCCGCCGTGGCCAAGCTCAACCCGCTCATGCCCCTGACCCAGTACGCGAAATACGTGCTCAAGACCATACCCGGTGTGGGCAGCGATATCAAGGACCCCTCGGCCAAGGAATCCTGCTACGACAAGGTGCCGGTGGCCGCCGCCGCGGAGCTGCACGCGCTGATGAAGGTCACCCGGCGGGACCTGGCGAAGATCACCGCGCCCATCCTCGTGTTCGCATCGCGCGAGGACCACGTGGTTCCCACCACCAACGGCCCCTATATCCTCGAGCGCGTGAGCTCCGCCGACAAGGAACTGGTGTGGCTGGAGAACTCCTACCACGTGGCCACCCTCGACCACGACAAGGACCTCATCGTCCGGCGCTGCGTGGAGTTCATCAACGCCCACTGAGGCCGGCCGCGGAGAGCCGTTCCCACCCCATATAGTTCGGGCACAAGGGAACATGGTGGCGCCGCCATCTCTTCTGCTGCGTGGCCGCTCTCACCCACCTGCGCGGGCTGGAGAAGAGACTCTCCATGCGGGAGTCGCCCGCTTCGTGCGGCGGGGTACGCATACAGACGCCCATCCCGTCGCGCGGAGCGGGCTCCCGCTCTTCCGGCGCGGCAGCGCTCAGGAGCCGCGCAGGGTGCCGGCGAAGACCTGCCAGGCGAGCACGGACTTGGCCAGCAGGCTCAAGATGATGTACACCCTCTCGCCGTAGAGGTAATCGGACCACTTCCCCACCTTCTTGTACTGCAGGACCATGTTGATGGCGAAGATGTTGAAGAAAACGAAGAGGATGGGGAGGATAAAATATACGAAGGTGGGCACCTCCGCGTCGGGGTTGGCCACCGCCGAGAAGAAGTACAGCGCGATCACCACCCAGGGCACGATGCCCGCCAGGCAGCCGAACCAGAAGGCGGTCCAGTCCGTTTTCCGCGTGGTCTGGTTATGCAGCTCCATCATCCACCCGAAGAGGATCATCATCATGTTGAGGAAGAAGATGAGGATGAGGGTATTGAGGTCGAATACCCCGGACAACATGGCTATGACCACGATCATCAGCGAAGCGGTGATGGAATACTCCATCCAGCGGGCGTAGTTGGCGCCTTTCTTGAGGTTGGCCACGTACCATGCGAAAACCCGCGGCAAGGTGAGGATGAGCAGCGCCAATCCGCTCAGGAGCAGGAAAGCCGCCACCATGGGCCCCAGCCTCACGCTACCGACCTGTGAGGGAGGAGGCAGGGTGCCGTCCCGGAAGGGGTCGCTCTTCAAGTAGTTTGTGGTGAGGGGCAAGGTGCTGTCGTTGCTCAGGATGAGCATGAGCACCCCCTGCAGCAGCAGGATCACGCCCACCACGCCGTTGAAGGGACGCAGTTTCGCGTACCTCGCCTCGCCTTCCGTCCCTTGCGGGCCTTCCGTTGCCTTTCCGGTTCCCATTACGCCACCTCCTTGCGCCTTGCGCATTTTTCGCACATTACGGTCCCGCCGTTCATCATGCTTTTTGCGCTGCCATCCGCATAGGGGCCTCGGCTCCCCCGCCGCATACCATCGCTTAACCTTCCCTTGCGCCGTCGGCAAGCTTCGGTTGTCGGCTACGGGCTTGCGTCAAGGCCTCCTCGTTACTTTTAGAGATCAACGACCGCCCCTTTCGGCCTCCGCCCTTTGCGCTCTCGCTTCGCGAGACCGCCACAAAGGCTTCCCTCGCGTGACGTCTCGCGAGTCCCTTGGGGAAACCGCCCCGCCCGCCTCCTCTTTCCCTTGGGCGATGGCTTGCCGCCTTGTAAGGTCCCTTCCCTCCGCGCCCCGGCTTCGAGAGGCCGCAGATCAAGGTCTCCTTACCGTTATGCCTCGCTGATCGCCTTGGGAAATCACCCCGCGCCGCCTCTCTTCTTTGTCACGTGAGCAATTCTTACCCATCTCTATGCCGCCTAAACATGGCCCGGTTATGCGGGCGCCCGCGGTCCAGGCTCGAGGCCGACCGAGAATTAATGATGCGGAAAATCCTGACCTGCGTTTTCCCAGCATATAGCTGGCATTTAATGGTATTTTTACGGCATTATCCCTATTCTCGGTCACCCTGTCGAGGCCGGCGGGCCGAGATCCCGCGTCGTGCAAGCGGGCGAGACGACGGGAGGCGGAACTGCCGGAGATGGGAATATATGACAAGATAAGGGTGATAGCGAGATACACCGACATGCAAGCGGGCAAGGCAAAGCGGCTTAGCCGTCTCGCTTAAGCGCCCCGCCGCATCCGGGCAGACCCCTGATCCGTGCCCGAGCCGGTCATGCGGTCATGCGCGGTAAGACCGAACAGCGATTCCGACACACGCTCATGGATGTATAGATCGGAAACCCCGCTCGTGCGCTCGAGTACGGAAAGTCCGGGCTAGGATCGGGGCATATGTCCACGCCCGGATCTGCCGCAAGCCGGCCGTTGGTTGGTGTTCTTAAAGTCAGGGCGGATCCTACACCCCGGGCGGGGTGATGACCATGAGCAATACCCCCTCGCCGTCCGAGAGATTTTCCCAGTTGTGGGGCTGTTCTCCCCTGAAATAAGCGCAGTCGCCCTCCCTTAGATGGTGAGCGGCGCCACCGACCTCGAAGCGAAACTCCCCTCTGAGCACCATGGCGAACTCCTCCCCGCCATGCTCCACGGGATCCTTGTACCTGGCGTGGGGCCTGAAGGTGCCGAGCAAGCCCTCCATCTCGGCCTCGGGATCGTCCACAAGCAGTTCCAGGGTGACGTCCTCCGGGCTCTCGATCCTGCGCCTGTCCTCTATCCTGTAGGTGATCCTCCTCCCCGAGGATTCCGAGAAGACGTCCGCCAAGGTCACGCCGTAAAAGCCCAACAGCTTGATGAGGTTCTTTACCGTGATGCTGCTCTTGCCCGTCTCCAGCTTGCTGAGGAAGGAAACGGAGAATCCCGTTTCCTCTGAGACCCTGCGGATGGATAGCCCCCTGCTTTTCCTCAGCTCCCTGAGCCTTTCGCCAACGTCATCCATGTGCTTTCACCGCTATCCCTATATCGCCTTGGCAACATCGTATATCACCCATACATCGCTGAGCCCTCAGCCCGGGAAAACAACCCCTGCCGTGCCCGAAAGGGAGGGGAAATGAGCTTGTCTGCCGCCTCCGCCGCCCCTTCGCTCAGGACGGCAGTCCCATATACCATCTTTCCACCTCGTCTTCGCTATATATTTTCCCACCAATGTTACTGTATAGAATAATATTATTATAATTATAGTAATTGGCTATCGTCATGATGTCAAATAGCCATACTTCGTTTTTGTTAAGAGTATTTATTATGACCTGTGAGGGATATTTCACGCTTGCGAATCCCCTTAAGGGATTCCCAAGCAGGGGAGTAAAACGCCTTTCATGACCATAACACGCCTGGGTTAATGGGCTCTTGTATTCATACTACAGCATTATTCTCAGGGTGAAGATAGCTAATTATAATAAGCAATGAGATTGTGTTAGTTTTATGAATAACAGAAGGAAGAGGCTCGTGAAGGTTATCAACAGCATCGGGGACGCGGAGCTTCGTAGTCTCGCCGAGAAGCGATATCCCTACCTTTCGCGTTACGGCCGTGGTATGCCCTTGCACCTGGCGTGCTGCCTCTGCTACCCGAGGCAGTCTGAGGGCAAGGCGAAAGAGAACGACTCGCCCGTCGCCTGGGACCGGCATTTGATATATAAACGGGAGGCGGTCTAAGCCTACCCGAAAGCGTCATTGCCTGATATCGTCCCTTCGCGCGGTCCCGGGCGACGGGATCCCATTTGCCGGACGGAACCTCGCGCCCTTTTCGCAACGAGGGCTCCAGGGGAAGCCGGCCTCCCAGGGACGTTGGTCCCGACCCGACACATCCTGCGACCAAGATGGGCGCATTTTTCCCCTATTCCTGATCGCCTTCCACCTGCCCTCATTTCGGAATCCCGCACCCCCCGCCCCGGGTCCTGCCGCCGTCGCGGTGACGGCCCCCGGAGCTCCCTTACCTTCTTCCGCTTTGCCCACGGCCACCTCGCTCTCCCTTGCTCTCGCGGAGCCGCCAAGCCAGGCCGGGTCAGATCGGTCGGGCGTAGGACAATTTGTCACAACCTGAACGTGCAGCTATCATATTCATCGTTATCTATGAGTGATCGCCATACAATTCATTAGTTATTCTTATGGAGGACCATAACTGTTACGTCATCCTTTTCGACTCCACGCACCAGGCCATGAGCGCCGAATCCGCGCTTAAAAGCGCCGGGGTGAGGCACGCCGTGATCAATACCCCCAGGGAGTTCACCGTCAACTGCGGCATATCCCTGCGCGTGCCCCGGGAGGACAAGGATGCCGCGATCGCTTGCCTGGAGGAAAAGGGCGTGATCTACGCCGAGGTCGAGCCTTATCGCTCGCGCTGGGTTTAGGCCCGCTTTCCGAAAGGAGGGAGGAGGGCGATCCGTGCCATCAAAACCCCCGACATGGAACGCGTGGAACACCTAAAGGAGCTGGTGCGGGATTACGGCATCGACGCGGTGGCCTACTACGCCCTGCAGTTCTGCGATCCCTACACCGTGGAGGCCTCAGGGGTACAGCGCGAGCCGGAGAAGCTGGGCGTCCCCTTCCTGTATTTGGAAACCGATTACAGCGCCGAGGACGTAGGCCGGCTCTCCACCCGCGTGCAGGCGCTCCTCGAGATGGTGGGCAGCGAGAAGAAGGCTTGAACGGCATCCGAGGTGCGGAGGCCGGCCGGACGGCCAGGCCTCCGCGCACTCTCCCTCCCAATGCCCAGAGGCCGGCGGCGCGCCTTTTTCCCCGGCGGTAACCGGCGCGGCCTTCGCCCATCCGTGCCGCTAACGGCCCGCGACCCGTGGCGAAGCCGGCCGCCTATGATGTATGCTTCCTTATTGACCGGGCGGCATGCGCGCCCGCGTTGTCGCTGGAGATGTACCCCTGCCCGGGAAGGCGAAGGAGGGAAGAGTGACCATAGGAGGATTGGATATCGGATCCCGCACCATCGCCCTGGTGGAGATGGAGGGGGAAAGGATCCTGCGGGGAGAGGTGATCGCCACCACCTTCGACCCCCTGGAGCAGTGCCGCCGGCTCCTGGAGAACCGCAGCTTCGAGGTGCTGGTGGCCACGGGATACGGCCGGCACCTCGCCCAGGCCAATTTCGCCGACAGCACCATCACCGAGATCAAGGCCTTCGCGCTGGGTTGCTACAGCATCTTCCCGGAGTGCCGCACCATCCTGGATATAGGCGGGCAGGACACCAAGGCCATCTCCCTGGCCCCGAGCGGGAAGGTGGCCGACTTCCAGATGAACGACCGCTGCGCGGCGGGCACGGGGAAGTTCCTGGAGGTCATGGCCGCGGCCATGGGCCTCACCATAGAAGAGATGGGCCGCATCGCCCTGGAGACGGAGGCGGAGGTTAAGATCTCCAGCATGTGCACGGTGTTCGCGGAGTCCGAGGTGACCGGCCTCATCGCCCGCGGAACGCCCCGGCCGGAGATCGCCCGCGGCCTGCATGAGGCCATCTGCGACCGCGCGGTATCCCTGCTTAAGCGAGTGGGGGTCGAGCGCGAGGTGGTCTTCGCGGGCGGGGTAGCGAAAAACCCTTGCCTCAAGGCCCTGCTGGAGAAACGACTCGGGCTGCCTCTGCTCGTCCCCGAGGAACCCCAGCTCGTGGGAGCCATGGGCGCCGCCCTCTCCGCCCTTCAATAGCGGGATCACCATGGCCGCTTGCGATCATCAAAGACCGAGCGTCAATAAACGCCCAGATCGCGCAGGCGCTCCTCGTCCAGGCCGGCGCGGTGCCCCAGTTCGTGCAGCACCACCCGCCGCACTTTCTCGCGTACCTCCCCCTCATCTCGCGCCTCCGCCAGAATGGGCAAGCGGAAGATCCTTATCACGTCCGGCGGCCCCATGTAGCGGCTCCTGCCCCACTGCGTGAAGGGAACGCCGGTGTAGAGGCCCAGGAGCGTCATGGGATCGCTCACCCCGGCCCTCCGCGCTTCCCCGGGCGAGGCGACATCCTCCACCACCACCGCGAGGTTGTCGAAGACGAGGCGGCGCAACTCCTCCGGAAGTCCCGACAGGGCCTCATCGACCAGCCGCTCGAACTCCTCCCTGCTCGGTTTCTCCTTCATCGCTCTTGCCTTCCCCTCTCACCCGCCACCCTCTCGGCCATAGGCGATAAAGATGTGAGGCGGCTTGGGCGGGCGTCGCAGGCTCTCAGCCACCGGTGTAGCCCTCGGCGAAGAAGCGCCGCGTGGAAGGGCTTTCCAGAGCGGGGCAGTTGGTGCCTCCCGCACGGTCCTGGTAGAAGAAGTACATGGAGCGCTCCACGAAAAGGGGTTGGTCGCAATCCACGCGGGTGGAGAAGGAGCATCCCTCCAGCCCTTGGACCTCGTTGGCCAGGATGCTGGATCGCGAGGAGGCGGGGATGTCCAGTTTTTTCCTCACCTCCGTGCCGTCCTCGCGCGAGAAGGTCACGGTGGCGTGGGCGGTCTCGCGATTGGGGTTGGCGAGCAGTATCCAGGTGTCGAAGTCCCCTCCCGTGTAGCCCTCGGCGAGGTACATGCTCCTCGACGGCCGTCCCACGGCGGCGGAGCAGTGTCCTCCCCCTACCTTGCCGTGGTAGTTGAAATACATGGCCCGTTCGGCGACGATCCCCACTCCGTTGCGGGAGGTGATGGAGATCCCGAAGGAGGCGTCGTCCACCAGCTCGCGGGCGTTGATGGTGAGGCGCGAAAACGGCTTTACCGTCCTGACCGTCCCCACGTTCTCCCCTCCCTGCACCAGGCAGGAGACCTCCACCTCGGCGGGGTCAGGGTTGGGGTTGGCGAGCAGTATCCAGGTGTCGAAACCCTTACCCGTGTAACCCTCGGCGAGGTAAAGCCGGGTAGAGGTCTCCTCCACCGCCTGGGAGCAATGGCCGTCGATGACGCCGCGGTAATCGAAATAGACCGCCCTTTCCGCCGCCACGGGAACGCCGTTCAAGGAGCGGTAGGAAATGCCCACGCCTCCCTGCCCCACCCCCTTCACCTCGTTTACCTTGACGGTGAAGCGGCTGTCGGGGGCGACGGCGTATTCCTCTATCACCGGGTCGGCGCCCTCGAGGAGGTAGGAGACCTCCACCCGCGCCTCCCCGCCCCCGGGGTTGGCGAGGAGCAGCCAGGTGTGGAAGCCCTGGCCGGTATAGCCCTCGGCGAAGTACCCCTGCAGCCCCGCCTCCTCGTCGCCCACCGAGGCGTGGCCGCCGTCCGCCCAGTCCAGGTAATCAAAGTACATGGCGCGCTCCGCCACCACCCCCGGCTCGGGGGCGCTTACCTGCATGGAGAACTCGTCCCAGGGCAGCAGCTCGTCCACGGGCACGTTGTAGCGGCTGTGCGGCGATACGCTGTATTCCATGGTGCACGGCTCACCCCGCGGCAGAAGGTATTTGACCTCCACCGGCAGCTCCTGGTCCGAGGGGTTGTAAAGCAGCAGCCAGGTGTCGAAGCGGTCGTTGTAGGGGCCGCCGACCACCCTTCTGCCCCAGGCGAAGTGCTTGCCCCAGTAGTCGTTGTTGTCCAGGCAGTCGATGCCGACCCCGCCCTTGGAGCCGCTGGAATGGATGAAGAGGCCGTTGCCCACGTACATGCCGGCATGGCCTATATAGCTCGCGGGATTGGCGTCGGCTTCCTCGAAGAAGAAAATGGCGTCGCCGGGCTGCAGCGCCCCCCGGCTGACGTAAAGGTAGCGATTATCGCGGGCCTGGTCGTCGGCCACGCGCATCATGGGATAGCCGAGACGGATGCTCAGGGTGTTATAGACGAATCCCGAGCAGTCGAAGCCTCCCTCCGACTCCCTTTCGCCGCCGTAAACATAGGGGCATCCCAGGCGCTCGAAAGCGAAGCTCACCGCCTGTAACTGCTCCGAGGAGGCCTCGGGCAGCCTGCAGGTGGCGGGGCTGAAGGATTCGCGCAGGTACCAAGGGCGCCAGCTCTCCAGGTTGTCTATTCTGTAAAGGGTGTAGGCCATCTCGCCGCGGGGATAGGACTGCCCGGGCCATACCTTGCTGTAACGGTATTTCAAGTACAGGTCCATGAACACGGTCATGGCGCCCCCGTAATACGGCGCCCCGCCCGTCAATCGGTCGACGTTCACGGCCACGTCGTCCAGCTCCATCCCTACCGCTGCCGCCTGGGCGACCCGCTCGAACAGCACTCCCTGGTTTGGAGCAAAAGAGCCGTCCGCCATCTTTTCCAGGTAACCGTGCTTGACCGCCAGGTTGGCCCATTTAAAGGAAGGATCGCTCTCATGAAGGTCGGTGAAAGTTATGGCGGGGTCGATGCCCTCATCCGCATGGCCGAATACGGTCACCAGCGCGCGGGCAAAGTCCAGGCGGGAGGTGGCCTCGTCGGGGTGAAAACCGCCGTCGCCGTAGCCCTGCATGTATCCCTTGCGGGCGGCGTAATCTATCGCTTGCCGGATCTCCGCCGGCTGGCCGGCGATATCGTTGAAGCTCGCCTGGGCGGTGACGACGGGGCAGGTCGACGACGCGAGCAAACCGACGGTCACCAGCGCCGCCAGGGCCATCAAGCTCGCGCGATACCGCGTTCCGGTTCCGCTTCCGGGTTTATCTCCCATGCAATTCCCTCGCGTCCTCTGCTCTCCATAAACATCGACCCCCTCCGCCCTCTCCTTAAACCGCCCGAGCTCCGGGCGGCGAGGCAGATGATATCATAGAAACTGGTTTTCCGGACCGCGTCGGAGCGGGCGCATGTACATGAGCACGGAGGCGGACTTGCGCGAGGTTTACCTGGATAACGCGGCCACCACCTATCCCAAGCCGGAAGCGGTGTACGAGGCCCTGGACCGCTTCGCGCGCGAGGTGGGGGGCAACCCGGGACGCAGCGGCCACGCGCGCTCCCTGGAGGCGGGCCGTGAGGTGCTGCGGGCCCGGGAGGCGGTGGCGCGTCTACTGGGCGTCGGCGACCCCTCACGCATCCTCTTCACCAAGAACGCCACCGAGGCCTTGAACATCGCCATCCAGGGCGCGTTGCGGACGGGCGGGCACGCGGTGATCACCTCCCTGGAGCACAACTCGGTCTGGAGGCCGCTTGAGGCCATGGCGCGGGCCGGGACCATCGCCTATTCGATGGTGGAATGCGGGAGCGACGGCAGCCTGGATCCCTCCAAGGTCGAGGCGGCCATGAGCGGCGAGACGCGCCTTATAGCCTGCGCCCACGCCTCCAACGTGACCGGAAGCCTCCTCCCCGTAGAGGAGGTGGCGGAGATCGCGCGTCGCCACCGCGTCCCCTTGCTGGTGGACGCGGCACAGACCGCCGGCCGCTGCGAGCTCCGCCCCGAGGCGTGGGGGATCCAGTATCTGGCCTTCTCCGGGCACAAGGAGCTCTTCGGGCCGCAGGGAACGGGGGTGCTGTACATCGCGCCCGGCTGGGAGGTGGAGCCCCTGTGCTACGGGGGCACGGGCAGCCTCTCCGAGAGCTCCTCCCAGCCCGAGTTCCTCCCCGACCGCTACGAAAGCGGCACCCTCAACGCCTTCGGACTGGCAGGGCTGAGGGCGGGGGTGGAGTTCGTGCTGGCAACGGGCGTGGACAGGATCCGCGAGCACGAAGAGGCGTTGACCCTGCGCCTGCTGGAGGGGCTGCGGCGCATAGGCGGGGTGAGGATATACGGGCCCCAGGAATGGGAGCGCAGGGTGGGCATCGTCTCCTTCAACCTCGCGGGGTTCACCTCCTCGGAGGTGGCCTCACGCCTGGACGAGGCCTATGGCATCCGCGTGCGCTCAGGGCTGCATTGCTCTCCCCTCGCCCACCGCACCATCGGTACCCTGGAGACCGGGGTGGTGCGCGCGGGACTCAGCTTCATGAACACCCCCGAGGACGTCGACCGCTTGCTGGAGGCCCTGGAGAGGATGTCGCTTGATTGCGGGGTTGGAAGCTAGTTCTTCTCCGTTCTTGAGAACGAATGAGGGGGCGCGGGTGGCCGCGCCCCCTCCGGTCTCGCTATCGTTCGCCTATTCCGGGACGAAATACTGCATGTCCTGCAGGGAGCCGGTGGTCTCCTCCGCCCAGTGCACCTTGACCCGCATGCCCACGTGCACATCCTCGGGCGCGCAACCCTGCATCACGCCCATGATCCAGGAATCGCAGCCGTCCAGCTTCACGATGGGGGCGATGCGCGGCTCGTCCAGGGGATTGCCGCGCACGTCGGCGTAGCCGATGGTGAAGGTCATGACCTGGCCGTGGTCGCTGACCTCCGCGGGCTCGTCTATCCTGATATGGCACTTGCGGCAGTAGAAGGGGCCGGGAAGATAAACGGTGCCGCACTGGTGGCACTTGATGCCCATGAGCTTGCGGTCCTTCATGTGCTTGAGCATGAGCTGCAGGCCCCTGCCCTCGATGTTGAACTTGAAGGTGGAAAGCTCCCACGCGCCGGTGACTACTTTGGTCTCTTCCATCTCTCCCTCCTCACAGTTTCTTGGGCTTGTCGCCCAGGATGGTGATGGTGCAGTACTGCATGAGGCCTCCCCAGCCGTGGGCCATGGCCTTGTGCACCTCTTTCTCCACCTGGTGCTCCCCCGCCTGCCCCATGATCTGCAGGGCGCACTCCGTGACGCGGTTGAGGGCGGAGGTGCCGATGGAGTTGGTGCTCACCACGCCTCCCGAGGCGTTCACCGGACAGCGGCCGTTCATCTCCAGCTCGCCCGCCTCCAGGAGCTTGTGGGCCTCTCCCACCTCGCACATGCCCACCTTTTCAAGGTACATCAGGGTCTGGTGGGCGAAGCCGTTGTAGATCTCCACGTAGTCGATCTCTTTTTTGGGATCCTCGATGCCCGCGCGCTCGCACGCCTTTTTCGACGCCATGATGGCCGGGAGCTGCTCGGCGGGGTCGGTGATCTGACTGTCGATGAGGTTGGCGGTGGTGGCGTCGGAGGCGCAGTTGGCCACCCCCAGCACCCAGGCGACCTTGTCGGCAATCTTGGCCGCCTTCTCCTCCGAGGCCAGGATGCACACCGTCGCCCCGTCGGTGGTGGGGCAGATGTGCCCGAAGCGGATGGGCCAGGAGACCATGGGGGTCTGGGCGATCTTCTCCGCCGTGGCCTCGGGGTCCTTGAGGTGGGCGTAGGGGTTCTTGGCGGCGTTGCGCCTCTCCATGGCGGCGATGGCGTCGATATGCTCGATGCCCGCCCCGGAACGGTGCAGGTAGGAAGAGGCCTGGAAGGAGATGCCTCCCGCGCTCCCCCCGCCGATGGCGCCCATGCCGCTCTGCCCGGTGACGTCGATGCCCGCCGACAGCATGGCCATGAGCTCGGGGGTGATGATGCCCATCAGCCCCACCTGGGCGTCCCCCTCGGAATGCTTCTCGTAGGTGACCGCCATGGCGATGTCCGCCATCCCCGAGGCCACGTGGTAGTAGGCGCCGTGGAAGGCGGCCATGCCGATGGTGCCCCCGGTGGCGAAGCGCATGATGGGCTTGCCCCTGGCGTGCATGTGCTCGGTGGCCCAGAGATGGGGCATGTTCACCCCCTCGAAGGTGGCCATGTTGCCGAACACGTAGGCGTCGATGTCCTCGGGGGCAAGGCCGGTGTTCTTGAGGCCCGCGTCCACCGCCTCGGAGATCATCTCGACGATGCTGACGTCCTTTCTCTTGCTGACGAAGACGGGCGTGTATCCTATGCCGATTATCCCGACGTTACGCATCTCCATCACCTCCTCAGGTCCCCAGGATGACCACGGCGCTCTGCTGGGCGCACACGCCGTCCTGGCCATGCGCCAGGGCCACTCCCGCTTTCTTCACCTGGTTCTCGCCCGCCTCGCCCCTTAGCTGCCGCGCCGCCTCGGCCGCGCGGATCAGCCCGGTTGCGCAGATGGGATGGGCTCCCAGGGGGCCGCCGGAGGGATTGATGGGCATCCTGCCCTCTACCGCGGTATCGCCCGCCTCATAGGCCGCCGCCGCCTTTCCTTTCTCCAATAGGCCCATGGCCTCAGCCAGGAGCGGCTCCTGGTGGGCGAAGAGGGACATTATCTCGGCCAAGTCGAGCTCGCTTGCGGGGTCCTTTATTCCCGCCATGGCGTATGCCCTCTCGGCCGCCTGCGCCGCGGAGAGGGAGGTCGAGAGGTCGCGGTCACCCAGGTAATAGATGTCGGTGCTGCGCCCCATGCCCAGCAGCCACACCGGCTTATCGGTAAGCTCTTTGGCCTTTTTCTCCGAGACCAGGAGCATGGCGCAACCCCCATCGGTGGGAGGATAGCAGTGCAGTTCCCTCAAGGGCTCGTAGTAATAAGGCGATCCCTTTATCCTCTCCCTGCTGACCCCGTCGATGCGGCGCGCCTGGCCGGGGTTGGCGGCGGCGTTTTTCAGGTCCTGGGCCGCCACTACGTCCAGGAGCTCCTCGGGATAGCCGCCCGCCGTCAGGTAGCTCCTGGCCTCCAGAGCCGCCGCCGACAGCTCGTTGAGCAGCTTGAGCTGGCGGTCGTAGGTGGGGTCCAGGCTGTAATCGGTATAAAGATAGGGACTCGCCTGCGACCCCGTCAAGCTCAAGGCCACCACCATGGTCACGTCATACTGTCCCGAGATGATCCCCATGCTGGCGTAAATCATGGCGTTGAGGCCGTCCATCTCCACCTTGGTCTGGTCCTTCATGTATCCGCCCGCCGCGGGTCCGATGAAGACGTGGGAGATGGTCCTGCCGTCCATGAAATCGTTGGAGCAGAAGACGAAGTTGTCCACGGCGTCGCGGGTTATCCCCAGGTCGTCCAGGAGGCCCTTGGAGAGATCGAAGACCAGGCGCTCGCGCGTGGTCTCCAGGTCAGGGGCGGCCGCTATCCTGAAACCTGCGATGGCCACTTTCTTTTCCACTCTTCTCACCCCCTACGCCGGCTCGAAGCAGTCGAGGTCGGCGTGTTCTCCCTCGACCTGGTCCTTCCAGACCGCCTTCACCTTCATGCCCGCCCTCGCGTCGGCGGGAGAGACGTTCAGCCTTGCGAGCATGGCGTTGGCGGCGCCGTCCAGCCTCACCATGCCGATGACGTACGGGGCATCCGCCCTCTTCCACTGCCCCTTCTCGAGGTTCACGTGGCCGACGGTGAAGTTCTCCAGCGTCCCCTCCTGGGGAAGCTCGGTGAACTCCTCCATGACCAGGTTGCAGGCGCCGCAGTACTTGCGCGGCGGTACCACCACCCTGCCGCACTGCGAGCATTTGGCCCCCAGGATCTTCTTTTCCTTGAAACCATCGAGGTAGCGCTGCAGGTAGGCGCCCACCCGATAGTTGTTCTGGAAATCCAGGGGCACCACTGGGTGCAGGAAAGTGTCCTTGATTTCCTCCATCTCTCCCTCCTTGGTCGGTCTCGCCATCCCCATCTCTTGGGTCTTTCCTGGATATGTGAAGCCTTGAAGCCCGAATGAACGCCCGGCTACACCATCCTATAATTTTATTCCCGGGTTGTAAATATCTTAACTGGCGCTTAATACTTTTTACAGTCTTGGACCGGTAGCCCGCATTCCCTTCCGCGCGCCAGCACGGAGATTCGGTTTTTGGAAATCCTCCCTTTGCGCCCCAGGCGCACGGCAACACGCACAGCGCAGGCTGCAGACGCGGGCGATGTCTTCAACCCCGCCCGCCACGCCTTACCAGATAGGACAAGCACGGTGGTTGGCCATGCCCCGTGCACGCATCACGGCGAAGATCCCTCACCATGACAGGTGACGCCATGGGCATGGCCGTTTGCTTGGTCTCTTGCCCTTCAGGGTTTACGGGCCAGGACGGCGAGGGAGGAGCCGCCCCGCAGGTCCCACCGCGATATGAGGCCGGCCTCCACCTCCAGCGCCTTTACCAGAAGGCGGTTGGTGGGGCGGAAGATGGTCTCCATTGCCTGGGTATATTTCCCATCTCCGCCGCTGAAACTGCCGCGGCGGCGGTAGTAACGGATGAGGGGGTGGATAAGCACGGTGTATCCGGTGAGCCTCTCCACCTCCAGGCCGCTTTCGCGCATGAGCAGCCGCACCTCCGGCAAGGTATAGCGGCGAAGATGCCCCGCCAGGCAGTCGAAATCGCTGTAGATGCCGGGCCCGGCGGGAAGGGTGGCCAGGACGTGGCCTCCTCTTTTCGCCACCCGCTTCAACTCCAGGAAAGCGGGGAGGTCGAGGCGCAGGTGCTCGATGACGTCCAGGCAGGTCACGAGGTCGAAGGAGTCGTCGGGGTAGGGAAGCTCGTATATGCTGGCCTCCCTTACCGCCGTCCCTCCCCTGAGCCGGCAGTAGCGCACCGCCTCCTCGGAATAGTCGCATCCCTCCACCTCGCCGTAGCGGGACAGGAAAGGGAAATTGCCCCCCGTGCCGCAGCCCACGTCCAGCACCCTCCAGTCGCCCGGCGGGCTAAGGCCGTCCAGCAGTGCGCCCAGAACCATACGCCGGCCCACGAACCACCAGTGCCGGTCCTCTTTTTCGTACATGCTCTTGTAAGCCTGTTTTTCCAGCTTCACGCCTTCCCCACCTCGCCGTGCGCAGCGGTCTAGCCGCTTCCCGTGGCCATCCCTATGCGGCCACGGGTTTCAGAGCTCGGCCGCTATGCGTCGGTACCCCTCAACGAGCTCCTGGATGATCTCGCGCGCGCTCTTCAGCTCCCGGATCATCCCCGCCACCTGGCCGCTCATGAAGGAGCCCTCGTCGAGGTCGCCCTCCAGGCAGGCCTTTATGGAGCGGCCGGACCCGATCATTTCCTGCACCTTCTCGGGCGGCATACCCTCCCTTTCCGCCTGCAGGATCATCTCCGCCAGCTTGTTGCGCAGCACGCGCACCGGGCCGAAGGCGCGTCCCGTGATCACCGTCGCGCAGTCTCCCGCCGAGAGGATAAGCTCTTTATAACGGGGATGGGCGGGGCTGTCGGTGGAGGCCAGGAAGCGCGTCCCCAACTGCACCCCTTCGGCGCCCAGGGCAAAGGCGGCCACCATGCCGCGCGCGTCGGCGATGCCGCCCGCCGCCACCACCGGCACCTCCACCGCGTCCACCACCTGGGGGACCAGGGCCATGGTGGTGAGCTCGTCGAAGCCGTTGTGCCCCCCGGCCTCGTACCCCTCGGCGACGATGACGTCCACCCCCGCATCCTGCGCCTTGCGCGCCATGCGCACGTTGGACACCACGTGCACCACCTTCATCCCCGCCTCCTTGGCGCGCGCGGTGAAGGTCATGGGGTTTCCCGCCGAGGTGGTGAGCACTGGGACGCCCAAGCGCGCCGAGGTCTCGAAGACCCCCTCGGCGAAGGGGCTGAGGATGGGGATATTGACGCCGAAGGGCTTGGAGGTAAGCCGCCTGGCCTTGTTTATCTCCTCCTCCACCGTCTCCGGCGGCATGCCTCCCGCGCCGATGACCCCCAGGCCGCCCGCCTCGGATACCGCCGCCGCCAATCCCGCGTCCGAAACCCAGATCATCCCACCCTGAAGGATGGGATACGCTATGCCGAGAATGCCTGGAATCCTGCTCCTCAAGATCATCCTCCTCGCTTCTCTCGACCTTCTCCTACCGATCCCTCGCCTTTGCCTCAGGCCGCGAACACCCGGTGGGCGCAGATGAGCTCCGTGGCCCGCGCGCGGCACCACTCCTTGATCTCCGCGCACAGCTCCGAAGCCTCCATGTGCTCGGCAAGCCCGGTGCCGTCGCCGAAGCGGCGTCCCGTTATATCGCGACATTCCAGGGAGCCGAACCTCTGCTTGAACTCGCGCAGGAAGGGATTGGCCACCGCCCACAGCTCCGCCTCGCTGCGCCCCATGTAAAGGTTGACATGACCCCTGACGAAAGGCACCAGGGTGCCGATGATGCCCTCTTTCCTGGGATCCATGCCCCACACGAGCCCAAAGGAGAGAAGGGCCCCGCCCAGGGCGCCGCAAAGGCCTCCTGAGAGACCCGCGCCGCCGTCAAGGGCCGTGGAGAGCCGTTCCAGATAGAGGCTGCCGTGCCCGGTTTCTCCGCGAATGCCCCTCATCACCTCCGCGGCGCAGTAGCCGCCGCCGGCCGCCAGCCTGCCGTCCAGCTCGCTCGCCTCTCCCCCTCCCTCCAGGGGCAGGTTCATGAGCTCGATGAGGCGGGTGACCGCCTTGCCGATATGGTTCACGCACCGCGTCACCACCTTGCCGGTGAAGAGGTAATCCATGAAGCCCACGACCTCGTTCACGTTCACCCCGCTGCGCTCCCTGCAGAGAGTGCTTCCAAAGCTCTCCTCGAACCAGGTCGTGTACTCTCGCAGGCGCTGGTAGAGAGCCTCGCCCTTGCCCGCTTCCCCGCCCAGCACGTCCGCGAGATGGGCAAGAACGATGGCCATGCAGCCGCCCGTGACCACGCCGCAGGTGGAACCCTCGCTGGCGCCGCCCCCCTCCAGGGGGCAACCGGCCGTCACCGCCGTCCTCTCGTTGACGCCCAGGTACCCCGCCAGGGTACCGAAGGTGGCCTGGGCGCAGTTGAGGTAGGTGAGCAAGCGCGCGCGCGCGAAGGCCGACACCCCCTTGTTGACCATCTCATCCATGCCGAACCCCCTTTGTAATCCTCCCGGGACCAGAAGGGACAGGGTTATTATAACCCGGGCTTGTATCCCGTGATGGCCTTAAAGCGGCCCTATGCGGCGAGGCGCCTCAAGGGCGAGACGGGAACGAGATGCAGGGCGGCACAGAGGGGGCCCGCAGGTGCGGATTATCCCCTCCACAACCGTTTCGCTCTCAAGCCCGCCGTGGCGGGAGAGGGCGCAGAAGTCATGTCGCGGGCTTGCTTCCCCTGATGATCTTGAACGAGAACCGCGGCTCCGGAGGAAGGACGATCTCAAGACGACCGAAGCCCGCTTCCTCGAGGGGCTTGATCCAGTCCTCCACGGTGGCCACGTATTCGTTTATCTCCTCGAGGTGCAGCGGGAGTTGCTGGCAGAGGAACACCGTCATCTCCGGCGCCCCTATCTCCAGGCAGTGAAGGGCGTACGCCGTCAGCTCCTCGATGACCTCCCTCATGCGCTCCGGGTCGTCCCGCTCGCCCTGGATATCCCAGAAGAGGTCGGAATACACCAGGCGTCCTCCCGGCTTGAGCACCCGCGCCAGCTCGGCGGCGCACAGGGGTCTCTCCTGCGGCAGAACGTGGTGCAGGGCGAGGTTGGAAACCACGCAGTCGAAATATCCCTCCGGATAAGGGATACTCGTTCCCTCTCCCTCCCTGATCTCGACCATGGAGTCGTCGCGAAAGCGCTCGCCGACCAGGCGCACCATGTTGCCCGCCGGGTCCACGCCGCAAACCCTCGCCCCGGGGCAGCCGGCGCGCAGCAGGGAGATGACGTTGCCGGTGCCGCAGCCTATGTCCAACACCGTCTCGCCGTCACGCGGCGCCGCGCTCTCCGCGAGCGTTTCCAGCACCTTCCAATAAGGCCTGTCGTTGCTGAAGATGCGATGGTAATCCTCCGCTACCTCCTCCCACCTGGAGGGAATCATTTTTTCTCCTTTCACAAGTCGCTAAAGGCCGTGACATAGGGGTACCTCCAGAATACCATCAAAAAGCTCGCCTTGCTTGAACTCGGTCGCTCGCCGCCTCACCCTCTTTCGATGCCCACTGTCCAGGCCATGGTAGCGGTATCCCCTTTTCATCCACGTCTTTTCGGCGACTCACGCCGCCCTAGGCGATGAGGAAAGGAAAACGCTTCCCGCCGCGAAGGGCCGCCCACATCCACCTGCGCCTCGCGGCCTTACCCATGCCCTGTCACGGGTTCCCGAGGGGGCGGAAACCGCGGACGTACGGCGCCGGTCGTTTTCGCCTTGCCCACACGCGGAGAAAACCCTATTATAAATCCCTATCATTAAAGGCCGCGCCTGGGAAAGGGAGGAAGATGACCGCACGTGACGGGACGACGGAATGGACGGGCCGTCGGGGCAGGCTGGGAGCCCTGCTGATGGTGAGCCCCATACGCAGGCTGGAGGAGTCCCTGCTCGGATGCAGCGGCATGAAGCTTCTGCGGCACGTATTTTCTTCCCTACGGGACGGGGCCACGGTTCTGGACGCCGGCTGCGGTTCCGGCTACCTCAGCCTCCCAATCGCCGCCAAGCTCTCCTTCGGAAAGGTCATCGGGGTGGACCTGTCGGACGAGATGCTGGCCGCCCTGGGGAGACGGGCGCGCGCGAAGGCGGTGGACGACCGTGTTCAGACCCTGAAGGCGCCCGTGAGCTCGACGGGCCTCGAGGAGGGCTCGGTGGACCTGGTGGTATCCAACAACCTTTTACACGAGCTGCAGGACACCGCGGCCGCGCTCGCGGAGTGGAAGCGCGTGCTCAAGCCCGGTGGGCGCATGGTGCTCTCGGACTTCAGGTCCACCCGCTTGGTCAGGTTTATCATGAGCCGCGAGCACGGGGAGGAGGCCAGCAACCCCATGGACGTGGAAGACATGGCTTCTCTGCTGGAGCAGGCGGGTCTTGAGAAGGTCGAGGTTATACCGTGCCGCCATAAGCTCCTCGCCCTGGCCGAGAAACCGTCCCCGCGCGCGCTTTAAGAAGGCGGGTCCGTGCATCCCTGTCCGATCCCAAACCCAACTTCCCTGAGCACGCCCTGAGAAGGCGTGCGCCGTCACTCCACCCCCATGCCGCCGATCACCATGCCCAAGCGCGCTTTACGAAAGCGTGCCTGCCGGCAAAGACGCGCGGCCTGCCGCAGGCCCGCCCTATCCCCGCCGGGACCGGCATCTCCTGAGGCGCGGTTCCCACCCTGCGCCGATGTACGCTGGGAGCGATATGTCGAGACGGAGGTTTACCTGACCATCTCTTCAAGGCCATCGTTCCCCCCATTCCGCAACCTTCTTCAATCGCCGCCCAGGCCCTTATGAGGCGATAAGGTCCCCGAGTCGTGATCGGGCCCGCGACTTCCCACCGGGGACGAAAAAACGCGACGGACATGGTAAAAGGATTTACGACCCTAAAAAAAGGGCGCGGACGGAGCCGCGCCCCTCTTCCCGTTTCTTTCTAGTCCACGCCGAAGATGGCGATGGAGCACACGTTGTTGTTGGGAACCCCACCCAGGTTGTGGGTGAGCCCGAACTTGGGGTTCTTGACCGCGCGGTCCTCCGGCCAGCGCCCCAGGAGCTGGTTGTACATCTCGAAGATCATGCGGATACCCGAGGCGCCGATGGGGTGTCCGAAACACTTCAGGCCCCCGTCCGGCTGGCACGGTATCTGCCCGTCGAGGTCGAAGAAACCGTTGAGGATGTCGTCCGGCGCGCCGCCGTCCGGGGATATCCACAGGTCCTCCATGGTGCACAGCTCGGTGATGGAGAAACAGTCGTGCACCTCCATCATGGAGATCTCCTTGCGCGGGTCCTTTATCCCCGCTTCCTCGTACGCGCGCTTGGAGGCGGCTCGGGTGGTCATAATGCTCGCCCCGTCCCATTTGTCGTAGGCGGCCTCCTCGCCGGAGCTCACCGCGATCTGCAGGGCCTTCACCTTCACCATGGGCTGGTTGGGCTTTAGCTTCTTGAACACCTCGGGGGTGCACACGATGGCCGCCGCGGAGCCGTCGGAGACGCCGCAGCAGTCAAAGAGCCCCAGCGGGTAGGCCACCATGGGCGCGCCCATGATCTGCTCCTTGGTAACCGCCTTGCGCAGGTGGGCGCGGGGGTTCTTGGCCCCGTTCTGGTGGCTCTTCCACGACACGTGGGTCATGGCCTCCTTCACCCTCTCCATGGGGATCTTGTGCTTGGCGGCATAGGCCGTTGCCAGCTGGGCGAACATGCCCGGCGCGGTGGCATTGGGCCCCACCATCACCATCTCCTGCCCGAAGGCGGGGGAGTCCGGAAGCCCTCCGTAGCCGGTGTCCTTGAGCTTCTCGACCCCGATGGCCAGGGCGATGTCGTAGGCCCCCGAGGCCACGCCGTAGGCGGCGCCGCGGAAGGCCTCCGTGCCCGAGGCGCAGAAGTTGTCCAGACGGCTCACGGGGATGAAGGGTAGGTGCATGGCGTTGGAGGCGTAGGTGCCGCCTTTGCCGATGTTGATCTCGTCGATGTGCACGCCCAGCCAGGCGGCCTGGAGGTCCTTCTTCTCTATTCCCGCGTCCTCCAGGGCCTCGGTGAGGGCGTCCACCAGCAGGTCGCCGCCGCTCTTGTCCCAGCGCTCGCCGAACTTGGTGCATCCCATGCCCAGGATGACCACCTTATCCCTGATGCCCTCGGCCATCTCACTTCACCTCCTCGACCGCGGGTATCGCCTTCCAGAAGTAGTTGGTGATGTCCCGCTTGGGATCGTAGAACTTGATGCGGAAGCTGAACTCCACCGCATTGCCCACCGCCAGGTCCTCCACCGTGCAGTCGGTGAAATCCAGCACCGTGCGGCCGCCACCGTTGAAGGAGACGGTGCCGTACACGGCGGGCGGGTTGAGGGAGGCCGCGAGCATGTCGCCGGTGTAGGAGAAAATGGTCCCGCCCTTATCGGCGAGGTATACGGGCTCGAACTGGTCTATGGCGCCGCAGTCGGGATTCACGCACATGCGCTTCGCCGGCCACTGCTGGGCGCCGCAGGCCTTGCACTTGCCGCCCCACAGGCCCAGGATGGACTTGCGATCCCTCCACACCAGCGACCAGCGGGTCTCCTTGTCCACCTCGCCCCGCAGACCCAGCTCCGGGGGCGCCATGCCCCTCCACACCAGGTACTTCTGGTAGTTGTCGAGGTCGGCGCGGCGAGCCAGCCAGCGCGAGGCGCCGCGGCCGTCCTGCATCTTGGAGACGGCGTCGGTAGCCTCGAACCACATGGCGTCGCACCCGCTGCCGAAGGACACCAGGAGGATCTTCTGCCCCGGCTGCGCGGTCTCCAGGGCCGCCGCCAGCATGAGCAGGGGGTGCGCTGCGCCGGTGTCCCCCACCGTGGCCAGCATGTCGTCCTGCACCTTCGCCGGGTCCTCGCCGAACATGGCGTTGATCTTCTTGCGCGCGCCGCCGTAGTAGCAGGGGTAGACCACCTTGTCGAAATCGGTGGGGCTCAAGCCGTACTTGGCGCAGAGCCCGTTCACCGCCTCGGGGATGAAGCTCTGGTAGCCTAGATCACGGATCCAGCGCTCCTCCCACATGCGGTCGTACTTGGTGTTGGCTCCCCGGAGGTGATCCACGAAATCGTAGGACACCGAGTAGCATCCCTTGTACTCGGCGATGACGTCGCCGTCGCCCACCGCCACCGCTCCCCCGCCGTCCCCGAATACCATCTCCTGGGTGGAGGCCATCTTGCCCAGGCGGCAGTCGGCGGCGCAGACCACCGCCTTGCTGCCGGGGTTGGCCGCCGCGAACTCCAAAGCCGAAAGCAACGCCGTGGTCCCCGCCTTGAGCGAGGCGGAGAAATCCGCGGTGCGGATCTGCTCCCCCGCACCCAGGGCCCCCGCCACGATGTTGGCGTTCTGACGCTCCTTATACGGCGCGGTGGTGGAGGCGAAATACACCGCGTCGATGCCGGAGCGGTCGATCCCCCTCAGGCAGTCCATGCCCGCCGCCACCGCCATGGTGATGGCGTCCTCGTCGAAATTGGCCACCGCCTTCTCGCCCCTGGCGTTGGTGATGATCACCGGGTTCAACCACCCCATGCTGCCGAAGATGATCATGCGGTTCAGGCGGTATCGGGGCACGTATGCGCCGAACGAGGTGATACCTACCATGTCCTTTCCTCCCTTCCCTCCGTCTCTACCTGGATCGAACCGGCTTACTTTCTCCGATGCCTGCACACAGATCTATACAAGAACCCGTCGCCCTCTTTTGGGCGGTCACCCGGACATCAGGCGAAGTTGACCTGGTGAAAGCCGGGATGCCTCGCCCTGAGAAGCCTGGTTATCTCCCCGCGGTCCTCATCCCCCTCCACTCTTTCCACCTCCGAGACCCAGAGCCCGTTCCGGTTGCGTCTCGACTTCAAGGCCGTGACATAGCCGGGCACGTAGATGAACCCCATGCCTCCCCTTCCACAGCAAGAGGTCTCGATGGCCGCCATCTGCACCAGGTAAAGCACCTGGCGGCCCTTGTATTCTAACACGCCCTCCTCGAGCACCATATAATAGCCGGCTATGCTCCTTATCTCCTCCTCAAGAGGCTGGTGAACATGTTCGGCCATCACTTACCCGACCCCTCCCCTGCCGCATGTGAGCAGGCATCATAAAAGGCCGCCTCGGGCGATAAGCTGAAATCCCGCCCCTTCCTGGCATGGCGTCTCTCCATGAGCCGCCGGTGGATATCCGCCAGGCGGTGGTTGGAATAGATCTTGGCCATGGACACCAGCCACAGCAGCTCCTTGAGCGGGCGGTGCCCCCGGTACACCATCAATGGGAACCAGTCCCGCCGCCTTCCCACCTGCCGCTTGCTGAAACCCGGCAGCTCCAGCACCGGCCTCCTGCGCTCCAGGTAGGAATCCAACGGTTTGTCCAGCAAGCCGAGTTTCGTGCACCTTTCATAGAGCTCCGTTCCCGGGTAGGGGAAGAAGACCGAGAGCAGGAACCAGTCCGGCTGGCATAGGCGGTTCACCTCCACCGTCCGGCGGAAATCGCGCGGCGTCTCCCCCGGCAGGCCGATGAGGTTGTAGATACCCACCTGCATGCCGTGGCGGCGCGCCGCCTTCACCGCGTTGACGATATCCTGGTTGGAGTAGCGCCGGTTAAGCACCTCGCGGCGGATGCGCTCGCTTCCGGACTCCAGCCCGATATTCACGAAGCGGAAGTTGGCCTCCGCGAGCTTGGTGAAAAGGTCCTCGTAATCGGAGTTGGGAGTCACGCGCAGGTTGGCCCCGAAGGACACCGGTATCGCGAAACCGGCGTTCGCCCTCTTGAGTTCCGAGCATAACTCCGCCACCCACTCGCGGTTCGCGCCCAGGGTCTCCACCTCAAGATAAGCCTCGGCGAAGGTAGGCTCGGCCTCCTTGAGCGCCTTCAGCTCCTCGGCGATGTTCTCCGGGCTGCGCAGGCGCACGTACCTTCCCGGCGCCACCTTGCGCAGCGCGTGGTTGCAGCAATAGGTGCAGCTGAAGGGGCAACCCCGGCCCACCAGTATGGAGGGGCGCGAGACGGGATTGGCCACCCAGGGCAACCACATATCGCGGTCGGGAAAGGGCAGCGCGTCAAGGTCCTGCAGGAAGGGGCGCGGCGCGTTCCTCTCCAGGCTCCCGTCCGGGCGCCTGATGACGAGGTTGGCTATGCGGGAGGGAAAGCGTCCGGCCTCCAACTGCTCCACCAGCTCCAGGGTCGGGTACTCCCCCTCGCCCACGCACACGGCGTCGAAGGGCCCCTCCTTCAGGCAGTCGTCCGGCCGCAGCGTGGCGTGGGGTCCACCTAAAAGGGTAAACATCTCGGGGTGGCGCCTTTTCACCAGCGCCGCCGCCCTGGACATGGTGCCGAGTTCCGTGTAAACGCTGGTGAAGCACGCCAGGCCGGGATCGAACCCCTCCACCGCCTCCAGGACGCGGGGCACGGTCTCCTCGCACAGCACCACCAAGCGGGTCTCGTGCCCCTCGCTTTTAAGAAGGGACGATATGTAGGAGATGCCGAACTGCACCCGTTCCAGTATCTCCAGGGGCTTGTCGTGAGAATAGGGATCCTGCTCCGAGTGGACGAAAAGTACTCTCATCAGGCCTCGAATCCTGGTTCTTTTATCGCCTGGGAATTCCTGTCAAACACGGACAGCAATCCTACAACCGGCTCGATACAAACGCGTAGGCACAGGGTTCCGCGCATCGCTTTCACCATGGCCATCACTGCCAATATATTTATAACAGCCAAGCCCGCTTACCGCCAGACAAGCTTCTTCCGCCCAGGTTGCGGGAACGGGTTCCCCGATCGCCCCCGCTCGCTAACCCTCGATAAGAAAGGGGGCCCTCGGGGCCCTGCACATCGCAGCGCAAAGGTCTATTCGGCCTGAACCGGCGGGTTGAAGACCCTCTGGGCCAGCTCGCGGTCCAGCATCATAAGGGCGTTACCCTCCTCCTTCACCAGCTCCAGCTGGTCGAGGATCTTCTGGGGAGAGGCCACCTCCTCCACCTGCTCCTTCACGAACCAGTCCAGGAAACCGGCGGTGGCGTAGTCCTTCTCCTCCAGGGCCAGGGCCATGAGGTCGTTGATGCGCCTGGTCACCAGCTTCTCGTGTTCCACCGTCTTGCGGAAGACGTCGGTGACCGACGCGTATTCGTTCTCCATCTGCTCGAAGGCGCGCACCTCCGGCCTGCCGCCGGCGTCGCCGATGTAGTCGAAGAACATCAGGGCATGGGCGTGCTCTTCCTGGGTCTGGACCATCATCCAGTTGGCGAAACCGTCCAGGCTCCTGGACTTGAAATAACCCGCCATGGCCAGGTAGAGGAACTCCGAGTAGAACTCCCATTTCATCTGGTCGTTCAGCGCCTCCTGCATCTTCTCGGATATCATGTTCATCCTCCTTCGATCGTCGCCGGCCTCGCTCTTTCCATGCCGGTCAACTTGTTTCCCTTACTTACATATTTATACTTATAATCACACATTCTATCCGCAAAAAGACAGAACAAACGTCATGCCGGATAAGCGCACGCCCACGCCCGACGGACGATAGCGCCAGGCTCCGCTTCTTCACGATCTTCATAAGAGGAGTGGTCATGATATGTAACGCGAGCAGACGAGGGCACGGAACCATACAAAACAAACTGTTTATGTCGATTTGCGTTGACGTGTGCGATTTGGGATGATAGAATGTGACAGCCAGTCATGTTTTCGGTAGCCATAGCGTGATGAGCCGGGTGTCCGGCGAACCATACCCTCTCGGAACGGTGACTGGCAGAGCGGCGTTACCCGCAGCAGGGAAAAACGCCGACATGGGCGACGGATGGTCGTTGGGTGCGGCAACTCGTTATGCCAAAGCCGCGTATTCACCTTGAGGCCTGGGCGAAAAAGCGCGTCGATGCTTCGCCCGGCGTCAAAGGCGGCCGGGGACGGCAGGGAGCGGATGCATGCGGAGGCTCATTATTCGCCTATCGGATCCATTTGCGGCATCATCACATCGCTATGACAACCCGAGCAATGCCTAGGGATATGGGTTAGATGGCGCATGGAAACGATGCGTATCGAGACGGAAAGCGAGGAGCCCTGCGATGTGCGTCGATCTCTCTCGACTTCGCCCCTATCCCCGGAGTTTATATCTAAAAAGCAGGTTTTAGGGCACGAGTAGGGGGTGCGACTTGGAACGTTCTGGAAAGATAATGGTACTCGCGGAGACGGCCAAAGGGGATAGGCCCGCCTCCATCTCCCTCGAATTGATGGGGCTGGGGCGCGAGCTCGCCGACGGCCTCGGGACAAGCCTGAGCGTGGTGATCCTGGGAAGCGGAGTCGGCGACGCGGCGCGGGAACTCGCTCGCTACGGGCCCGACGAGGTGCTCAGCCTCGACCACCCCTCCCTTGGTGCCTACAACCCCGATCTATATAAGGAGGCGATACTGGGTTTGCTCAAATCGTCCCCTCCGCGGGCGCTTCTGGCCGGGCACACCTCGCTGGGACAGGACCTCCTGCCCCGCCTGGCCTTCTCGCTTGACTGCGGCCTGGTGACCGACTGCGTCGGAGTGAAGGTCGAGGGCGGAGAGATCCTCTTCATCCGCCCCGTTTTCGGCGGTAACGCCCTGGCCGTCCAGAAGGCGACCACGGACACGGCCATGGCCACGGTAAGGGCACGGGTGGGAGAGGTCCCGGCGCCTTCCGCCACCCCCTGTGAGGTAAGGCCCGTGGAGGTGGAGACCCCCGCCCCGCGCCTGGAAATCAAAGGCAGGGAGATCATCGAGGACAGGGAGTGCCCCCTGGAGGAGGCCCCGGTAGTGGTATCCGGCGGCAGGGGTATGGGCGGCGAGGAGGGTTTCTCGCAGCTGCGGGAACTCGCCTCCCTCCTCGGCGGAGCGGTAGGGGCTTCCCGCCCCCCCGTGGATTCGGGCTGGGCGCCGACCACCTGCCAGGTGGGGATCACCGGGAAGGTGGTGGCTCCCGACCTTTACATCGCCGTGGCCATCTCCGGCTCCACCCAGCACCTATCGGGGATGAGCGAGGCGGGCAAGATCGTGGCCATCAACAAGGACCCCGACGCGTACATATTCAAGGTCTCCGATTACGGCGTGGTGGGGGACTGGAAACAGGTGCTGCCGTCCTTTACCGCCGCGCTCAGGGAAACGGCAAGGGATTAGGGGGTGCGGGATGAGCGTCAACATCATCGTGTGCGCGAAGCAGGTTCCCGATCCCGAGGGTCCACCCTCCTCCTTCGAGGTGAACGAGGCGGAGCGCAGGGTGATTCCGAGGGGTATCCCTCCGGTGATCAACCCCTTCGACGAAAACGCCCTGGAGGCGGCCATCCGCATCAAGGAAAGCAGCGGCGCGTTCATAACCCTGCTCTCTTTGGGTAGGTCCCTCTCACGCGCGGTGATCCTCAAAGCGGTGGCGTCGGGAGCCGACGCCTCCATGCTGGTGGAGGGAGACGCCTTCGATCCCTCCGGCCTTGACGCGTCCGCCACCGCCTCCCTTCTGGCGGCGGCGATCGAGAAGATAGGGCCCTGTGACCTCATCCTCTGCGGCAGGCAGGCGGCTGATACCAACGCCGGCCTGGTGGGGCTGGGCCTGGCGGCGATACTCGGCCTACCCGCCGTCACCCTGGCCCAGAAAGTGGAGGTGGTTGACGGGCGGGTAAGGGTGGAGCGGGTGCTGCCCGACGGGTTAGAGGTGGTGGAGGCCCCCCTCCCCGCGCTGGTAACCGTTTCCGGAGAGGTAGGCGACCTGCGCTATCCGAGCCTGCAGGCGATCAAGGCCGCAAAGGCCCTGCCCCAGACGGTGCTGGGCCCGGAAGACCTGGGAGTCGATCCCAGCGGGCTTAGGCGCGTCGAGACCGTCGCCCTCAAGGCCCCCAGTCGCGAGAGGAACTGCAAGCTGGTGGAGGCGGATACGCCGGAGGAGGCGGGCAGGAAGCTGGCGCTCACGCTGCGCCAGGATAAGGTCATCTAAGGGGGGTTTGCGGGGCCCGGCCTTGGGGACGTGCGCGAAAGCGCGTGGGCGATAGAGGCAGGTTCGTACTGGCCAGGCCCGTTTTCCGCCATGTTCGCGGAGATAAGGCGGGGAGCTCGCTCAGCGCACACCATACAGGGTTTTTCTTCCACAATTGTGGGCGCAAGGATGGTGGCGATGCAATAAGGTTCAGGAACAAGCTGGTGGATGAGGAATGAGCTGGATCCTCGAGGGAAGGTTACGATCGGGAAACCCGCATCCTGCGGCGAAGAACCTGGTGAGGTTTCCACCCAAGCGGCGGACGCCAGATAGGAAGGTTTAAGGGCAAAGCGGTCATTTCGCTTCCCGGCACCCGGCGGCAAACCGGGCGCCGGAGGGAGAAAACACGGAGGTGATGGCATTGGCGCTCGACCCCGCGCAGGTGTTCAAGGTCATGCGCTGCGCCTGGCGCAACGGCGTGCTGGACAAGTTCATGGCCATCCAGGGAGAGGCCCTGGAGGGGG
>JACVJD010000012.1 GCA_015711825.1 Candidatus Solincola daggyaiensis
GAGGGAGTTCACGGGAATGGTGAGGCGCGAGAAAGCGGGCATGGAATACCCATGCTCCTGGACCTCCCCGCCGGGCTTCATGAAGCTTACCTGCAGGGAGGCGGGGTCGGGGTTGGGGTTCTGCACCAGCACGTACTCCTCGAAACCCCAGGCGGTGGTGCCCTCGGCGAGGTACCAGTCCCGCGCGGGCCGCGGCTGGGTGTCGTTGCGATACACCGTCACCGCGCCCTCGCCGCTGGAGGAAGAAGACCCCCCGGACGCCACCGCCCGCACGGTAATCTCGCTGGCCCCCGTCCCCAGCTCCGAGAGGTCCCAGGAATCGAAGCTGTGGTTCACGGCGCTTCCCGGCACCGGCAGGTGATAGCTCTCCACCAGCTCCCCGTTCACCCACAACTCCAGGACGGTTATGCTCGCTCCGTTCACCTGCGCCGAAGCGGCCACCTTGCCCGATTGCGGATAGGAGTATCCGGGAGGGCTGGTGATGGTCACCAGGGGAGAGCGCAGCGAGGCGTTGACGTCCAGTAAGCCCCACCCGTAGTAGTGATCGTATCCCGGCGCCCCGAGGTCGCGGGTCCCGCTCTTGAGCCTTTGCCATATATCCTCGGGTGCGGCGCCAGGGTACTGCGCCAGCAGGAGCAACGCCGAGGCGGACACGTGCGGGGTGGCCTCGGAGGTCCCGGACATGCGCCGGTAACCCCCTCCCGGCGCAGGGCCGACGATATCCTCCCCCGGCGCCACCAGGTCCACGCTGGAGTTGTGGTTTGAGAAGTAGGAACGTGTGCCGGACCGGTCGGTTGATCCCACTCCGATCACCTGGGCGAGCCCGGCGGGGTAGTTCACGCGCGCGTCCCCTTCGTTGCCGGCCGCCGCCGTCATCACGCAGCCACGGGAATGGGCATAGGCTACCGCTTCCGCCAGCTCCTGGGAGTACTGGGAGGAGGTGAGGCTCATGTTGATGACGTCGGCGCCGTAATTGGCCGCGTGATAGATGCTGTTCACGACGCTTTCCAGATCGCCGGTGCCGTCCCTGCCCAGGGCCTTGAGGGGCATGACCCGGGCCCGCCAGTCCAGCCCCGCCATGCCCGTGCCGTTGTCGGAATTGGCGCAGGCCATCCCCGCCACCATGGTGCCGTGGCCGTTGTCGTCCCAGGGGTCACCGTCCTGGTTGAAATAATCGTAGCCGCCATTGCGGCGCCCCTCTAAGTCGGGGTGGGTGTAGTCCATGCCCGTGTCCACCACCGCCAGGGTCAGGGTCGCGGATCCTCTCTGCAGGTCCCATGCCGCCGGCGCCCTTATCCCGTACTCCCCGTTGAGGTTCCATTGCTGGCCGTAGAGGGGGTCGTCGGGCACGGTCTCCGCGACATGGAAGACGATATTGGGCTCCGCCAGCTTTACGAGGGGCGAGGACAGCAGCCGCCTAGCCGCCTCAAGCTCATCCACTCCCGGCAACAGGCGCAGGCGCACCGCCGGCGCCGCCGGCTGTTCCGTGAGGAGCGCGGAGGCGGCGGCCTGCACCGGCTCCAGCATCCAGGCGAAATCGCGGCACAGCTCCGCCACGCCTTCGCGAGAGGGCCGCTCGAGCATCACCACCACCTCTCCCGGCAGGTAGCTTTCCTCCGCATAGTTGGCGGCCGTCAGCCTGGCCATAAGGGCCGCTTTCAACGCGCCGCCGCCCTCCCCCGCCGCGGGCTTCACGTTCATGCCGGCGACGGGAACCGGAAAGCCCGCCGCCGAACACGCCAGGCAGGCGATGAGCGTGATGAGCGCCGCTTTTGCGCATATTTTAGCCAAACCGTCCAACTTTCCCGCTTCCTTTCTCCCCCCGCTTCACCGCCCATGCATTGGATTTCGGCTTTTATGCCGGCAAACCATGGAGATAAACGCATCCCGCCGGAAGCACGTCGCTTCTCGCGGCCATCCACGCCTTGTTTGCCATGGCTATCGGTTCATCCATACTCGCTCCTGTGCGTCCCGCAAGCCACGCGAGACCGCTCCACCCGATTCTGCTCCCCTGTACCATCAACGATTCCCTGATTCCGTTATTGCATAGCGGACAGTTCCTCCCCGCAAACCTGAGCCCGGAATCCACTTCGGAAGGCCGGTGGAGAAAACACCTCGCCTCCATCGCCGGCGTGAAGACCGCGAAGGCGGCGTGCCCCCCGCGCTTTCCGCCTCTTCCCTCCAGGCCTGCTTCACCATAACCCGGCGAGCCAGGCGGCTTCAGTCCACTGTCTCCCGGCGTATGTCGGCTCCCAGTGAAGTAAGCTTCTCCTCCAGCCTCTCGTAACCCCGGTCCACGTGATGGATATCGAGGACGTGCGTCTCGCCCTCCGCCGCCAACCCGGCGAGGACGAGGGCGGCTCCGGCACGCAGGTCGGGGGCGCTCACCTCCGCCCCGCTCAGCCTTCCCACCCCTTTCACGACCGCGTGATGGCCTTCGATGGCGATATCGCAGCCCATGCGGTTGAGCTCGTCCACGAACATAAAGCGGCTCTCGAAGACGTTCTCGGTGATCACGCTTATGCCTTCCGCCAGGCTGAGGAGCACCATCATCTGAGGCTGCATGTCGGTGGGAAAACCGGGGTAGGGAAGGGTGGCGAGGTCCACGGAGCGGTAAGCGCCTCCGCCCCTTACCCTGATGCCTTCCCCGCCTACCTCGATCTCCACCCCCGCGTCGCGCAGCTTCTCCAGGGGCATGCCGAGGTGCCCGGGGTCTGCGCCCTCGATGGCTACCTCGCCTCCCGCCACCGCCGCCGCCACCGCCAGGGTCCCGGCCTCGATGCGGTCCCCGATGGCGGTGTGCTCGGTACCATGTAGCGGGGTGGGTCCCGTAACCTCCACCACCGGGGTGCCCGCACCCTCGATGTCCGCGCCCATGGACAACAGGAAGGCGATGAGGTCCTGGATCTCGGGCTCGCGGGCGGCGTTCTCTATGCGCGTGGTCCCTTCCGCCCCCACCGCCGCCATGACCAGGTTCTCCGTGGCCCCCACGCTGGGAAAATCTAGTACTATATGCGCCCCTCTCAGGCGAGGAGCACATGCGTGAACATAACCGTGCTCGGTGGTTATCTCCGCGCCCATCTCCGCCAGCCCTTTGAGGTGCATGTCTATCTTGCGCGACCCTATATTGCACCCCCCCGGTATGGCCACCCTCGCCTCCCCCCAGCGCGCCACCAGGGGTCCCAGGACGATGATGGAGGCGCGCATGCGCCTGACCAGGTGATAGGGCGCCTCCCGGGACGCGAAATCGCCAGCCCGGATGCGCAGCGATTCCCCCGACCTCTCCACCTCCGCCCCCAGGTGCTGCAGGACCTCACACATTATCTCCACGTCCGCTATGCGGGGGGCGTTGTGGATGAGGCACTCCTCGGGGGTGAGCAGGCTGGCGGCCATGAGCTTGAGCACCGAGTTCTTAGCCCCGCCCACGCGCACCCTTCCCCGCAGGGGCTTTCCTCCCGTGATCACGAACTTGCTCTCCACCATGACAAGGAGATGATATCACCCCCGCCTCCGCCTCCGACAGCCCGCAGCCGTTCGCCCGTACCGGATAGAAAACCCATGTCCTTATCCCCCGTTGTCTGGACCTTGCGGCATGTCGAAAGCGATTGCGGAGGCCGAAAGGAGGGGGGGCGGCAGCGCCGCTCGTAACAGTGGTGCGAAAAGTGGGGGTTAGGTTTTCGGGCCCCCATCGCCTGGAGGGTGATCCGAGGTCCCAGGAGGCAGTAATGGTGCGAAAGGAGGGAGACGGATTGTCGTGCCCCGATCGCCGTATGACCTCATGGCCTTCGCTCACCACCGGCACGATCCGAGAGGCGAGAGCCCCGAACAGCCAAGGCCGCCTATACGGCGGGGAGGTTATACCGCCCGAGGGGAAGCCGGGGCGGGGCAAGCGCGACGCGATCAGGCCTTTAGCCTCTCCAGGCGCGCCTCCTCTTTGCGCTCCAGGGCCTTCTTCACCTTCTTGAGGCGGAAGATGTCCTCGCGCGCGCGCTCCTCCAGGCTCATCTGGATGAACTTGATCTGCTCGTCGTAGTCGGGGATGACGATGTTCTCCAGGGCGTTGACGCGGCGGTTGGTCTTGCGCAGCTCCTCACCCAGGCGGCGCAGGCGGGTCTCGATGTCCGCGGACTCGATGATCACGTCGATGATCTCCTCGAACTTCTCCGCCGCGGAGTCCACCCGGCTGGAGACGCCGGTGATACTGTAGCCGCGCTTGAGCACGCTGCGCATGGTGCTCTGGCCCTTACGGATCACGGGGATGGGCACCCCCATGACATGGGTGCCGGTGATGTCCACCAGCACCTCCCCCTGGGTGGCGTAGGATGCCGAGCGCACCGCGGGCCCCCCGTCCTTGGCCTTGGCCATGGCCAGGTCGAACTGGGCATCGGCGGTGACCCTCTCCAGGCGCAGGGAGAGGCGCATGGTCTCGTCGATGATGGGCATGAACTCCGCCAGCAGGGCGTCGCGCTTGCGCTTGAGCAGGTTCATGCCCTGCTCGGCCAGGGTGCGGTTGGCCTTGCGCTTAAGCAGCTCGCTCCTGGTGGGGTGTACCTGTTCCATTTCTTCCTACCGACCCTTCGCTCCTGCAGACATCATCCTTCGGAGGCCGTGAACTCCTCCGCCGCCTCGGGGTTGTAGTACTTGTCGATGTACTCGGTCTTGATGCGCTTGATGGACTCCTTGGGCATCATGCTGATGAGCTTCCACCCCAGCTCCAGGGTCTGCTCCAGCTCGCGGTTCTCGTCCTTCTGGTCGAGGTAGTTCTGCTCGAAGGCGTCGGCGAACTTCAGGGCCATGCGGTCCTGGTCGGTGAGGGCCTCCTCGCCCACGATGGCCACCAGGCGCCGCAGGTCCACGCCTTCCGCGTAGTAGGCATAGAGCTGGTCGGCCACCCCGCGGTGGTCGCCCCGCGTCCTGCCCTCCCCGATGCCCAGGTTCATGAGGCGCGAGAGACAGGGGAGCACGTCGATGGGCGGGAAGATGCCCCGGCGGTGCAGCTGGCGCGAGAGCACGATCTGCCCCTCGGTGATGTATCCCGTGAGGTCGGGGATGGGGTGGGTGATGTCGTCGTCGGGCATGGCCAGGATGGGCACCTGGGTCACCGAGCCCGGCTTCCCCTTGATGCGTCCGGCGCGCTCGTAGATGGACGCCAGGTCGGTGTACATATAACCCGGATAGCCGCGCCTCCCCGGCACCTCCTCGCGGGCGGTGGAGATCTCGCGCAGCGCCTCGCAGTAGTTGGTCATGTCGGTGAGGATCACCAGCACCTGCATGTCGTGCTCGAAGGCCAGGAACTCGGCCACCGTGAGGGCGCAGCGCGGAGTGAGCAGGCGCTCCACCGTGGGGTCGTCGGCGAGATTGAGGAAGAAGACCACCCTCTCCAGGGCGCCCGACTTGGCGAAGCTGTCCTGGAAGAAGGAGGCCTCGCGGCGGGTGATGCCCATAGCCGCGAAGATGATGGCGAACTCCTCCCCGCCCAGGATCTTGGCGTTGCGCACGATGGCCGCCGCCAGCTCGTTCCCCGGCAGGCCCGCACCGGAGAAGATGGGCAGTTTCTGCCCGCGCACCAGGGTGTTGAGGCCGTCGATGGCGGATATGCCCGTCTGGATGAAATCGCGGGGCTCCTCGCGGCTCCAGGGGTTGATGGGAGAGCCGGTGATCTCCCTCTCCTCCTCCGGGAACACCTCCGGCCCGCCGTCGATGGGCTGTCCCATGCCGTTGAGGATGCGCCCCAGCAAGTTGACGGAGCAGGGCATCTTGGCCACCTCGCCCCGGAAACGCACGTTGGTCCTCTCCACGTCAAGCCCCGCCGTGGGACCGAACACCTGCACCACCGCAAGCTCGCCGGCGAGCTCGATCACCTGGCCGTACTTCACGGAGCCGTCCGCGGAGCGGATCTCCACCATCTCGTTGTAGGCGGCGCCCTTCACCTTGCTCACGAAAAGCAGGGGTCCGGCGACCTCGCCCACGGTGCGGTACTCCGTGGTGGCCAGGAAAGCGCTACCGTTCGACATCTTTTCTCTCCCGTCCTCTTTCTCTTACCATTCGCCCAGCGCCCTCAGTTCGCGCTGCACGCGGTCCAGCAGGTCGGATATCTTCTCCTCCGCGTCCTCCGAGGGGATCTCCTTCATGCGCGCGATCTCGTTCTTGATGGGGTGCTCCGTGGCCTGGCGCAGGGGCACCCCCTGCACCAGCACCTCCTCCAGGCAGTCGTAGTAGGTGAGGATGACCTTGAGCATGAGGTAGGCCTTGCGCAGGGAGCAGAAGGCGTCGGTGTCGGAGAAGGCGAACTGCTGCAGGAAGTCCTCGCGCAGCATGCGCGTGGTCTCCAGCACCGCCTTGGCGAAATCCGGCAGGGCGTCCGGCCCCACCAGCTGCACGATCTCCTGCAGCTCCACTTCCTTCTGCAGCAGGCTCATGGCCTTGTCGCGCATGGCCCTCCAGTCCTCGGCCACGTTCTTGGTGTACCAGTCCTGGATCTGGTCAAGGTAGAGGGTATAGCTCTTGATCCAGCTGATGGCCGGGAAGTGGCGGCGATAGGCGAGGCTGGTGTCCAGGGCCCAGAAGGCGCCGGTGATGCGCAGGGAGTTCTGGGTCATGGGCTCGGAGAAATCTCCCCCCGGGGGCGAGACCGCCCCGATGGCGGTTATGGAGCCCATGCGCTCGTCGCTTCCCAGGCACACCGCCCGCCCGCAGCGCTCGTAGAAGTCGGCCAGACGGGTGGCGAGGTAGGCGGGATAGCCTTCCTCGCCGGGCATCTCCTCCAGGCGCCCCGATACCTCGCGTAGGGCCTCCCCCCAGCGCGAGGTGGAATCGGCCATGAGGGCCACGTTGTAGCCCATGTCGCGGTAGTATTCCGCCAGGGTGATGCCGGTGTAGATGGAGGCCTCCCTCGCCGCCACCGGCATGTTGGAGGTGTTGGCCACCAGGATGGTGCGCTGCATGAGGGGTACCCCCGTCTTGGGATCGATAAGGCTGGGAAATTCCGCCAGCACCTCGGTGATCTCGTTGCCCCTCTCGCCGCACCCTATATATATCACGATATCCGCGTCCGCCCACTTGGCGAGGGTGGTCTCGGTCACCGTCTTTCCGGTGCCGAAGCCCCCGGGGATGATGCTGTAGCCGCCCTGGGCGATGGGGAAGAAGGTGTCGAGTATGCGCGTGCCGGTGATGAAGGGAACGGTGGGGTTCTCCTTCCTCCTCACCGGCCTGGGCACGCGGGCGGGCCAAGTCTGGTGGAGCTTGATCTCCGCGCCGCCCTCCAGGACCACCACCGTCTCGTCCACGGTGAATTCGCCTTCTTTCACCTCCGCCACCCGTCCGGACATCCCCGGCGGCACCATGATGCGGTGGGTGATGTGGGTGGTCTCCTGCACCTCTCCCACGATATCGCCCTCCTGCACCTCGTCCCCCACCTCCACCATGGGCTGAAAGGCCCACTTGCGGTCGCGGGGGAGGGCCACGGTGGAGACGCCGCGCACCACGAAGTCGCCGTAGTTCTCGGCGATATCCGTCAGGCGCCTCTGAATGCCGTCGTAGATGGAGGAGAGCAAGCCGGGCCCCAGCTCCAGCAGGAGCGGCTCCTCGGTGCATTCCACCTTCTCGCCCACCCTGAGTCCCGAGGTGTCCTCGTAGACCTGCACGATGGCCACGTCCCCGTCCAGGCGCACCACCTCGCCGATGAGTCCGAGCTCTCCCACCCTGGTGATATCGTACATCTTGGCGCCGGACATCCCCTCCGCGCTGACCACGGGTCCGGATACCTTGGCAATGCTTCCTACGATCATTCCGACACTCTCCCGTCTCTCAGAAATCCTTCCGCCAGGCGAACCTCTCTACGGCATTAAACCCCGCCCGCGCCTATTCGCCCTCCCTGCCCCGCAGGGTGATATCGAACCCGATGGCGCGGTGGATGAGGCGAGCGAGGTAGGCGCGCCTCTCCCCCGCCATCTCCACCGTCTCCTTGATGGGGAGGGGGATGACGATGGGACGGTAGATGCTGTCTATCTTCTCCTGCGTCTTCTCGTCTATGTGGTTGTAGAAATGCTCGTTCACCGCCAGTATGCCGGCGTTGGGGTCGTCGATGAGGAGCTTTATCTTCTCCAACGCCTCGTCGGGGTTCTCCGCCTCCACCACGCTGACGCCCGCCAGGCGGAAACCGTCCGCCGTCTCCGGGTCGGTCACCACTATAGCCTTGTACAAGACGCATCACCCTCCTGGAAGCGGGCTCACCCGCCCCTCTGCTCCTCGCCGAAAAGCACCATCTCCTTGCGTATCTGGGACTCTATGAGCCCGATGCTCTTGCCCCTGACGATGATACGCAGGTTGGTTATCTCCAGGTACTTCCTCCACATGTACTCGATGATCACCCCGACGCCCAGGGGGTCCTTGGACATCTTCAGGCAGGTCCTGATGATGTGCTTCTGCATCTCGTCCTCGAAGACGCTCTCGCCCCTCTCCTCGAAGGCCTTCCAGGCGTTGAGGAGGGCATCCTTGTAGGGCATGCGGTGCGACAGCCTTTCGTAAACCTGTTCCGGCTGTCCCAGGGACATGATCTTGGCGAACTCCCCCGCGTCAGCGATGGTTCCTCCGGGGACGAAATAACCCTCGATGCGGACATCTTTGAGCTCCAGGCCGCAGATGCGCATGAGGGTGGCGATGTTCACGGCGTCCACCTCCATGACCATCACCTCACGCACCAAGGCGGTGTCCGCGTCCCCACCCTCGAGGATCTTACCCAGTTCCTGGTAATGGAAGCGGTCCAGTGCCAGTTCAAGGATGGAGAGGTCATGTTCATGAAGGTACTGCGCGAGGTGGGCCATGATCGCCCTGCCGTAGGGTATGGGCCACTCTCGTCCCAGCACCACCATGGCGTCTATGCTCGCACGGAGGTCGGGTTGGCCTATGATCTCCTCCAGGGTCACCAGGTCTATGGCCCCGATGGGCACCAGGTTCCTGCTTATCTCCGCCTTGGGGACGAGGGCTCGCATGCCCCTGAGTATGGTCTTGAGGTTGTAGGGATCCCAGCGCGAGAGCAGGGCTTTGACCAGCTCCTCCGGCCTGCCCACGAAGAACTCCTTTATCTTGGAGAAGGTCCGCACCAGGTTGCGGTTGAAGGCGCGGTCGATGGTGGTGGGGCGCGCCCCCTCGAGCATGAAGTGCTCGATATCCGGGCCGTACTCGGTGTTCTCCAGCACCGCGAGGGCCTGGTTGTAATCCGGCGCCTCCAGCAGCTCCTTATAGACGTACGGTTCCAGCAGGCGCCCGGACATGGCGCGCACCCGCGCGTTGGCGTAGCTGTAATCCTTGAGCGGTACCTGAACCATTGCCCTCAAGCTTTCAACGCGTTCTCCGACCTCTGGTACGCGGGCATTCGCAGGACATTCCCACACTGAAGGAGGGGGCTTACCCCCCTCCCGCCGCGACCGCCGCATCGCCCTCGAAGAGGACCTTGGAAACCTGCATGCGCAGCTTCTCCCGCGCCCGGTTCAGCCTCTCCTCCACGGTGTTGATGATGGTCACCCTTTCCGCGGCGTCCGAAACCACCGCGCCTCCTAAGGTGCCGATGTCGTCCCTGAGATCGTAATCAAGGCCCATCTCCCGCAGGATCCCGTCCGCGAGCTCCCGGTCCGCGGGGTCCACGCGCACCACCACCTTGCCGCTCACCCGCGTGAGGCCCTCCTTGACCAGGCCCTCCAGGATGGCCCGGTAGTCCGCGCGCTCCCGCAACTTCTCCAGGCGACCCTCTGCCTCCCGCAAGGCCTCTTCGGCTATCCTCTCCTTGGCCGCTATGACGGCGTTTTTCGACCTCAGCCGGGCGGAATACAGCATGGAGATGCTCTCGCTACGGGCCTCGGCCTCCAGCTTCTCCAGGCGCGCGCGGCGGATGGCCTCGGCCTCGGCCTGCGCTCGCTCCATGATCTGCTTGGCCTCCTGCTCCGCGCGGTGGAATATATCCCGGCATTCCGTGCGGCACTCGTCGTCCAGGGCCTGCAGGATATCCTCTATCGACATGCCCTCACTTCCCGTCTTTTAGGTGTTCCGGCTCACACCGGGGGTCTCCGCCGCAGCTATTCGCCCGGCTTCAAACCCGTGATCAAGAACGAGATAACGAATCCCAGCACCACCATGGTCTCGGGAATGGCGATCATGATGATGGCGTTCCCGGCGAGCTCCGGCTTCTCGGCGAGGGCACCCGCCATGGCGGCCCCGATCTTGGATTGCGACCAACCGGTCGCCAGGGCGGACAACCCGATGGCCAGGGCCGCCCCGATGGCGATCAGTCCGAGTTCCAAGCTATTCACCTCCTGATCGTTTGAAGGGCTTGTAAACCACGTCCGATTCCTTGTAAAACTTGGTGAAGCTCTCCACCAGATTGAGACGGAGGGACTGGATGGAGGGGCTGAGCACCCCCAGGGCGATGTTCAGGGTATGCAGCAATGCCGCAACAACCACTCCGAGCACCACCATGGCCCCTCCGCCGAACTCCGCCCCCAGCTCGTTGGAGACCTCGGCCAGGATCACCGAGGCCAGGCCGATGCCGTAGAGACGGGCGTAGGAGAGGAGGTTGCCGAAGGTGAGGGCCGCCTCCAGCCCTCCGCCGAAGCCGCCGCCGTAGCCGGCCATCCCGATACCTACCAGGGACATGACCGCGCCTAGCGGAACCGCGACGCCTTTGGCGCTCTTGATCCCCCACAGGCTGCCGAAGATGACCACCAGGCCGAGGATGAAGAGCAGGTATCCCGCTTTCTCGATGGCGTGCTTGCGGTCCTTGTGGCGGATGCCGTCGATGAGACCGATGAGCAATGCGCCCCCCATGTGCAGCACACCTATTATGATCACGATGATGAGCAGCAGCTTGAACATGTCCGGGTTGGCCTGGGCGATGCGCTCCAGCGGCCACCCGAAGGGCTTGCCGTTCGCCGTGTAGCCCCAGACCCACTGCACCTCAAGGTGGCCGGCGGCGTCCTTCCAGCCGAAGAGACGGAAGAGGAGATCGCCGAAGAACTCGAAGTAAAGCAGGCCGAAGATGAACGAGGATATGGAACAAATCAGCAAGACGTTGGCAAAGAGCCCGAAAAAGATACTCTTGGTCTCCCGTTTCTTCAGCATGCGCTTCATGAGGAAGACCACGCCTATGAGCACCAGGGCGTAGCCCATGTCCCCCAACATGAAGCCGAAGAGCAGGGGGAAGAAGATGGCCACCAGGAAGGTGGGGTCTATGTGACCGTATTTAGGGGGCTTGATGAGCATGTAGATGAACTCGAAGGGCTTGACGGCGCCCGGATTACGGAGCGCGGTCGGAGCCTCCTCCATCTCGTCGTGGCTGGGGACTTCCTCGGTTAGCTCCACCTTGCCCTCGAACCTCTCCTCCAGGATGCGGCGCGTCTCCTCCACCTTGTCCGAGGGCATCCAGCCGGTGATCACGAAGACGTGCCCCGACTGCCCGAATTTGGGAATGGCCTCCAGGGACTGGATGCGGTCGGCGAGGTAGTCCTTCAAGGCCACCAGGGTGGTATACCATTTGTTGGATATCTCCTCCAGGTCCTCCCTGACCTTTTTCAGCTTGGGGGGTATCTCCTGGTAGCGGGTCTCGATCTCCTTCAGCGCCTCGTCGTAGGGTTTGTCGGCCAGCTCCGACGGGAGGCGCACCTGGTTGACGTTCTCCGCCGCCAGGAAGTTGTGCACCTGCTCGGAATAGCGCCTGTGGAATACGAGGATGGCGGCATGGGTGTTCTCGTCCACGCGCGCCGAGAATACCTCGCACTGCCCCCCGGTTATCTTCTCCAGCTCCTTCTCGATATACTCCAAGACCTGTTTGTAGCGCTCCTCGATGAGCAGGGCGATGGAGGTGTAGTTCTCCGTCGCCGTCACCTTGCTGGCCAGGGGGTAGACCTTCTTGATGATGGGCTCGTACTTGGAGAGGCGCGAGAGCTCCACCTCCAGCTCGTTCTTGTAGGTCAGCAGCTCGCGGGTGGCCTTCTCCTCCTCCTCCACCATGGCCGAGATCTCGCCCAGGGTCTTGCCCTTGAAGGAGTTGTACTTTTTTTCCAGCTCCGCCCGGTTTATCTTCTCGTCGGGAGGTGCCAATTCCGACAGGATGGCGTTGTTGCGCATGGCCAGGTTCTGGAGCAGGTTCCTTTCCTCCTCCAGGGCCGGGTCCATCTCCATGGGGATGAGGTCCGCGTAGCGCGGCCCCCTTTTCTTGGTGATGTCCTCGAGATGGAGGGTGCCCAGATCCTGCAGTACCTCCAGGACCTGGAAGAAGAGGGTCTTCACCCCCACGATCTCCACTTTCGACATGGTCAGAAGCATTTCCGCCTCCCCTGTTTCAGCTCTCGGGTCCCCGTTCGGCAGAGCCGCATCTTCACCCCGTTTCCAAGCTCTCTAAAGTTGACCTCCCGTCCAGTGGACTGAAAAGCCGTCCCCTCAGTCCGGATTCCCGGCTTTGAGGACGGCGTTCACGATGAGCTCGACCGCCTGCTCGAGCCTGGCGGCCCCCGTTTTCTCCACTTGGGAAATCTCTTCGGCGGTGGATCTCTCGATGTTCTCGATCTCGGCGCGCGCCTCCGCGATGATCCTGTCGTAGGCGTCCCTGCCGATGTCCTCAAGGGTGGCCTTGCGTCTCAACGCCGCCGCCTCGCCCTTGGCGTCTTCGATGAGGCGTTCCGCCCTAGCCCTTTCCGCACTGACCTTGGAGCGGATCTCGCTTTCCTTGGCGGATATGCGGCTGAAGACCTCTGTAGCGGTGCCGATATATTTCTCTTCCAGCTGGTCGGTAAGGTGTTTGCCTGCCTTTTTCCCTCCGTGGGCCTTTTCCGGCTTCCTCGCCTTGACCTTCAACTTGGATCCTGCCATGCTGTTTCGACCTCTGCTTCGTCTCTGGCCGGTTTATCCGTTTCGGGCCCTCACAGGGCGTTTTGCCTGCTATCCAGCCCGATTTCTCGGTCCCGTAACATAATATATGTGGCGGCTATGGCTGTCAATAAAACCTCCGGGTTAGCGTACCGCGGCTCCGAAAGCACTCATCCCTCATGCCCGCGCCTCGCCGCGAAATCGATCGAATATGAGGCGGAGGCCGTGCAGGGTGAGGAGAGGATCGTGGGCGTCAACGGTGCGACATTCTCCCACCACCACCTCCGCCAGGCCGCCCGTGGCCACCACCTTGGCCCCTTCGCCCAGCTCCGCCTTCATCATCTCCACGATGCGGTCCACCTGGCCCGCGAATCCGAAGACGATCCCCGACTGCAGGCTCCAGACGGTGTTCTTGCCGATGACCGAGGCGGGTCGGTGCACCTCCACCCGCGGCAGCCGCGCCGCGGCGTTGAAGAGGGCGCGCGAGGAGATCTCTATCCCGGGAGCGATGGCGCCGCCCAGGTACTCCCCCACCGGGGACACGGCATCGAAGGTGGTGGCGGTGCCGAAATCCACCACGATGCTCGGCCCCCCGTAGCGCTCGAAGGCGGCCACGGCGTTGACCAATCTATCGGGACCCACCTCGCTCGGGTTGTCGATGAGGATCTCTATCCCCGCCTCCACGTTATGCCCCACGATGAGGGGCTCGAACTCCCAGTACTCCCTGGTCATCTGCTCCAGGGACATGGTGGCGGCGGGGACCACGGAGGAGATTATCACCGCGTCGAAGCTGGCGAAGGAGAGCCCCTTGAGCATCAGGAAACCCTGGTAATAAAGGGCCAGCTCGTCCTCGGTCTTGTTGGCGTCGGTGGAGATCCTCCAGTGGCCCACCAGGTCGGCATCGCGGTAGGCCCCTATCACCGTCTGGGTGTTTCCCACGTCGATGGCCAGCAACACTTCAACCCCTCCTTGTCGCTCCGGTTCGGTCGGTGCCCGGCATCAAACCGGCACGCTGTCATTCTACATGTATCCGTCCTCTTGCCGGGATCTCCGCTTGCGCGTGTCCCTTTCTCATCCCCGCAGCGGCTCGAGGTCGAGGGCGATATCCAGTGCCCTTGCGCTGTGGGTTATCGCCCCCACGGAGATGAAATCCACCCCCGCGGCGGCATAGGCGGCCACGTTGTCCAGGTTTATCCCCCCTGAGGCCTCCAGCTTGACCCTCCCCCGCGCCAGCCTCACCGCCTCCTCCACCTCGGCGACGCTCAAGTTGTCCAGCATCACCACCTCGGCGCCCGCCTGGACGGCCTCCTCCAGGTCCTCCAGCCGCTGTACCTCCACCTCCACGGGGAACTCCCCTCCCAGCGCCTCGCGTGCCCTCCGCACCGCCTCGCCCACCCCGCCCACCGCCGCGATATGGTTGTCCTTGATGAGCACGGCGTCGAAGAGCCCGAAGCGGTGGTTTCTGCCGCCCCCCGCTCGCACGGCGTATTTTTCCAGCGTCCTCAGGCCGGGGGAGGTCTTACGGGTGTCCAGGATGGCCGCGCCGTAGGGCGCCGCCTCGGCCACGAAACGGGAGGTCAGGGTGGCAATTCCCGAGAGACGTTGCAGGAAGTTGAGGGCCGTCCTCTCCCCTTCCAGGATGGTCAGGGCGAGTCCTTCCACCTCGGCGATGACGCTTCCCGCGCCAAGCCTTTCGCCGTCGTTCGCCAGGGCCCTGAAGGAAACCCTTGCGTCGAGGACACGGAAGGCCATGGAGGCGAGGGGGAGTCCCGCCACCACTCCCTCCTCGCGCATCACCACGCGCCCCCGGGCCCGGGTGCCGGGGTCTATGACCGCCTGGGAGGTGATGTCTCCCCTGCTCTGCAGGTCCTCGTCCAGGGCCCTCCGCACCGCCTCCATGCACGCGTTCCTGAAAGCCTGGTCCATTTTCCCTCCCCCGACTATCCCTCTTCCTCCCAGGCATAACCGCCGCCGGTGAGGTCGCCGACCTCGCGCAGCTCCCGCATCACCCGCCCGCCGCGCGCCTTGAAAACCACGTGGCGCTTCCAGAACTCCGCCTCGCCCGGGAAGTCAGTGCGGTAATGGCAACCTCGGCTCTCCTCTCGCAACAGGGCGGCGCTGACCAGCAGGCGCGCGAGGGTGATCATGTTCTGCAGCTCAAAGCCGGAAGGGCTCAGGTACTCCACCCGCAGCACCTCGAGGTTCTTATCCAGGAATTCCCAGGCCTCGCGCAGGCCATCCTCGCTGCGGCGGAAACCCGCGCAGTCCTGCATCATCTGCTGCAGGAACCTCCGCAGCAGGCCCACCTCCACCGGCAGGCGGCTCCTCTTGGCCTTGTGCCCCAGACCCTCCAGCTCCTTCCTGGCCATCCCTCCCCGCTCCAGCCAGGCGGGCAGGTCCTGCATGATGCGCCAGCTGAACACCAGCCCCTCGAGGAGGGAATTGGAGGCCAGGCGGTTGGCTCCGTGCACCCCCGTACAGGCCACTTCCCCGCAGGCATACAGCCCCTTCACCGCCGTCCTGCCGTTGAGGTCGGTCACCACGCCGCCGCTCATGTAATGCGCGGCGGGGGAGACGGGTATGGGGGTGCGCGTGATATCCAGGCCCGCCTCCAGGCAGTGGCGGTAGATGGTGGGGAAGCGCTCCTTCAGTTTCTCCGGCGCTATGCGCGTGGCGTCGAGGAAGAGGTGGTCCCGGCCCAGCTTTTTCATCGTCCGCACCATCTCGTTCACCACCACGTCGCGCGGCGCCAGGTCCTCCATGGGATGCACGCCGCGCATGATCCTCCTCCCGGTGTGATCCACCAGCACCGCCCCCTCTCCCCGCACCGCCTCGCTGATCAGCCAGCGCGGGGTCTCGGGCAGATGCAGGGAGGTGGGGTGGAACTGCAGGAACTCCAGGTCCGCCACCTCCGCCCCGGCGCGCAGGGCCATGGAGACGCCGTCTCCGGTGCAGATCACGGGGTTGGTGGTCACGGCGTAAAGCTGGCCCATCCCCCCCATGGCCAACACCACCGCGGGGGCATGGAAAAAGCTTATGGTGCCGGACAGGCAATCCATGCCCAGGGCACCGACACAGCGTCCGTCCACGGTCACGATATCCACGGCGTAGTAGTTCTCGAAGACGTCGAGCCGCTTGTTGTAGAGAAGGCGGCGGGTGAGGCTGGCCTCCAGCTCGCTCCCGGTGGCGTCTCCCTGCGCATGGGCCACGCGGCGCCTTGAATGCCCGCCTTCCAGGGTGAGGTCGAGGTGGCCGTCCACGGTGTCGAAATGCGCCCCCACCTCCTCTATGAGCTCGGTTATGCGCATGGGGCCCTCCCTGACCAGGGTCCACACCGCTTGCTCCTCGCACAGGCCCTTGCCGGCCGCCACGGTGTCCTGGAAATGAAGCTCCGGGCTGTCGTCCGCGCCCAGGGCGGAGGCTATGCCTCCCTGGGCGATGCGGGTGGCGGTAACGGTGAGGGTGGTCTTGGTGAGCAGCGCCACGCGGTAACGCCGCGCCGCCCGCAGGGCGGTGGAGAGCCCCGCCACCCCGCTTCCTATGACCAGCAAGTCGAAGGACAAGCAGGGCAAGGCGTCCAGGTCGAAGTTAACCAGGTAACGCGGAACCATGGCCAGCCTTTCGTGTCGCGTTGAGCCTCACCCTATGGCCAGCATCCTTTCCACGGCCAGCAGGGCGCCGAGGCGGATGTTCTCCGGCACCGTGACCCGCGGCTCCAGCTCCCGCAGGGTCCGCTCGACCTTCTCCAGGGTGATGAGCTTCATGTCCGGGCATAGGGGCTCGGCCACGGGAAAGATGAACCTCACCCCGGGGAACCTCTTTCCCAGGGGATACCCCATACCTGCCTCGGTGAGGACGATGACCTCCCGCGCCCCGCTCTCCTCCACCACGCGGAACATGCCCGAGGTGCTCGTAACCACGTCCGCAAGCTCCAGAACCTCCTCCCGGCACTCCGGGTGGGCGATCACCAATGCGGAGGGGAACTCGCTCTTGCGCTCCCGCACCATCTCCGCCGTTATGCGGTCGTGCACCGGGCAGCACCCCTCCCAGATGATGAGCTCCCTTCCCGTGACCCTGCGCACGTATCTCCCCAGGTTGCCGTCGGGGGTGAAAATGATCTCCGGCGCCTCTACGGCCTCGACCACCTCCACGGCATTGCCAGACGTGCAGCAGTAATCGCTCACCGCCTTCACGGCCGCGGAGGAGTTCACGTAGGTGACCACCGCAGCCCGCGGACGCAGGTTCTTCAGGGTGACTATGCCCTCGGGGGTAACGGTGTTCGCCAGGGAGCATCCCGCCCCGGGCTCCGGGAGCAAGGTGATCTTGCCGGGATTGACGATGGCCGAGGTCTCGGCCATGAAGTGGACGCCGCAGAAGACGATGATCTCCGCCTCCACTTCCGCCGCCTTGCGCGCCAGTCCCAGGGAATCGCCGGTGTAATCCGCCAGGTCCTGTATCTCCGGCGGTTGGTAATTATGGGCGAGGATGACCGCCTTGCGCTCCCGGCGCAGCTCCTCGATCCTCTCCTTGATGTCGCCTTTTTTCTGCATAGGGATTTCCCGCAATAAAAAAAGCGGGGGGCTTACGCGAGCGCCGTCCCGCCCTTGCCTCAACAGATGTCTTCGGCGGTGACGTGGTCCTCGACGTGGCTGATGCGGTTGAGCCCGTCCACGTACACGATGCGGGGCTTGAAATCCCGCGCCCGCTCCTCCTCCACCACGCTGAAGGAGAAGACGATCACCGTGTCGCCTTTATGGATGAGACGAGCGGCCGCTCCGTTCATGGCAATGACGCCGGAGCCGGCCTGCCCTTCGATGACGTAGGTCTCCAGACGGCTTCCGTTGTCGATATCCACCACCATCACCCGCTCATAGGGCAGGAGGTCGGCGGCCTCCATGAGCTCCTTGTCGATGGTGATGCTGCCCACGTAGTGTAGGTCAGCGTCGGTTACCGTGGCGCGGTGGATCTTGCTCTTGAGCATGATGCGCTGCATGGCCTGGTCCGTCTCTCCCTTTTCCGCTCGCCTGCACCCGGCTTATCGCGAGCCTGGCGCGCCCGCCGTCCGCGATATCCTCAATAAATATAGCATAACGTCTATATCGGCAGGAACGGAAAAAAGTGCACTCTCTGCCTGGGCGACCTCCGGCAGATCGACCGAGAACCGGATCACGGCCGCAAGCACGAAGACGTTTTCCCGGCTTTATCATGGTATATAATGGCATCCATTTCCTTACCCTTGTTTTCGCTCATCCTCTCGCCCTCCTGCCCCGCGGCACCTGAGCCGCGCCGCACCTTGCTCGGTGGCGCAAAGAGGAACGCGCGCTGCACGGCAGGAAGATCGGGCGACACCGCCCGCAATGCAAGCTCCTAACGGCCTCCTCCCTCGTCCCTCAGATCCAGGATCAGGTTGTCGATGAGACGCGCCTTGCCCACGCGCGCCGCCACGGCGATGAGCACCTCCCCCTGCAGGCGTTTCACCGGCTTGAGCATGCCCCAGTCCACCGCCTCCACGTACTCCGGCTCCACCAGGGGCTCCGAGGCCATGAGCTCCCGCATCGCCGCCGTCACCTTGCTCGCGTCCCTTTCCCCCCGAGCGGCCATATCCTCCGCCAGGCACAGGGAGCGATAGAGGACCGTGGCCGCCCTTCTCTCCTCCTCCTCCAGGTAGATGTTGCGCGAGCTCATGGCCAGGCCGTCCTCCTCGCGCACCGTGGGGCAGGCGACCACCTCGATGTCGAAGTTGAGATCCTCCACCAGGCGGCGGATGACCATCACCTGCTGCGCGTCCTTGAGGCCGAAATAAGCGCGGTGAGCGGGGATGATATGGAAAAGCTTGGCAACCACCGTGGCCACGCCGCGGAAATGCCCCGGCCTCGACGCTCCGCACAACCCCTCGGTCACCCCCTCGACCACCACGTAGGTCAGGTAGGGCTGCGGATACATGTCCTCGACGCGGGGGTGGAAGATGCAGTCCACTCCCGCCTCGGCCGCCTTTTGCGCATCCCGGGCCAGGTCGCGGGGATAGTCCCTGAAATCCTCTTGCGGCCCGAACTGGGTGGGGTTCACGAAAAGGCTCACCACCACGAAGTCGTTCTCCTCCCGTGCCGCGCGCATGAGGGAGAGGTGGCCGGCGTGGAAGAACCCCATGGTGGGGACCAGGCCGACGCTCTCCCCGCGCAACCTGGCCTCCTTGACCATGCGCAGCATCTCGGAGGGAGAGGTCACGATGCGCATAAGCGCTCCTTCTTCAACGTCCGACCATATGGCTCTTCGCCGCGGAAGGCGGGGTTCTGCGCAGTGACCAGTATTCCAGAACGTCGCCCCTGACCTAACCGCCGGCTTTTTCCCGGCCGCGCTACCACGGCCATCATCCATTGCCCCCATTTACCGGAAAAGAAGCGACGGCGCTCAACACCTCGATACCTCACAGGTAGTGCCTGAGGAGCTCCTCCAGCTCCTCGCAACGCGTTCTGCTCACCTCGGCCTCGGCGAGGTCCAGGGCGAAAAGACTGAGGGAGGCGTACACGCGCAGGAGTAGCTCGCGCTCCTCCCGCTCCAGGCATTCCAGGTGGCGGCGCACCACCCCGATATCGCCTCGCGCCACCGGCCCCGTGAGCGCCCCCTCCGTTCCCAGGCGTTTCAAGTTGGAGACCGTCCCCTCGATAAGGGGCATGAGCGCCTTCAGGGCCGTCTCGCGGTAGATGCCGATCTCCTGGTATATAAGCTCCGCGGCGTGCTCCAGGGCCACCAGCAGGTTGCTCGCCACCACCGCCCCGATGTGATAGAGGGTCTTGTCCTTCTCCGCCAGCGTCACCGGGTCGCCCCCCAGGCTGCGTACCAGCTCTTTTGCCCATTCCCCGGCGGCCTCGTCCCGCGCCGTGACCGCGAACACGGAGCCGGGGATCCTCTTCACCGCCCCCTTGACGTCGGCGAAGGTCTGCAGGGGGTGCACGCTGGCCGTCCTCGCCCCCGCCTCCTCCGCCGGCGCCAGCACGTCCAGGCCCAGGGCCCCGCTCATATGCAGCACGTAGGCCCCCCTGCGCACCGCCCCGCCGCTCACCAGGCTCAGGCAGGTATCGGCGATGAGGTCGTCCGGGGTGGTGATGAGGATGACGTTGCCTTTCTTGCCCGCCTTCACCACGTCGGTGGTCATAAGGGCGCCGCTGATGTATCCCCCCGCTCTCTGTAGGGAGTCCTCGCCCCGCGAGGCCACCGCCGTCACCCTGAGACCTCTCTGCTGCAGCAGGTGGCCGACGGCGGTCCCCACCCTGCCCGCTCCCACGACCACGAAACGGTCCTCTCGCCTAGCCATGCCATTCCTCCTCGCTGAAGCGGAACACCTTCACGGTGTGTCCCGGCTGCACAGGTCGCCAGCGTTCAATCGCTTTCGCCATCCCGGGTGGAAGGGCGCGGGGAGCCAACTCCAGCAGCGGCACCATCACGAAATCCCTCTCCAGCATGAGCGGGTGTGGGATCACCAGGTCGTCGTCTTCCCACACCTGATCCTCGTAGAGGAGCACGTCCACGTCGATGACGCGCGGTCCCCACCTCCGCTTCCGCACCCGTCCCAGCGCCTCCTCCACCTCGCGGCAGGCCTCCAGGACGGCGCGGGGGCCGCGTTCGCTCTCCACCGCCGCCACCAGGTTGAGAAAGCGCGGCTGGTCCTCCACCCCCCAGGGCTCCGTCTCGTAAACCGACGACACCTCCCGCACCGCCAGCCCCTCCATGCCGTCGAGCATGCGCAGGGCCGCGAGCAGGTTATGCGCGCGATCCCCCAGGTTGCTGCCCAGGCCCAGATAGACCAGGCTCTTACCCGCGTCCCTCATCCCTCGCGAAGAACATCTCCACTCCCACCCAGCCCACCTCACGGCTCATGGGCGCCTCGGGTTTGCGTACCCTCACCATGGCGCCAAGGGCCGCGGTGGAGCCCATGATATGGGCACCGATGCGGTTCGCCAGCGTCTCCAGAAGGTCGTATCTCTCCCGTGACGCCAGCTCGTGCACCTCCGCGGCCAGGCGGTCGTAATCCAGCGCCTTGCCGAGGTCGTCGCTCTCCGCCGCGCGACCGGCGTCGTAGTCCACCTCCAGGTCCACCAGGAACCGCTGCCCGCGCTCCCTCTCCTCCGGAGTGCATCCGTGATAGGCGAAGACCTCCAGCCCGGAGACGATTATCCTCGCCCGCTCCGCCCCGCTCATCTCTCCCTCACCGTCGCGCTGATGAGCATATCCGTGCTCTCCAGGGAATCGACCACCTCCATGCCGCGCGTCACCTTGCCGAAGATGGTAAAATATGGGTCGAGAGACACGGTGTCCTTCTTGAGGATGTAGAAGTCCGTGGTGGCGGAGTTCGCCTGCGGTTGCTGGGTCTGGGGATCGGAGGGTTTGGCCATGCCCACGGCGCCCCTGAGGTTGGAGTGCTTGACCTCGTCCATGACCACCCCCACCTCCTGGTCGCGCATCATCGCCTCCTGCAGTTTCTCCTGGTCCGGCTCCCCGCCCTCCGATTCCGCCATCAGCGAGCGGTAATGGCTCCCCGTCTGCACCACGAACTCCTCCACGCGGTACCAGCGGAGGCGGTCATAAAAACCCCGTCCCGCCAGGTCGGTGACGTGCTGCACCGTGAGGGGGGTATCCTCACCGAAAAGCCCTATCACCACCTCGCCCTTGGTGGTTTCCAGCACCAGCTCCTGGGTTATGCGCGGTTGCGCGGCCTTGTTCTCCTCGCTTTTCTTCAGGTGGTTCACCAGTATTATCAAGCCCGCGGTCACCGCCACCGTCATTATGGAAGCCGTCACCATGACCGCGGTGCGCCGCGCTTCCCTGCGCTTCTCGAGGCGTTTCCTCTCCTCTTCCTCCTTGCGTTGCTGCTTCAGTTTCTGCGCCCTGCCCAATCTCTCACTCCCCTCGTCCCTTGCCCAGGATGGCGTCGGCCACCCGCGCCACCCTCACCATCTCCTTGACGTCGTGCACCCTCACGATATCGGCTCCCCCGGCTATCCCCAGCGCCACGCTGGCCGCGGTGCCCTCCAGCCTCTGGTCCTCGGCGAGATCCAGTATCCTGCCGATGAAGCTCTTGCGCGAGGTTCCCAGCAGGACGGGATGCCCCAGAGAGCGGAACTCCCCCAGCCGGCGCAGGATCTCCAGGTTATGCTCCAAGGTCTTCCCGAAACCTATCCCCGGGTCGATGAGGACGTTCGCCCCATCCACCCCGGCTTCCCGCGCCGCCTCCGCCCGCTGGCGCAGGAAGGCCGCTATCTCCCCCACCACGTCGTCGTAGCGCGGGTCGACCTGCATGTCCTTGGGCATGCCTCGCATGTGCATGAGGCACACGGGCACCCCCTTTTCCGCCACCAGGCCCGGCATCTCCGGGTCGAGGCGCATGGCGCTGATGTCGTTGACCATGGCGCATCCCGCCTCCAGGGCCTGCCTGGCCACCTCGGCCTTGGTGGTGTCGATGGACACCGGGACCCCGACGCGGTCCATGATCCCCTCCAGCACCGGCATCACCCTGCGAAGCTCCTCGTCCAGGGTGACGAAATCGGAACCCGGACGGGTCGACTCCCCCCCGATGTCCAGGATGTCCGCCCCCTCTTCCTCCAGCCGCAGGGCGTGCTCCACGGCGGCGCGGGGGTCGTGATAAAGACCGCCGTCCGAGAAGGAATCGGGGGTCACGTTCACCACCCCCATGACCAGGGTTTTGCGGTCCAGGTGGTACTCCCGACCCCCCAGCCGTAGAACCCGCGCGCCGGCGCCGAAGGCGGGGCGGAGCAGCTCCTCGAGTTCCGCCGCCAGGGCCTTGAGGCCGAAGGGCTGCCTCTTGAGCTTGGCTATCAACTGCTTATAGTGCTTGAGGTTTCCGGAGATCACCGCCGAGACCTTTTTGCCGCCGTAATCGAAGACCTCGCGGGGCAAGGACACCTCGCCTCCGATGGACAGCATGTTCTGCTTGAGGATATTGGCCGCCTTGGTGTCCACGTTGTCCACGCGCACCACGCGGTAGACCAGCTTGGGGGCCATGATGGCCCTGCCCTGCTCGCTGGGCCTTATCTCGTCCAGCCGCGCGTAGGCCTCCCTCAGGTCTTCCACCTCGAGCAGGCGGGGGTTGAATCTCATGGCGGGACCTCATCTCCTGTGGCGGATAAGGGACATGGCCTCGGCGCGGGAGGCGGCGTTGGTGTGGAAGGTCCCGCGCATGGCGGAGGTGACGGTGAGGGCTCCCGGCTTCTTCACCCCCCGCATGGACATGCAGAGGTGCTCCGCCTCGATGACCACCAGCACGCCGCGGGGGCGCAGCGTCTCCACCAGGGTATCGGCGATGTCGGTGGTGAGCCTCTCCTGCACCTGCAGGCGCTTGGAGAAGACGTCCACCACGCGGGCCAGCTTGCTGATGCCGGTTATCTGCCCCTCCGGGCCGGGGATATAGGCCACGTGGGCCTTTCCCAGGAAGGGCATGAGGTGGTGTTCGCATATGGAATAGAGAGGGATGTCCTTGACCAGGATCATCTCCTCGTGCTCCTCCATGAACATGGCCTGGATGACGCTGGAGGGCTCGACCTCCATGCCCCAGAGAATCTCCTCGTACATCTTGGCGACGCGCTCGGGGGTGTCCTTCAGCCCCTCCCTTTCCAGGTCCTCCCCGATCCCCTCCAGGATCAGCCTGACGCCGCGCTTGATCTTATCCCTGTCCAATTCCCTCCTCCTTGGCGGAACTCCCGCGTTTTTCCCGCCTATTATAACTCAGGCCGCAAGCGGGAGTGGCCAGCATACGCATGACGCGCCGCCGGCTGTTCACGCCTTGGGATCAGAGTGCGTGAGGGCTTCAGGGGATGGTGAAACGGAAGGCGGATCCCCCGCCCTCGCGGGGCTCGCACCAGATGGAGCCGCCGTGGGCCTCCACCACCTCCCGGGCGTAGAAGAGCCCCAGGCCGAGGCCTCCCGTGCCGCAACCGGACGCGGACGCGGCGCGGTAGAAACGCTCGAATATCCTCTCCCTCTCGTCCTCGGCCACCCCGGGACCGCGGTCCAGCACGGAGACCAGCGCCCTGTCGCCGCTTCGTCCCAGCGTCAACTCCACCGACGAGCCCGCGGGGGAATAGCAGACCGCGTTGTCCAGGAGGATCACCATGGCGGACAGGATCTTCTCCCCGTCCACCTCCCTGGGTCCGGGGTCCTCGTCCAGCGCGAGCTCCATCGCTTCCAGGCCAAATCTCGCCTTCACCTCATCCACGGCGCGCTCGGCCAGCTCCACCAGGTCGCAACGCCGCTTCTCCAGGGACACCCTTCCCCGGGAGATGCGCGAGACGTCCAGCAGTTCCCTGATGGTGTTGTCCATGCGATCCGCTCCCTCTACCACCAAAGCCAGGAGCTCCTCGCGCTCCTCCCGCCCCATCCTCTCCCAGCTCCGCGCCAGGGAAGCGGCGTAGCCCTTGACCAGGGTGAGGGGATGCCGCAGCTCGTGGGAGGCGATGTCCACGTAATCCCTGAGGTCCCTCTCGTAGGCGAGCCTCTCCTCCTCCACGGCCACCGCGCGGGCGAGCATCTCCAGCGCCTCCATCTCCAGGGGGGTGAAGCTCCTCTTACGCACGTCGCACAAACAGTAGGAGCCCACCACCTTGCCCCGCAGCCTCACCGGGTAGCCCAGGTAGGACTTCAGGCCGTATTCGACCACGTTGGGGTCGGTGCTCTCGTAGGGGGTTCCCTCGAGGTCCTCGATGACCACCACCCCCTCACCGTCCTCCTGGATGACGTCGTAACAGATATGCCCCTCCGGCCTGTCCTCGGGACGGTAGCCATCGGGCCGGTGCCAGATGGCCCAGGTGCAAAGGAGATTGCGGTCGCCGTCCAGGCGGTTGTAGAGCACGCAGGCGCCGCCCAGTATCTCTCCCCCCGCCTCCACCAGTTTCTCTATGTTCTTTCCGGCGTCTTTCCCCAGCGAGAGGAGGCAGCGGATGATGCGCGCGTAAACCTCGCGGGCGCGCTCCCCCTCGCCCTCGCGGCCCCGCGCCCCCGGCGCCTCCGCCTCGCGCCGAGCCTCGATCCCCTCCTCCATGACCTCAACTCCTGCCTTCCGACATGAAAAGACTTCGTGTTTTCAATCGCGCCGGGTGTCCATCCTGTGCCTATGATCTCCACGCCCCCGTTCCGGCCTCGGGCCTATGCCGGGCTGGTCCCCGCATGGCGAGGAAAGGAGATGAGCGCTATTCCGGCTGCGGCAGGGGCCTGCCCTTGATGGGCGGGGAGGGCCTGGTGAGCGTATCCGGCACGGGACCTCCCTCCGGCTGCCGAGCATCGTCACTCCTATCCGCCGCCGCCCCTCCCTCGCGCCCCTCCAGGAGGGCCAGGAGCTCCTCCTTCTCCAGGGTCTCGCGCTCCATGAGGGTGCGGGCTATGGCGTCGAGCCTCTCCCGGTTGCGGGTGAGGATGTCCTCCGCCCGCGCGTAGGCCTCGTCCACCAGCCGCCTAACCTCCTGGTCGATCTCGTAGGCGATCTGGTCGCTGTAATCCTGGTGCGTGTAGAGGTCGCGGCCCAGGAATACCTCCCCTTGCTTCTGCCCCAGGGTGAGGGGGCCGAGCTTCTCGCTCATGCCGAACTCGCAGATCATCTTGCGCGCCAGCTTGGTGGCCTTCTCGATGTCGTTCTGGTCGCCGGTGGTGAGCTCGCCGAAGACCATCTCCTCGGCCACCCTCCCGCCCAGGAGCATGGCCAGCTCGTCCACCAGCTCGGACTTGGTCACCAGGTACTTGTCCTCGGTGGGGAGGGTGAGGGTGTACCCCAGGGCCTGTCCGCGGGGGATGATGGAGATCTTGTGCACCGGGTCGGCGTTGGGCAGCTCGTGGGCCACCAGGGCGTGCCCGGTCTCGTGGTAGGCGATGATCTCCTTTTCCTTGTCGCTGATAAGGCGGGTGCGACGCTCCGGCCCGGCGATAACGCGGTCGATGGCCTCCTCCATCTCCTCCATGTCCAGCTTTTTCTTGCCGTGGCGGGCGGAGAGGAGGGCCGCCTCGTTCACCAGGTTGGCCAGGTCGGCGCCGGTGAATCCCGGGGTGCGCCGCGCCAGCACCTCCAGGTCCACGTCATCGGCCAGGGGCTTGTCCCGGGTATGCACCTTGAGGATGTCCAGGCGCCCCTTGAGATCCGGGCGGTCCACCACGATCTGGCGGTCGAAGCGCCCCGGCCTGAGCAGGGCGGGGTCGAGGATGTCGGGCCGGTTGGTGGCGGCGATGAGTATGACCCCCGTCTTCATGTCGAATCCGTCCATCTCCACCAGGAGCTGGTTGAGGGTCTGCTCGCGCTCGTCATGGCCGCCTCCCAGCCCGGCGCCGCGATGGCGCCCCACGGCGTCTATCTCGTCCATGAAGATGATGGCCGGGGCCGACGCCTTGGCCTGCTCGAAGAGGTCGCGCACCCGCGAGGCCCCCACCCCCACGAACATCTCCACGAAATCGGAGCCGGATATGGAGAAGAAGGGCACCCCGGCCTCCCCCGCCACGGCGCGCGCCAACAAGGTCTTGCCCGATCCGGGGGGGCCGTAGAGGAGAACCCCCTTGGGTATCTTGGCCCCCAGGGCCTGGAACTTGGCGGGGCTGGCGAGGAAATCCCTTATCTCCCGCAGCTCCTCCACCGCCTCATCCACCCCCGCCACGTCCTTGAAGGTCACCTTGGTCTGCTCCTTGGTCATCACCTTGGCCCGGCTCTTGCCGAAGGACATCACCTTGCTCCCTCCCCCCTGCATCTGCTGGAAGAGGAAGAAGAAGAGCACGATGACCAGGAGGAAGGGAAGCAGGTTGAGCACGATGCCCAGGAAGTCGAAACCGCCCTGGGCGTCCACCTTGACGTCGAGGTTGCGGTATGCGGCGTACTTCTGCGCCAGCTCCGGGTCATCGGAGTTGGCGTAGGAGCGGTACTCGTTTATCTCCTTGACCAGCTCGCCGGTGTAATCGGCCGGGAAGCTCGCCTCGTACTCCTCGCCCGTGGTCAGGGTCCCTTCCACCTTGTGGTCCTTGTCCTTGATGGTCACGCTGCCTATCTCCCCCGCCTTGAGCCGGTCCTCGAACCAGCTCAGATCCCGGGTGCGGTCATGCCCGAAGATGCTCGGGGATTTCGTCCACACCAGGATGACCACGAAGACGATGACCAGGTAGAAGATGGCCGTTCTCCACAGCCTCTTATTGCCCGAGTTCAACTCTCCCTTCCACTTCCTTCCATTTCATCCAGTACGCCGACGTAGGGCAGTTGCCGGAAACGCTCGGCGTGATCCAGGCCGTATCCGACCACGAAAAGCGGCGGCACCTCGAAGCCGCTGTATTTGACCTCTAGATCAACCTTACGCGCCTCCGGCTTGTTGAGCAAGGCGCATATCTCCACCGAGGCCGGCCCCCTTTCCTTGAGCAGCCCCACGAGGTATTTAAGCGTAAGCCCGGTGTCCACGATGTCCTCCACCAGCAGCACGTGCTTGCCGGCTATGTCCAGGTCGAGGTCCTTCAGGATCCTCACCACCCCCGAGGACTCGGTGTCCGAGCCGTAGCTGGACACGGCGACGAAATCTATCTCCAGCGGAAGCTCCACCCGCCGCGCCAGGTCGGCGAGGAACACGAAGGCTCCCTTGAGCACCCCCACCATGACCAGGTCGAGACCCTCGTAGTCCCTGGTGATCTCCCGCGCCAGCTCCGCCGTGCGCCGCTCCAGCTCCTCCTCGCCTATAAGCACCCTTCCCGGTTTTCTCTCCTCCATCGCCGTGTCCTCACCCTTTCCGCCCGGCGCCCGCGCAGGCCTGTCCGCATGGGGGCCTTTCCCCGCCCGCCGTCACCTTTCTCGCCTACCTCTACCCCTTCATCTTACCCCCTCGAGCCTGCCGGCGCGTAGGCGCGCGAGGGCGCGGCGAACCACGTTCTTGTTATCGTCTTCTTTGGGCGACCCCTGAACGGCGACCGGGGAGGGAGATGACCTCGCCCGGCTTACGGCCTCCGCTCCGGCATGCGACGACCCGCCCGTAGCCACGGCAGGGCCTCCACGCCGCGATCCCGGCCGTGTCTTGCCCGTGCATCCCCGGGCGCGCGGCCGCGCGGGCGGGAGGGGGACGGGGCTCGCGGCGGTCAGCGGCGCGGGCATTGCGGGAACGCGTCAGGGCCGGTGACCTCAAGGTACGCCGCTTTCCCGGTATCTCCCCCCACCTTGAACCTGTCGTCTATGCGCGCCCCGATCACCCAGGCGACCTCTCCGCCCGATTCCAGCAGCAGCACCCTGGAACGCTTCTCGCGGGGGACCTTTAAATCCACCAGGAAATCCTGCAGCTTGCGCCGCCCCGGAGAGCCCAGGGGGTGGAAGCGGTCTCCCGGGCGCACCCCCCTCACCAGCAGTGGGAAGCGGAGTTTTTCGGCGTCGAGCACCGCCGCCTGCCCACCCGCCACCGCCGACCGGGGGTCCTCCCCGCGCCATTCCTGCAGCTTCACGCGGAGGGTCAGGCCGGTTTGTCCCAGGGGATACTCGCCCTCCCCGGGTATCTCCACCCGCGGCGCCGCCTCTTCCCGGCCTCGCGGTCCCATAAACAAACGTCCGTAGATCCTGCGCGCCTGCAAGCCGCCCCCCAAGTCGAGGGAGGGATTGCCCTCTCCTTCCAGCAGCTTGAGGCGTATATCCTCCACCAGGCGGAACTCGGGCTCGCGCCCCAGCTCCCTCAACATGCCGGCGATGACCTCCCTCAGCGTCGCCACCTCCAGGGCGCGCGCGCCCTCCACCTCCAGCCGCAATCCCCCCTCGTCGAACGATACCGTCTCCGCCGCGGCCGCGGCGGCGCGCTCGCGCAGCATCTCCGCCACCTCCGAGAACATCTCCACCTCCGCGAGCAAGGTGCGCCTTAGGGATGGGTTGTAATGTTTTTCCAGTAATGGAAGCAGCTCGCGCCGCACGCGGTTGCGGGGGATGGAGAGGTCCAGGTTGCTCTCGTCCAGGCGGGGAGCGAAGGGGAGAAGGCGCGCGTATGCCTCCACCTCATGCCGCCACACCCCCATCAGCGGCCTGATATATGGTCCGCGCACGGGAGGGATGGAGGCAAGGCCGCCCGCGCTCGCCCCGGTGATCACCCGGAGCAGGAAGGTCTCCACCCGGTCGTCGGCGGTGTGGCCGGTGGCGATCCGGTCGGCGCCCGTTTGCGCCAGCAGCGACCGGAAGATCCGGTAGCGCTCGTCCCTCAGCCACTCCTCCGGGCTTTTACCCTTATCCCTGTCCGTTCCCTCCAGGCGCTCGACATGGCAGGACAGGCCGTAGTGGGCGGCGACCTCCCGCACGAAGGAGGCGTCCTCGCCGGAGGATGGCCGCACGCCGTGATCCACGTGCGCCACGCCTAGGGATATCCCGAGCTTGGCGGCCAGGAAAACCAGCGCGTCCAGGAGCACCAGGGAATCGGCTCCCCCTGAAACCGCCACCAGCACCAGGTCGCCGGCCTCCAGCATGCGACGCGAGCGCAAGGTCTCCTCGACCATGCGCACCACGACGTAGCGCTGCTTCTCCAGCCTCATTTTTCCGTCACCACCGCTCCATCACGGCTTTCTCCGCCCCAGATAGCCAGCATGGAATCAAAACAAGGCAAAGCGCAAAGGCTTATTTCGCCGCTATGATGATGGCGTTTATCGGAATACGTGTATCGCCTTATCGCACTTGCCCTTTGCCGCCTCTTTACCTGAGCTCCAGGCTCGCCGAATCCCCTCCTGCCGAGATGCGCAGTTCAACGCCGGGTGATACGGCCGCAAGCTCCTCGAGGGCTTTCCTCGCCTCCTCGCCCTGGAGTAAGGAGGCGCCGTTTGCCCCGCACCGCACCGCGAAAAGCTCCAGGCGCGCCAGGTAGCCGTCCTCGAACCGGCAGCCGGCCAGGAGCCCGCCCACAAACCCGTCGCGCTGCGGGTAGAGCAGGTCTCCCAGGGAATATATGACCGGGGTCCCCTCTACCATCTCCACTCCCTGCATGAAGTGGGGATGGCAGCCCACCACCAGATCCGCCCCCGCCCGGGCGCAGACATAGGCTATCTCCCTCTGGCGGGAGGTTATCTCCCTTCCCCCCGCCTCACCCCAGTGGACCATCACCACCACATAGGGAGCCTCGCCCGCCGCCGCGCTCACCGCCGCACTCAGCTCCCCGAGGGAGGGCAGGGCGTTGACTCCGGGCGTGCCCTCGCCGGCGGCGTAGGAACGCGGCTCCACGTCGCTATAGGACAGCAAGGCCACCCTCGCTCCTCCCGGCGATTTCAGAACCAGCGGCTGCGCGGCTGCGCGGCGGTCCGAGCCCGCTCCGCATACCGCCAGCTTCTCCCCCCGCAGGAGGTTCATGGTCTCCTCGAGCCCCCGGGCGCCGTAGTCCATGACGTGGTCGTTTGCCAAGCACAGCGCGTCTATCCCCGCCGCGGCCATGGGTGCGGCGCTGGAGATATCACCACGCAGGCGAACGGACGCCTGGTCGGGGTGCGGGCTTCCGCCTCGGCAGAGGGGGCTTTCCAGGCTTACCGCGGTGAGGTCGTACTCGGCCAGGAACGTCTTGATGCCCTCCCATGGCGAACCCTGCCCCGCCGCCTGGAATGCCGCCGTATGAGAGGTCCCGAAGGCCACGTCGCCCCCCAACCCCAGGCTCAGGGAGAGCCCGCCAAACCTCTCCGCCTCACGCAACGACACGGCGGGGGCCTCCACCGCCGCTCCCGCCGTCTCCACCTTGGTGTCCCCACCCCCGCCTTCTCCCGGATAGCGTCCGGAGGTGAGGGAAAAGACCAGAAAGACCAGGCCCAGCACCAGGGAACACCATGCGGTGAGGAAAAGCGACTGCCGTCTATGGCGTTGCCGCCTCAACCTCTGCTGCTGCGTCCTGGTCATGTTTCGCTCCTCAGCCCCACCCTAAAAGGGCGGTCGTAAAACGCGACCCGCCCTCCTCGCACCTCCCCAAGCGATCGCCGCCCGTCCCGCTCTCGCGCATCCGCCCTGGGCAGCGGCCGCTCCGCCTCTGCCCCCACACCTTCCTGCGGATTCTTTCTACGCCTGATCCCCCGGCTCCTGCCCGCCACGGGCGCCTCCATCCCATGTCGCGTCGCTCTCCGCGCGCCCTGGCGGAAACCGTCTTCTTCCCCGCCAACATCATAGCGCACAAAGGCACGCAATATTCATATATAAACCGCGCTTTCGTATGTGATCCCAGCTCACATGGGTGCGGGGAGCGGCGGCTCAAAGGGCCCGCCCGCGGGCGCTCCCCATGCCCAGCAGGCGGTATATCTCATCCATGCGCAGGGATGAACGCACCACGCGCGAGAGGCGGCCCAGGCGCTCTTCCCGCACCAGCTCCCAATCATGCGCCTCCCGCGAAAGCGGCCCCGTAGGCAGGAGTCCGCGCCGCCTCCATAGGGCGGAGATAAAGCCTTCCCGCACGCAGCGATTCTCGAAAAGCCCATGCAGGTAGCAGCCGAAGACGGGTAAGTACTCGTGCAGCGCCCCTTCCTCCACCTCCACCCTCGCGCCGTCCCTCTCCACGATACGCAGGGGAGGCACTCCCGCGGATAGCGTGCGTCCCATGTGTATCTCGTAGCCGGAGAGCGGAGGCGAGACGGCATCCAATCCCAGGAAGGGTATGACCCCCACCACCCTTGCCCTCACGCGGTGGGTACGCTTCTCCCCCGTCAGCACCGTGGTCACGGGCAGAAGCCCCAGGCCCGTCGCCTTTCCGGGAACCGATTCCACCCCCTGCGGGTCCTCCACGTACTCTCCCAGTATCTGGTAACCGTTACAGATACCCACGATGGGGACGCCCCTTTCCGCCAGGCGAGCCACGCCGGCGGCCAGGCCGCACTCCCGCAGCCAGGCGAGGTCGCAGAGGGTGCTCTTGGAGCCGGGGATGATCACCGCGTCCGGCTCCCCCAGCCGGGACGTGCCGGAGACGTAGCGCACCCTCACCCCCTCCTCGCGCTCCAGGGGCTCGAAGTCGGTGGCGTTGGAGAGGTGAGGCAGGCGCAACACCGCCAGGTCCAGCGGCCCGCCGCCCTCCACGCGGGGCGCGGAGGCGCTTAGCGCCTCCAGGTTCACCGTGTCCTCCTCGTCCAATCCCAGGTCGTTCAGGTAGGGGATGACCCCCAGGACCGGTTTTCCCGTCCTCGCCTCCAGGGACCGCAGCCCATCCTCCAGAAGCCTCATCTGGCCGCGGAAACGGTTGACGACCAATCCCTTTACCGCCTTCCTCTCCCGCCAGGGCAGAAGCTCCAGGGTCCCCAAAAGCGAGGCGAAGACGCCCCCGCGGTCGATATCTCCCACCAGGAGCACCGGGGCTTCCGCCGCCATGGCCATGCGCATATTGGCGATATCCCGGTCCGCCAGGTTGATCTCCGCCGGGCTCCCTGCCCCCTCCATGATCACCACCTGGAAATCTCGACGCAGCCTCTCCAGCGCCTGCAGGGCGGCGGCGACCATTCTATGGTGGTAAAGCCGGTGCTCGTCTGCCCGCATGTACCCCAAGGGGGCCCCGTTGAGGATGACCTGAGACCCGCGGCCCGAGGAGGGTTTCATAAGAACGGGGTTCATGTCCGTATGCGGCTCCACCCCCGCCGCCAGGGCCTGCAACACCTGTGCGCGCCCCATTTCCCCGCCCCCGGCGGACACGCCGGAATTCAGGGACATGTTCCAGGCCTTGAAGGGGGCCACGCGCACCCCGTCCTCCCTGAGGATGCGGCAAAGCGCCGCCACCAGCACGCTCTTCCCCACATGGGACGAGGTGCCCTGCACCATCAAGCATCTCGCCGGGGATCCCCCGCCGCTCATGCCTCCACCTCCCCGGCCACCAGCGCCAGCAGCTCGCCGCGGCCGCTCACCTCCAGCGCGCCCTCCTCCCTCAGAAGGCGGTAAAGCTCGGTGGCGGCGCCTCCCGCGTAATCCCTCTCCTCGATGGGCCGTGGCGAGTAGAGGAGGACCCTTTTCCCCGCCCGCAGCGCCGTGCGCGCCGCCTCCAGGTTGAGCAGGTTACCGGGGCCGAAATAGAGGTCCGTGACCACCACCACCTCGGCCTCCGCCACCAACTCCAGGTTGGCGCGGTGGGCCTTCTCCGAGATGCGGGAGAAAGGCGCCTCCAGGGCCATGCGGATCTCCAGAGCCCGGCCCACCTCCTCGTCGCCGTCCCCGGTGTTGAGGGTCCCCGCGGTGACGTAAAAACCCGCCTCCAGAAGCTCGCGCATGAGGGATGCCCCGCTGGCTCCACCGCAGATGAGGTGGACTTTGCTCACCTCGGCATCGCCGGATCGGCGTCCCATGGGAAGGAAGACGATGTGCGGCCTCTCGGTGACCGCGTGGCGAGTCACCATGGCGCCCACGCCGAACACCTCCTTGAGCATGGAGACGGTGAGCACCTCTTCCGGGGCGCCCCGCATGAATTCCCTCCCCCCGCGCATCACCACCAGCCGGTCACAATATTGCGAGGCCAGGTTGAGGTCATGCATGACCATGACCACCGCCAGCCCGCGCCCGCACATCTCCGCCAGCAGCTCAAGGAGGGAGAGCTGGTGGCTGATATCCAGGTGCTGGGTGGGCTCGTCCAGCAGCAGCAAGCCGGTTTCCTGTGCCAGGGCCTGGGCGATGATCACTCTCTGGCGCTCCCCGCCCGAAAGCTCGGTCACGGGACGGTCGGCCAGATGCCAGACGTTGGCTTTTTCCATGGACAGGCGCGCCTGCTCCAAGTCACGCGGTCCCGCCGCCTGCAGCCTGCCCAGGTGGGGGTTCCTCCCCATGAGCACCACCTCCAGGGCGGTGAAGGCGAAGGAGGCGGCCGTCTCCTGGGGGACCATGGCCAGGTCCCTGGCCACCTCGCGCGCCGGCAGGCGGTAGATATCCTCCCCTCCCAAGAGCACCACCCCGCGGCGGGGGCGCAGCGCGCGCGACAGGGCTTTCAGGAAGCTGGTCTTTCCCGAACCGTTGGGCCCTATGACCCCGATGAAATCCCCCGACCTCACGGTGAGGCTTATCCCCGCCACCACCTCGTCGTCGCGGTAGGCGGCATGCAGGTCCTTAGCTTGCAGCGTCTTCCATTCCATGCCTCGCGCTCCCTCCCCCCTCAGTTCACGCCGTGCCTGCTCCGCTTGAGCAGGTAGATGAAGAAGGGGGCCCCGAAGAAAGCGGTGACGATGCCCACCGGCAGCTCCTTGGGCGCGATCACCGTGCGCGCGATGGTGTCCGCGAGCACCAGGAAGAGTCCGCCTCCCAAGATGGAGCCGGGGATGAGAAAGCGGTGGTCGGGCCCGGTGAGCAGGCGCACGATGTGGGGGGTCATAAGGCCCACGAAGCCTATGATCCCGGACACCGACACCGCGGCCCCCACCACCAGGGAGGCGATCACGATCATGGTCCACTTGAAGCGTTCCGTCTCCAGCCCCAGCTGCGCCGCTCTCTCCTCCCCCAGCATGAGCAGGTTGAGGTCGCGGGCCATGAACGCGGCGGCGGCGGCTCCCACCAGCATGAAGGGCAGCACCGCCAGCACCATGTCCCAGTTCCCGGTGCCCAGACCCCCCATGAGCCAGAAGAAGATGTTGTGCATGCGGTCCTCGCTCACCACCATGAGCAGGGAGACGATGGAGGCGAGGAAAGAGGAGAGGGCGATCCCCACCAGGAGAAGGGAGGCGATGGAGGCGCGCCCTCCGGCCCTGGCGATGATATAGACCGTGAATACCGCCAGCAGCGATCCCGCGAAGGCGAAGAGGGGGATGGCGGAAAGCCCCCCCAGCCCCGCTTTGATGCCGAAAAAGAAGGCGATGGTGGCGCCCAGCGCGGCCCCCTGCGAGGAGCCGATGATGCTGGGGTCGGCCATGGGGTTGCGGAAGAGGCCCTGGAAGACGGCTCCCGCCAAGGCCAGCCCCATGCCCACCAGCAAGGCCAGCAGAACGCGAGGGAGGCGCACGGAGATGATGATGGTTTCCTGGGTGGGCGTCCAGGTCGCGTCCACCAACCGGCCCAGCAGGGGAAGCCGGGATAGGATGATGCGGAAGGAAGTGGCGAGGGGGACGTAAACCGCCCCCAGGGCCACGGCCACCATCACCGCCGCCAGCGTCGCCAGGGCCAGGCAGGCGAGCACCGCGGCACGCCGCCGCCGCAGCGCCGCCAGCCTCGCCGTCACCCCTGCCGTATCTTCCATATTATCCCATCTATATCTTTTCATCTCATGCCGACTCGCCTCTAGGCGCCGGGAAGTTTTGGTTTCGCGAGGCGCCGCCCGTGGCGGGACGGCGCCTTGCGTCGCCGGCGCCTTTCCGACCCGCCCTCATTCCTCAGGGTAGAGGGCCGCGTGCACCGCTTCCAGGCCGTCGATGAGCCGCGGCCCCGTGCGGTAAAGCAGGTTTTCCTCGATAACGTAAACCCTTCCGCTCCTCACCGCCTCCATGCGATCCCATCCCGGGCGGGAGGTTATGTCCCCGGGCTTGAACATGGAGCCGCTTCCCACCAGGTAGACCTGGGGATTCTGGGACATGAGCGCCTCCACGCTGAACTCGTAATAGTCGCCGGATTCGGTGTCCCCTATGTTCTCGCCCCCCGCCAGGCGGATGAGGTCGGAGATGACGCTGCCCTTGCCCACCGTCCACACGTTGTTCTCGTAGTAGATCTCGAAAAAGACCCGCGGCCTCGCTTTGCCCGCCGCTTCCATCTCACTCACCCTTCGGGCCACCTTCACCGCCCTCTGGTTCATGTCCGTGACCACTTCCCTCGCGCGCTTGTTCGCGCCGGTGAGCTCCCCCACCTCCAGGATGGTGGCCAGGGTCTCGTCGAAGGTGGTGGGGTTGACCGCGTAAACCGTGAGACCCAGTTCCTCCATGCGCCCGAGCACCTCGGCCTGCACCCCGCCCGTGGCCAGCACCAGGTCCGGCTGCAACGCCACGATGGCCTCGAGATTGGGGGTGGTGAAGGTCCCGATCTTCTCCTTTTCCAGCGCCTCCTCGGGGTAGTCGCAGTATTCGGTAACCCCCACCACTTTTTCCCCCAACCCGAGGGCAAAAAGGATCTCCGTGCAGGCGGGGGACACGGAAACGACGCGCGAGGGCGCCTCCTCCAGGCTCACCTCTCGACCCAGGTCGTCCGTGAACACGGCGGGTCTGGCGGCGTTCTCCTCTTTCTGCGCGCCTCCGCAGCCCGCGAGGATGATCGTCGAAACCAGGACCATTGCCGCCAGGGCGGCGGCGACGATTTTCTTTCCCACTTCGGCTTCCTCCTTCTCGATCACTGCATCCGCCTTCCGAAGTCGCGTGACGGTCCCACCGACTCCCGGTCTCTCATCGAAAGAATGCATGTCAAAGACCCATTTCCTTGCGCACCTCCTCCAGCGCCGCCACCAGGCGACGGTTTTCCTCGGGCCTCCTCACCGCCACACGCAGAAAGCCGCTTCCCAGTCCCCGGAAATCGCGGCAATCGCGCACCAGTATCCCCCTCCTCCCCAGCGCATCCGCCACCTCGCCGGCGCCCGCTGCCTGTGGCGCAAGGCGCAGGAGCAGGAAGTTTGTGCGGGAGGGGAAGACCTCGAAGATGCCGGAGTCCGCCAGGCAGGTCTCCAGCTCCTCCCTCCAGGCCGCTACCGCGGCGCGCGTCTCCTCCAGGTAAGACCGTTCCTCCAGGCAGGCCAGGGCCGCGGCCTGCGCCGCCACGTTCACCCGCCAGGGCACCGCCGTCTCCTCCAGGCGGGCGACGAGCCCTTGCGGACCGGCGAGCCAACCCGGCCCGCGCAGCCCCGCGAGGGCGAAACTCTTGGTGAAGGTGGATATGACCACCAGCCCTTCCTCCCCCGCGCGGGCGAGAAGGCTCGCCTCCGCCGCCTCCCGCAGGGGGCAGAAGGACATGAAGCTCTCGTCCACGGCCAGGATGCCCCCGGCGGCCCGGCAGGCCTCCAGCACGGGGATCAATTCCTCCCTCCCGTAAAGCCGGCCCGTGGGGCTTGAGGGGTTGCAGAAGAAGGTCAGTTGCGATCGCGCCGCCGCCTCCGCCAGCTTATCCGCTCGCAGCGAGAAGCGGTCATCGGGTGACATAAAATGGAAAGATGTCTCGGCGCCCGCGAGGGCCGCCGCCCGCTCGTACTCCCCGAAGGCGGGCGCGGCCACCGTCACCTTGAGGCGCCCTTGTCTCGCGTCTCCTTCCCCGCGCCCGCCTCCCCTCCTCTTCCCGGCTAACGCCCCCATTTGCCGCGCCAGGTGGTGGATGAGCTCGCTGGACCCGTTGCCCAGCGTGAGCTGCCCCTCTTCCAGGCCCAGGTGGAGGGCTAGGGCAGCCCGGAGTCTTTCCGCGCCCGGCTGGGGGTAACGCGCGGCCTCGCGCAGGGCGGCATGCGCCGCCTCCAGGGCGCGCGGGGGAGGTCCGAGGGGATTGAGATTGGAGCTGAAATCGAGAAAGCCGCCGGGGGTCAGGCCGTAACGCTCCGCCGCCCACTCCAGGTCGCCCCCATGGGCGGGAAACCCCTTGCTCATCTCCCGCCTCCCCGCCTCTCGGCCGCCCACGCCAGCGCAAGCGCCAGGCACAGTCCCAACGCCGATGCGGCGCGCAGCAGCCTCACCGCTTCCCGCACCTGCGCGGTCTTCAACTCCCTGCAGCCCTCGCCGATGCTCGGGTAAGCATGCAGCTCGCCGCGGTACCTCACCGCTCCCCCAAGCTCCAGCCCCAGCGCGCCCGCGAAGGCGGCCTCGGGATGGGCGCTGTTGGGGCTGGCATGGCGAAGCCGGTCGCGCAGCCCGATCCTCCATGCCCCCGCCCCGTCCAATCCGCATAGGGCCGCGGCCGCCGCTATGAGGGGAACGGACATCCGGGCGGGCGCGAAGACGGCGAGGTCGTCCAGGCGCGCCGGGCACCACCCCAGGTGGAGGTGGCGCTCGTCCTTGTGCCCGAGCATGGAGTCCATGGTGGAGATCGCCTTGAAGGCCAGCGCCGCCGGGGCGCCCCCCACCGCCGCCCACACAAGGGGCGCCAGCACCCCGTCGCAGTAATTCTCCGCCACCGACTCCACCACCGCCTTGCAGATATCGCTCTCCTGCAGGAGCTCGGTGTCCCGCCCCACCAGCGCGCGCAAGTGCGACCTCGCCGCGTCCACCTCTCCCCGCTCGAGGTCCTCCGCCACCCTCAAGGCGCTTCTTTCCAGGTCCTTCCAGGCGAAGGCGGTGTACAGGAGCAGCGTCTCCGCTACCCCCGGCCACGGCCCCGCCGTCAGCACGCGTCCCGCCGCCCAGCTCCCGCCCGCCATCACCGCCGCCAGCAGGCAGCCTCGCAGTCGCGCCCCGCGGTCGCCCGCGTGGCGTTGCCCCAGCACCGTTTCCAGCCCCTCGATGCATCTCCCCATCAGGCGCACGGGATGGGGATATCCCTCGGGGTCGCCCAGCAGGGCATCGAGGGCGAAGGCGGCGGCGACGTGACGCGCCCTCGAGGGTTTCCGGCTCTCTGAACGCCTCTTCCCCACCTTCACCACCGGAGCTCTTTACCCTTTTTCACATTCTCATGCACTACACGAACCCCTTCACGCCGCACCGCAACCTTCCCGCTGGACCTTCCTCCAACTCGCCTCACGCCGTTTAAACCTTCATTCCACGCCGCACCGCCCGACCCGCAGATACAGCCACGCCGCGCTCCCCTCCGCGAGCGGAGATGAAATCCTTCAAGTCAAAAGCAGCTCGGGTACGCGGCTGGCCAGCAGCAGCAGGGCCAGCGCCTCGTAGAGCATCCCCGCCGCCCCCACGCAGTCACCCGTCACCCCGCCCAGGGCCCGGTTGAAATAGGATCCCGCCAGCTCCGCGAAGGCCAGCGCCGAGAGAGAGAGCACCGCCGCCAGCAAGGGGGCGCGGATCACGAACACGAAGCACCCCGCCAGCACCGCCAGGGTGACCGCGCTCGCCGCCCCCAGGGCGGTATAGCTCGCCCCCGCGATAAAGGCCGCCCCCGTGCCCTCCGCGCGCGCGTAGGGAAAGCGCACGCAGAGATAGCACATCACCCACCTCCCCAGCACCGGGAAGACCAGGAGCGCGGCCCGGCGCAAATACCCCGGAGAGGCGGCCACGCGCGCGGGAAGGGCGTAGAGAGCGGCCAGTTCCACCAGCAGAAAGAGCGCCAGGGCGGTCACGCCCAGCGCTCCCGACCGCGCGTCCTTCATGATGCGCAACCTCTCTTCCCGCGACCTCCTTCCCCAGAAGGCGTCCGCCACGTCCACGAGGCCGTCGTGGTGCAACCCCCCCGTGAGCAAGGCATAGACCGCCAGCCCCAGGGCGGCGGAGAGGAAATGGGACACGCGCGGGAAGGCCCGCGCGCACGCCCAGTCGGCGAGCGCCAGAGAGCCCCCCAGAAAGACGCCCACCAGGGGGAAGTAGGCCACCGAGGCGGCCAAGCCGCCGTCCTTCCGTCGCGGAGGAAGGGGCAGCGCGGTCAGGAAGCGGAAGGCGTCCAGCACGGCAGCCATTCTTCACCACCTTCCGCCCCCGCCTCGAGGTGTAACTCTCCGCGGCATGCGGCCTCCCGGCCGGCATCTCCGCCCCGGCGCGCGCATCGCCTTCCGCCGCCCATCACCCCTGCTCCCCTTCCGGGCCCGATACCCCCGCTTCCGCGAAGGTGGCCATCTCGGAGAGTATCTTCAGGGCCGCCTCCACCAGGCTGAATCCCAGCGCGGCCCCCGTGCCCTCGCCCAAGCGCATGTTGGCCCTGATGATGGGGTGGAGACCCAGGCGCTCCAGGATCACCGCGTGTCCCCTTTCCACCGAGAGGTGCGAGGCGAGCATGAAATGGGGGGCCAGGGGATGAAGCCCCGCCGCTATCAGCGCCCCGGCGCCGGAGATGAAGCCGTCCACCAGCACGGGGCGCCGGGCGGCGGCGGCGGCGAGCATCACCCCGGCGATGGCGCCTATCTCCAACCCCCCCACTTTGGCCAGCACGTCCAGGGCGTCGGAGGGATGGGGGCGGTTAACCTCCAAAGCCCTCCTTATCACCCCCACCTTGCGCTCCAGGCCCTCGTCGTCCAGCCCGGTGCCCCGGCCGGTCACCTCCCGGGGGTCCATGCCCGCCATGGCAGCGGTGATGGCGCTCGCCGCGGTGGTGTTGCCTATGCCCATGTCCCCGGCGGCCAGCATCCAGGCGCCCGCCTCCAGCTCCTCCTCCGCCACCGCTATGCCCGCCTCCACGCAGGCCCGCGCCTCCTCCCGCGACATGGCCGGGCCCTCGGACATATCTGCGGTGCCGTGCCTGACCTTGCGCACCGTGAGCCCTTCCGCCTCCACGTCCACGGCCACTCCCACGTCCACCACCCGCACCTCCGCCCCCACGTGGCGGGCGAGCACGTTGATGGCCGCTCCCCCGGCGAGGAAGTTGTGCAACATCTGGGCGGTGACGTCGCGGGGGTACAGGCTGACCCCCTGCGCGGTGACCCCGTGATCGGCGGCCATCACCAGCACCACCTTGCGCCCCGGCCGCGGCATCGCCTCACCGGCGATGCCCGCGACTTTGATGGAGATTTCTTCCAGCGCCCCCAGCGCCCCCGGGGGCTTGGTGAGCTGGTCCTGTCTCGCGCGGGCTTGCCCCATCGCCGCCCCGTCCGGCTCCCCGATCCTCTTCAGCGTTTCCTCCAGCCTTCCCATGACCTTCCTCTCCTTATCGCCGCTCACATAATCATGACCCGCCGCGCGATCAAGGCTTCAGGCGCAGAGGCAGCCCCGCCGCCACCAGGTAAACCTCGTCCGCCCGCTCGGCCAGGCGCTGGTTGAGCCTTCCCGCCAGGTCGCGGAAGACGCGCCCCAGGCGGTAGGGAGGCACCACCCCCATCCCCACCTCGTTGGCCACCACTATGAGCTCCGCGGCGGCCGCTCGCACGCGCTCCACCAGCTCCAGCGCCTCGGCTTCCACCTCCTCCATGCGGCGCAGGACCTCCTCCTCGGGCATGCTGCCCTCCTCTTCCGCCGGCCAGTCCAGGCCGGCATGCGCCATGAGGTTGGACAAATACACCGTGAAGCAGTCCATGAGCGCGAGATCCCCTTCACGGGGGAGCCCCGGCAGCTCGGTGCCGCCCGCGAGCTCCAGGGTCACCCAGCCCTGGGGACGCTCCTCGCGGTGCCTTTTTATGCGTTTTTCCATCTCCTCGTCCCCCGGCCAGGCGGTGGCGAGGAAACACACCCGCCGCCCCGACGCGGCGGCCAGACCCTGGGCGAAGGAGCTCTTGCCGCTGCGCGCTCCTCCCAGCACCAGCACCATGCGGTGTTCCATGACCTATCCCTTTCCGCTTTTGCCCTGCCCGTCCTCCGCCTCTCCCATGCCACAGTACCCCTGCCTGCGGCCCTATGGAGGAAGCCGTACCGCCTCCGGTGGCCGGGCATGCCGCGCGCGCGACCCCCTAGCCGTCCCACCGATGCCGCACGAGAAAGCCCCGCTCTCTCACCTAAGAGCGGGGCGTTTTTCCCGTCTCGCCAGGTTTCTCCCTGAGGCGGAGAGCTGACTGGCGCCCTCCGGGCAGGTCTTCTGACTCCTGGATCACCGTTCCGCCCCTCCTTCCCGACCCATGGCCAGTGGATAAGCGGGGCCTCGCTCCCCAGTCACAGCGGCGCCACCGTGCCGGACTCTCACCGGCTTCCCTCTTCGCCTTTACAGGACCCGGACGGCACTGACAAAGCCGGCCGAGAAAGATAAACGCCTCACCGTCAGGGCCATGGCGCCTCCGGCGCCTTCCCGGTGATCGCCTTTAGGTTTGCGGCATCCCGTCCCCTCTCGGCCGCCTTTTGCTATAACGCTTTCAAGGAACGGCAGGAAAAATGTTAACACCGGGCATATGCTCGGTCAAACCGTCATGCTCGACCTCCTCACCATCCCTCCCCTATCACCGCGTGTCGCGCGGAGGCGTCGGGCCTAAAGCCTCTCGACCACCATGGCGATGCCCTGGCCGCCTCCTATGCACAGGGAGGCCAGGCCGTACCGCGCGTCGAGCTCCTTCATGGCCGTGAGCAGGGTGACCACGATGCGCGCGCCCGTGCACCCCACGGGGTGCCCGAGAGCCACGCCGCTGCCGTAGATGTTGGTGATCTCGGGGTTCAAGCCCAGTTCCCGGATGCAGTAGTAAGCCTGGGCGGCGAAGGCCTCGTTGAGCTCGATGGCGCCTATGTCCTCCAGCTTGAGGCCCGCTTTCTCCAGGGCCTTGGGTATGGCGTAAACCGGCCCCACCCCCATGATGTCTGGGTCCACCCCCACGTAGGCGTAGGAAAGCACCCGCGCCAAAGGCTTGACTCCCAGCTCCTCCGCCCTCGCGCCGGACATTAACACCAGGGCGGCGGCGGCATCGTTGATGCCGGAGGCGTTGCCGGCGGTGACCGTGCCGTCCTTCTTGAAGGCGGGGGGAAGGGATGCCAGCTTCTCCAGGGTGGGATCGCTGGGGTGCTCGTCGGTGTCGAAGACCTCCACTCCCTTGCGCGTCTTCACCTCCACCGGCACGATCTCCTCCTTGACCTTCCCCGCCGTGATGGCCGCCAGCGCCCGTCGCTGGCTCTCCAGGGCGTAGCGGTCCTGCTCCTCGCGGGTGATGCCGAAGCGTTCCGCGATGTTCTCGGCCGTGAGGCCCATGATCAAACCGTTGTAGGGGTCGTGCAGCACCTCCCACAGCCCGTCGATGAACTCCCCGCTGCGCATGCGCTTTCCCCAGCGCATGTCGTTGCTGTAATAGTGGATGGAGCTCATGTTCTCGGCGCCCCCCGCCACCACCACGCGGGAATCCCCCACGCGGATGGCGCGCACGGCGTCGATGAGGGCCTGCATGCCCGAGCCGCATCCCCTGATCACTCCCGCCGCGGGCACGGTGTAGGGAAGCCCCGCCTTCAGCGCCCCCAGCCTGGCGGCCAGGCAGTTCTCGTCCGTACGCGGAACCACCTGCCCGAATATCACCTCGTCCACGCACTCCGGGGCTATCCCCGCTCGCCTCACCGCTTCCTCGATCACCACGCGCACCAGCTCGCCGGTCTTCACGTCCCTTAGGCTTCCCCCGAACCTGGCGATGGCGGTGCGGCAAGCGCCGGCAATGTAAACTTCTTCCATTTCTCCCTCCTTGCCTTCGTCTCCTGTTGCGTTTCCGTCTCCAGGCTTTTCCTTTCCCGTCAACGGCACTCCGTGAAGCGGCGCACGGAGCGGTCATAGGTGCGCTCCACCTCCGGCGGGAAAAAGCATGCCGGAAGTTCCCCATTGCGGCGGTGGTAATGCAGGCACTCGCAGCAATAGCCCTTGCGGGAACACGGCTCGTAGGTGCAGTTGCACCTTTCCAGGTTGGCCTGGTAATTCTTGCACTCCTTGGACATGGGGACCTCCCTTCAGGGCTTGAGGAACGTTCCCCTATACATTAATAAGCGCGCTCGCGATGCGCAAGACGATAAGGAGGCGTCTCCCGCATGCCCCTGGCGGGCACGGATCTTCCTATCCCACGCTGTCCCGCGCCCCGCTCCATGGCGTCGCCGGCCTTCATGCCCTATCCCCGGGCCCGTAGATGACCACCGTATCGCCGGGTCGGGAACGGGTGCGGGAGGCCAGGTCACCCCCGTTCACTCCGACGGCCATGACTCCCGAGGAGTCCTCGTAGAGGAGCACCTCCCCGGCCCCCACCTCCCCGAAGGTGGAGGCCAGGACCGCCACCACCTCCTCCTCGCCGATCCCCAGGAGCACCTTCTCTCCCTCGCGGTACCCCAGGGCCTTTACCTGCTCCGGATAGGCGTTGAGGCGCAGGGAACCGAAGCGTTCCACGTCCACCACCGCGGCATAGACGGCGCCCTCGCCCTCGCGGGCGCGGACCCAGGGGGCGGGCGCCAGGTTGCCGGGGTCCATGGGCGATCCCATGTCCCTGGGGTCGGCCCCCAGGGAGAGGTGCGCCGCCACCGGCGCGAAGATGTCGCGGGCGTGGAAAGTGGGGTGCACAGGGTGCCGGAAGAACTCCTGGTTGTCGAGGAAATAGGCCTCCGAGACGCCGCCCAGCCTCTCCGCCGCCGGCATGAGGATGCCGTTGTCCGGTCCCACC